>JACQYR010000098.1:12740-19270 GCA_016208115.1 Desulfarculus sp.
CCGGTGACGCCTTCGCGGCGATAGGAGAAGAACTGCGCCGCGCAGCGCGAGCACATGCCGCTCATCTCTATCTGCCCGATGGGCACGCCGGCGGCGGTGAGCTGGTCCATGGTGATCTGCCAGAGGTCGAAGTTGTCGCCCCACAGGCGGTAGGGCAGGAAGTGCTCGGGCAGCTCCGTGGCGTGGTTGACGAACTCGGCGCAGCAGGGCCCCAGGCTGGGCGAGATGCCGGCCCACAGCTCGCTGGGCTGCACGCCGTAGCGCTCTTGCAGAAACTCCACGCCCCGGCGGGCCATGTTTTGCACGTTGCCCCGCCAGCCGATGTGCAGGTTGGCCACCACGCCCCGCCGGGGCGCGGCCAGCACCACGGCCTGGCAGTCGGCCTGCTTGATGAGCAGGCCCACGCCGGGCTGGTCGGTGGCCAGGCCGTCGGCCTCGCCGATGAGCCCCGACTGCTGGCCGTCCACGGCCAGCATGCCGGTGCCGTGCACCTGCCTGGCCCAGACCAGGCGCTCCAGGCCTAGAGACTGGCGCAGGCGCTCCAGGTTGGCGGCCACGGCGGCGGGGTCGTCGCCGCAGCTTTGGCCCAAGTTCAGGGAGGCGTAGGCCCCCTGGCTCACCCCGCCGTGGCGGGTGGTGACGGCGTGGCTGACGCGGTCCAGGCCGGCCAGGGCCACGAACCTGAGGATCGGCAGATTATTTTCTTGTTGGCGCAACATGCTGGCAGCATATCCTTGGCCGGGCGGGCATGCAAGCAAAGGTAGCAGGTACTCGGCGGGTTACGCTTTCGCTAACCCGCCCTACGTTCTGTACTATGCAGCCCCGCAAAGGGAGCCGCCGGCCTGGGCCATAAGGAATGCCCCAACCGACCCGTTAATGCCCCGTGGGGGGCACCCCACTAAAAAGACGATTCGATGGCCTTTTGCAACTTGTCCATGTCCACGGTCAGTTCCTGGGCGTGGGCCAACTTGCCGGCGCGGTCGAAGACCAGCACCCCCGGGGTGGCCACGATGTCGAAGGCGTCGGCAAAGGGCAGGGAGTCGTTGGCGCCCACGTCCATGATGTGGGGCGGGGGCAGGCGGTGCTCGGCGGCGTAGCCCTGCACCACCTTGGCCATGGCCTGGCCGTCGGTGTTTATCAGCACCAGCACGAAGGGGTTGCCCTCCAGGCGCTTGGCCAGGGAGAGGATGTGGGGCATCTCGCGCTGGCAGTGGGGGCAGGTCACCGACCAGTACACCATCAGGGCCACCTTGTCCTTGGTCAGGGCCAAGAGGTCGTGGTTCTGGCCGGCGGCGTCGGGCAGGGTCAGGGCCGGCAGGGGCTTGCCGGGCTTGACCAGGGCCAGGGCCGGCTGGGCCGCCAGGGTCAGCAGCCCCAGGACCAGGGCCAGGAGTAGGATTGCGCGTTTCATGGTTTGAAGCCTCTCACATTTAAATACGTGGTCATGGCCAGGAGCCCGTCAGGGTGGCGAAGCAATCTCCCGCGCCTCTAGACAGGCCTGTTTTAGCTGCGGTAGTCGGCGTTGATGTTGACGTACTCGTGCCCCAGGTCGCTGGTGAGCACCCAGAAGCTTTCGCCGCCCAGGCCCAGGTCCAGGTGGATCTGGTAGCGGGGCTGTTTCATCACCTGGGCGGCCTGGGCCTCGGCCTCGGCCCCGCCATAGAGGCCGTCCTGGCACAGGTGGGCCTGGCCGATCCACAGGTTGAGCCGCGCCGGCTCGAAGGGCCAGCCCCGGCGTCCGGCCTCGGCCCCCAGGGTGGACAACAAACGGCCCCAGTTGGGGTCTTGGCCGGCGAAGGCGGTCTTGCACAGCGGCGAGTGGGCGATGGCGTAGCAATGGGCCCGGGCCTGGGCCTCTTGCGGGGCTCCGGTCACCAGCACCCTTATCAGGTGGGAGGCCCCCTCGCCGTCGGCCACCAGCATGGCCGCCAGGTCCTGGCAGACCCGGGTTACCGCCGCGCCCAACTCGATGAGGCCGCTGTCGCCGGGCCGCAGCTCGGCATGGCCGGCCTGGCCGCTGGCCAAGAGCAGCAGGGTGTCGTTGGTGGAGGTGGCGCCGGCCACGCTGGCGCGGTTGAAGCTCATGCCCGCCGCCGGCCCCAGGATGCTGCCCAGGGCCGCCGGGCTGGCCACGGCGTCGGTTAACACGAAGCTGAGCATGGTGGCCATGTCCGGGCGGATCATGCCCGCGCCCTTGGCCATGCCCAGCACCTTGACCGGCCGCCCGGCGATCTCCACCTGGGCCAAGGCCATCTTGCGGAAGGCGTCGGTGGTCATGATGGCCCCGGCGGCCTCGCTGAGGCCCTGGGACGAGAGCCCGGCCACCAGCCCCGGCAGGGCGGCGCGCACCTTGGCGTCGTCCAGGAGTTGGCCAATGACCCCGGTGGAGCAGGGCGCCACCTGGTGGGGGTCGCAGTCCAGCTGCCGCCCGGCCTCCTGGCAGCAGCGCAGGCAGGCTTCCAGGCCGGGCTGGCCGGTGGCCGCGTTGGCCCCGCCGCTGTTGGCCAAAATAGCCCGCAACCGGCCCTGGACCAGGTGGCGCCGGGCCACCTGCACGGGGGCAGCCGGCAGCTTGTTCTGGGTGAAGACGCCGGCCGCCGGCACCGCCCGCTGGGCGGCGATGAGGGCCAAGTCTTCGCGGCCGTCCTTGCGCAATCCGCAGGCCGCCGCCGCGCCCCAAAAGCCGGGTACCGTGGGGTCCTCTATGGCCGGGGCCTCCTTGAGAGGGGCGTGGCCCAGCTCGGGCAGGTTTTCCATCTCAGCCGCTCCTTGGCCGGCGGGTCCCCGGCCTTAAACCAGTTCCGGGGTTGATTATGACAGCTTTGGCCGGGGCGGCAAGCCAAGGCCGCCGCCGTTTGGCCGGGCTACCATTCCCCGGCGGCTTTGTGGGATAATACCGCCATCCCCCAGAACAGGAGGCCGACATGCAGGTACTGGCACTCAACGCCACGGGCCGTGCCCAAGGCACCACCAGCGCCCTTACCCTGGCCGCCCTGGAGGGCGCCGCCTCCCTGGGCGCGGAGACCGAGATGGTGCTGCTCAAGGACCACGACATCCGCTTCTGCACCAACTGCCTGACCTGTTACCAGGATTTGGAGTCGGTGATCGCCCCCTGTTCCATCAAAGACGGCGTGACCGCCATCCTGGAGAAGATCAAGGCCGCCGACGGGGTGATCTTCACCTCGCCGGTACACTCGGGCTTTGTCAGCGGGCTGATGACCACCTTCCTGGAGCGGGCGGCCTTTCGCCTGTGCTCGCCCACCGGCGAGGTCATGGGCCTCAAGGGCTGCCCCGCGCCCCGGCTCATTGACAAGCCCCGGGCCGCGGCCAGCATCGTCAGCGCCGGCATGATTCCCCCCGAGGCCCGCCAGTACTGCGACCTGGGCACCCCCTGGCTCAAGGAGAACGTGGGCCTGATGGTCAACGGCCCCTTCATCGCCGACATCTACGCCGGGGCCATCTTCGATCATCCCCTGAGCGCCCAGGAGGCCACGCGGGGCTTTCTGCTGCGCCGGCTCACGGACGAACAACTGGCCGAGGCCCGCCAACTGGGCGTGAAAATGGCCCAGGCCATAGAGGACGGCCTGGAGCCATATTCCCCGGCCAACTACGAGAGCCAAATAGCAGGGTTGAGCTAGGCCGCCGGCCCCCAGCCCCCCAGCCCTCCTGGCGGCCCGGCGGCCTACTTCAGGTCCTTGAGCAGCTTCTGGGCCTCGGCCCGCCAGTCGGCGTACTCGGGCTCCAGGCCGGCCTCGGCCGGTCCGGCCACGACCTGCTCCAGCAGGGCCTTGGCCTCAGCCTTCTTGCCGTCCTTGATATAGGCCTCGGCCAGATAGATATGGTTGAGCCAGCGCTGGGGGCCGTGCTTGACGGCGATCAGCAGGTTCTCGATGGCCTTGTCGGTGCCGCCGCCCAACAGCCCCGGCAGCTTGAAGTACAGCCGCCCCAGCACCCGGTAGGGACCGCCGGCCTCGTAGGCCGGGTCCTTCTTGATTACGAAAGCCATTTCCTCCTTGATGGGGTCCACCAGGGAGATGCTCTTCATCACGCCCTTGACCCGGCCATAGCTGCCATAGGCCACGCCCAGCCAGAAGTGCCCGGCCAGTGAGTCGGGCCTAATGGCCACGGCCTGCTTGGCCGCCTGCACGGCCTGGTCAAAGGGCTCCAGGGCCTGGTCCTCGGGCAGGTGGCTGCCCACCCAGTACCAGGCCCGGCTGAGCTTCCAGGCCGCCTCGTCGCTCTGGGGGTCGGCGGCCAGGGCCTGGGCATAGAGATCCACGGCCTGCTTGGCTTTTGCCCGGTCGGCGCGCTGGGCATAGGCCGCCGCGGCTTGGTCCATGAGCTCCTGGGGGGCGGCCAGGGCCAGGGAACCCAGCAAGAGCGCCAGGAGCGGGGCCAGGGCCAACACGAACTTGATCTTGTTTTTGGATAACATAGCCTCTCCAAGCCAGGGGATGGCATTGGCGCGCGGGCGCTCTTTCCGCCGCTGGTCTGCGGGAGCGGCGGGAGGGCGGCTTTGGGGCCTTCCGTCAAGGTTGCCATCACCATAACCCGAGTACCCCCCTGGGGGCAAGGCCGAGGGTCTCGGGCCGGGGAGGTTTGGCCTTGCGGCCGGCCGGCGGGCGTGCTATTAACCCGCCCGTGGACGCAATTTCTTCTACACGCACCCACGCCGGGACCGCTTAGCACATGTACCTCATCAACGACGTCTCCAGGGTGGTCAACCTCTCTCAGAAGCGCATCCGCGAGTATGAGAAGGAGGGCTTCATCCTGCCCCGCCGGGAGCCCAAGACCAACAACCGCCTGTACAGCGACTTTGACGTGGCCCAGATTCAGCGCATCAACCAGCTCATCCACGAGCATGGCTTCACCCTGGCCTGCCTGCGCAACCTGCTCTTGCTGGCCCCCTGCTGGAACATCTTCGCCTGCGCCGACAAGGAGCGCTGCGCGGCTTTCAAGGAGCCCCACCGCCGCTGCTACGACATACGCGAGCAGGCCGAGACCCTGTGCGGCGGCCCTTGCGGCTGCTGCGCGGTGTATCTCAACCGCCAGCAGGAGCGGCTCAAGGTGTTGGAGCCCGCCGGCCATCCCCCCCTGGAGCCATGAGCCCCCAGCCTCCCCAGGACCCCGGCCCCCTCAAGGGCGTGGTGCTGGCCGGCGGCCCGGGCTCCCGCCTGGGCGGCGGCAAGCCCTGGCGCACCGTGGCCGGCCGCCGTCTGATTGACCTGGCCGGCGGCGCCCTGGAGCGGGCCGGGCTAGAGGTGCTGGTGGTCACTGTGGACGTGGCGGCCTGCGCCGACCTGCCCTGGGAGATCATCGCCGACCGCTGGCCCGGCCAAGGCCCCCTGGCCGCCCTGGTCACCGCCTTTTTGGATAGCGATGCCGGGGGCATGGTCCTCTTGGCCGTGGACCTGCCCCTGGTGCGGCCGGCCCTCTTGGGCCGCCTGGCCCAGGCCCACGGGCACTGCCAGGCCTTGGCCATCCAAGGCCCCCGGGGCTGGCCCGAGCCGCTGTTGGCCTACTACTCCCGGGGGTGCCTGCCGGCGGCCCAACGCCTGCTGGCCGCCGGCGAGGGCCGGCCCCGCATGCTGCTGGGGGCCGTGCAGGCCCGCTTCCTGGAGCCGTCCGAGGTGGCCCAACTGGACCCCGAGGGTTATAGCTTCCTCAACGTCAACTTCCCCGAGGACCTTCAGCGGGCCAACCAGGTGGCCCAGGCCGGTGGGCTGTTTGACACACCCTGAGGCCATCCCTGTGGCCCCCTGGCCACAGGCTGGTCCGGGCGCGGCAAAGCAGGGCCGGCCCCTGGGGTTTTGGGTGATTATATAGTCAGCGATAACGGCTTGTTATATGCACAAAACCCTCGGGGCCGCTGGCGGTGCTTGGTGTGATTATTGCATGGGCCTGGGCCAGGCAGAATTATTACCGGCAAGGGAAACGCCCATGCAGCTCTTCCAGCGCACCCTCAATCGCACCGTCACCTGCACCGGCATCGGTCTGCACAGCGGCAAGCGCGTCAACTTAAGCATCCGCCCCGCCGACCCCGACACCGGCGTGGTCTTCAAGCGCGGCGACCTGACCAGCGCCCCGCTCATCCCCGGCGACGTCTTCCACGTGGTGGACACCCGCTTCTCCACCACCCTGGGCCAGGGCGGCGTGACCATCTCCACGGTGGAGCACCTGCTCTCGGCCCTGGCCGGCCTGGGCGTGGACAACGCCCTGGTGGAGGTGGACGCCCCCGAGGTGCCCATCATGGACGGCTCCAGCGCGCCCTTTGTCTTCCTCATCAAGAGCGCCGGGCTCACCGCCCAGGCCCGGCCCCGCAAGTTCTACCGGGTGCTGCGCAAGGTGGAGTTCGGCGAGGACGACAAGGTGGTCAGCGTGGCCCCGGCCGACGACTTGAGCATCGGCTTCACCATCGAGTTCGACCACCCGGCCATCCGCCGCCAGAGCTTGGAATTCGCCTGGTCGGAGCGCGACTTCGACCGCCACATCAGCCGGGCGCGCACCTTCTGTTTCCTTAGCGACATGCG
>JACQYR010000184.1 GCA_016208115.1 Desulfarculus sp.
CCAGGTTCCGGGCCTACTGGAGCCTGATCCGCCCCTTCAGCGGGCTTATCCGGCGGGAATGGCTGCGCCTGGCCCGCCAGGCCGCCGAGGCGGCGTCGGCCCGCGCTCCATTGCTTAAATGACTCACCACGTCTACAATCAGCCCATCATCACCTGAGCCACCCCAGATGGAGCCTTCCATGGCCCCCGAGGACCCCCTAATAATCAACGAGGCCCAGCTCATCCTGGCCGAGAAGCGCACCCACTTGGCCGCCCTGCGCACCGGCATCGCGGTCATGGCCCTGCCCATGGCCTTTGTCAGCTTTTTGATTGCCTTTTCGCAGTATTATCAAATGGGGCGCGTCCTGTGGCTCCTGGTGCCCCTCTTGGTGGTCTGCACGGCCCTGGGCGTCCTGGGGGTGTACATGGTGGCCAAGGCCGTGGTCAAGCTGCGCCGCGACGAGCACATGCTCATGGAGCTCAAGGAGCGCCACTCCATCCTGGGCCGCTTCATAGACTGACCTCGCAAAAGAATTTGTGCACATGAAGGCGGGCCTCTTGCTATTAGGCGGCGTTGGCTTTATTTTTCGAGCGCAAAGGCTGGGACTGGGCAGGCGGGCAATGGTCATGGTTAAAAATGCGTTACGCCCGCCGGCCGGGTCTGGCGGGCAAAACATAGGAACTCATGATTCCTTATCGCGCGATTAGGGAATAATCAGTTCCGGTCGTTAAAATATTGTTGCGCTTTCGCTGGTTGGGTTATCATGGGGTGCTGGGTGCCAGCCCCGGCACCCGCTAAAAGGTTGGAAAGCGATCGGAACCAAGGGTTCGCATATCCAGAGGTTCCCGAGCATTGTTGATGTAAATCATAGGGTTGAAAAATTGCCCGCTTCTTGCGACTGAAACGGGCCAAATTTTTAACGGCGGCCTCAAACCAAAGGAAACCATCGGCCCATACAGCCCCTCGGCCTTATAGGCAGATTTAAGTAGGGAGCTAGTGGCCGGGGGTTGAGGTTCGCCGCCAGGCCGGCTTAGGCAAGAAAACAAACTTTCGCCCTTTAGGGGCGGAAAGAACCCCGCAGTACATGGAATCCGTGGCCCTCAAACAAGAAGCCCCCGCGCTCAAACCCCAGGCCGCCCCGGCCAGGCTTGCCCTGGTGCCGCCCAGCGCGGGCGGCCATGCCCCCGACCGCCTCATGGCGGCCCTGCGTTGGACCTGGCCCAAGCTGTGGATGGGCCTGGGCCTGGGCCTGGCCCTTTTCCTGGCCTATTTGCACCTGGACGAGGGCGCCGTGCAACTGCGCCAGGCCCTGGGCCAGGGCTGGCTCAAGGCCATGTCCTACGTGGGCCAGAGCTTGCTCTACATCAACATCGCGGCGCTCTTGTGGCGCTTCTACCTGGTATGGACCTACAAGCCCCTGCCGGAGGTCTCCGACCAGGAGCTGCCCACCCTGACCGTCATCGTGCCGGCCTACAACGAGGGCCGCCAGGTGCTGGACACCCTGCACAGCATCTGCCAGAGCGACTACCCGGCCGACAAGCTGCAAGTCATCGCCGTGGACGACGGCAGCCAGGACGACACCTGGCGGTGGATGCTGAAATCCGAGCAAGAGCTGCCCGGCCGCGTGACCCTGGTGCAGCAGCCCAAGAACCAGGGCAAGCGTCACGCCCTGTACGCCGGCTTCCTGCGCGCCACCGGCGACGTCTTCGTCACCATAGACAGCGACTCCATGATCGAGCCCCCCACCCTGCGCCGCCTGGTCAGCCCCTTTGCCCACGACAAACTGGTGGGCGGCGTGGCCGGCAACGTGCGGGTGCTCAACCAGAAGGCCGGCGTCATCCCGCGCATGCTGGAGGTGGCCTTCACCTATGGCTTCGACTTCCTGCGCGCCAGCCACAGCCGGGTCAACACGGTCATGTGCACCCCCGGCGCCCTGTCGGCCTATCACCGCCAGGCCGTCATGCCGGTGTTGGACGAGTGGCTGGACGAAGCCTTCCTGGGCCAGCCCTACCGCATCGGCGAGGACCGCTTCCTCACCAACCTGATCCTGCGTGACGGCTACCACGTGCTCTTCCAGAGCAACGCCATGGTCTTCACCAACGTGCCGGTTAAATACAAGGGCCTGGTGAAGATGCTCCTGCGCTGGGCGCGTAGCGACATCCGCGAGTCCCTGATGATGAATGGCTTCTTGTTCAGGAAGTTCCGCCAGGCTCCGGCCTTGGGCGCCCGGGTTAACCACGTGCTGTCCTGGCTGGACATGACCGCCGCCCAGATGCTCTTGGTCACCGGCCTGATCTCCCTGCTCACCCTACCGCCGGTGGTGGCCCTGTACACCCTCATCGGCGCCATGGTGGTGGGCATCATCCCCATGACCGTCTACATCCTGCGCCACAAAAGCTTTAGCTGCTTGTGGGCCATCCCCTACAGTGTCTTCTACGTGGTGGCCCTGGCGTGGATACCGGTCTACGCCATCTTCACGGTGCACAAGTCGGGCTGGCTCACCCGCCAGATCAATACCAAGACCCCGCTGGCCGAGCGCCTGCGCGCCCTGCTGGGCCAGGGCGGCGGCTCCTGGCGCCTGGCCCCGGTCTACGCCACAGCCGGTTTGGCCGCCCTGGTCGTCGGCTCCGGCGCTTCCTTCTGGGTCAACCAGCCGGCCTTGCTGCCGGTGCGGGTGGCCATCGCCCAGACCAAGGCCAACCCCGAAAATAGCGCCCGCCAGGTGAGCGGCGCGGGCCAGGTCCTGGCCTACACCCACGTCGCCGAGGGCCAGCCCCGTTGGCGCATCGCCGCGGCCGGCACCCACTTTGACCAGGAAAACGGCACCGTTGATCTGCGCGGCGTGGAGATGGTCTTCTACACCAAGGACGGCGGCCACATCCGCCTTTCCTCCGAGCACGGCGAATACGATCCCAGCGATCATTCCCTGAGCCTGGTGGGCAACGTGCGCGGCACCACTAGCACGGGTATGCAGTTGGCCACTCACTCCCTGACCTACTCCGAGGACGAGCTGACCGTGGACACCGACGACGAGGTGACCTTGAGCGGCCCCACTC
>JACQYR010000134.1 GCA_016208115.1 Desulfarculus sp.
AGGCGGGCTGCCCCTCAACCCCCTGGGCCTGGCGGGCATGGAGCCCTGGCTGGCCTTCAACACCGCCGTGAGCTTCGTCAGCAACACCAACTGGCAGGCCTACGCCGGTGAGAGCGCCCTGACCAATTTGACGCAGATGCTGGGCCTGACCGCGCAGAACTTCCTCTCCGCCGCCACGGGCCTGGCCTGCCTGGCGGCCCTGATCCGGGGGCTTGCGCGGCGCGAAAGCGCCTTGCTAGGCAATTTCTTCGTGGACCTGGTGCGCTCGCTTTTGTACGTGCTCCTGCCCCTGGCCCTGGTCCTGTCGCTGGTCCTGGCCTCCCAGGGGGTGGTGCAGACCCTGGCCGCCCGCCAGGAGATTACGCCCTTGCAGGAGGCGATCCAGGGCGCGGGGCTAGGCCCGGCCAAGGACGGCGCCAGCGGCCAGGCCCTGGCCCTGGGGCCGGCCGCCTCCCAGGTGGCCATCAAGCAACTGGGCACCAACGGCGGCGGTTTCTTCAACGCCAACTCGGCCCACCCCCTAGAGAACCCCACCCCCCTAAGCAACTTCTT
Source organism: Desulfarculus sp. (assembly GCA_016208115.1). Lineage (GTDB taxonomy): Bacteria > Desulfobacterota > Desulfarculia > Desulfarculales > Desulfarculaceae > JACRDC01. The sequence goes on from JACQYR010000134.1 coordinate 553, forward strand.
GCAGTGCCTGGCCATCCTGCTCATCCCCGCGGCCCTGTGTCACACCTTCGGGGCCATGGTGGGCGACCGCCGCCAGGGCTGGGTGCTGTTCCTGGCCATGCTGGCCCTGTTCCTGGCCGGCCTGGGCCTGGCCCTGTGGGCCGAGGGGGCGGGCAACCCGCGCCTGGCGGGCCTGGGCCTGGAGACGGGCGCGGGTAGCCTGGAGGGCAAGGAGGTGCGCGTCGGGGTGACCGGTTCGGTACTGTGGGCCGTGGCCACCACCGCCGCCTCCAACGGCTCGGTCAACGCCATGCACGACTCGCTGACCCCCTTGGGCGGCCTGGTGCCCATGCTCATGATGCAGTTGGGCGAGGTGGTCTTCGGCGGGGTGGGCTCGGGTCTCTACGGCATGCTGTGCTTCGTGCTGGTGGCGGTCTTCATCGCCGGGCTGATGGTGGGGCGCACGCCCGAGTACCTGGGCAAGAAGATCGGGGCCTTTGAGATCAAGATGGCCGCCCTGGTCATCATGGCCCCCCTGTTCGCGGTGCTGGTGCCCACGGCCCTGGCCGTCTCCGGCCCGGCCGCGTCCGCCGCCTCCAACCCCGGAGCCCACGGGTTCAGCCAGGTCCTCTACGCCTTCTCCTCCATGGGCAACAACAACGGCAGCGCCTTTGCCGGCCTGGACGCCACGGGGCCGCTGTACACCCTGGGCGGGGCCATGGCCATGCTGGTGGCTCGCTACTGGCTGGCCTTGCCGGTCTTGGCCCTGGCCGGCGCCCTGGCCGCCGCCAAGTCGGTGCCGCCGGGGCCGGGCACCCTGCCCACCCACACGCCGCTTTTCTGCGGGCTGTTGGTGGCGGTGGTGCTGGTGGTGGGCGCCCTGGCCTTCCTGCCGGCCCTGGCCCTGGGGCCGGTGGTGGAGCACTTGCAGATGCTGGGTCACTGAGAGAGGTAGGCTCCCAATGTCCAAGTCCAAGCGCCGGCGGCCGCACATGGACGCGGCCCTTTTGAGCGAGGCCGTGTGGGCCTCCCTGGTCAAGCTGTCCCCCCGGGCCCAGGTGCGCAATCCCGTGATGTTCACGGTCTGGGTGGGGGGGGTGCTCACCCTGGGCCTCTATGCCCATTCCCTGCTGGAGCCGGTGGGCGAGCCGCCGGGCTTCATCCTGGCCATCTCGGTGGGCCTGTGGTTCACGGTGCTCTTCGCCAACTTCGCCGAGGCCGTGGCCGAGGGGCGGGGCAAGGCCCAGGCTGCCCAGCTTAGGCGCACCCGCCAGACCATCATGGCCAAGGAGCTGCCCATCACCGGCGACCCGCCGCGGCCCGACTCGCCCCACCGGCTCATACCCTCCAGCGACCTGCAAACCGGCGACCTGGTGTTGGTGGAGACCGGCGACCTGGTCCCCGGTGACGGCGAGGCCGTGGCCGGCGTGGCCTCGGTGGACGAGAGCGCCATCACCGGCGAGAGCGCGCCGGTCATCCGCGAGGCTGGCGGCGACCGTAGCGCGGTCACCGGCGGCACTCGGGTCTTGAGCGACTGGCTCATCGTGCGCATCACCGCCCGGCCGGGCGAGACCTTCCTGGACCGCATGATCGCCCTGGTGGAAGGCGCCAAGCGGGGCAGGACCCCCAACGAGATCGCCCTGGGCATCCTGCTGGCCGCCTTGACCCTGATCTTTTTGTTGGTCTGCGCCACCCTGCTGCCCTTCAGCCAGCACGCCGTGGACCAGGCCGGCCAGGGGCGGCCGGTGGGCCTGGCGGTGCTGGCGGCCCTGTTGGTCTGCCTGGCCCCCACCACCATCGGCGGCCTCTTGTCGGCCATCGGCATCGCCGGCATGGACCGCCTGATCCAGAAGAACGTCATCGCCATGAGCGGACGAGCGGTGGAGGCGGCCGGCGACGTGGACGTGCTGCTCCTGGACAAGACCGGCACCATCACCCTGGGCAACCGCCAGGCCTCGGCCTTCGTCAACCTGCCGGGGGTGGAGCCCCGCCAACTGGCCGAGGCGGCCCAACTGGCCTCCCTGGCCGACGAGACCCCCGAGGGGCGCAGCGTGGTGGTGCTGGCCAAGGAGATGTACGGCCTGCGCGCCCCTGACCTGGACCAGGTCACGGCCTTCATCCCCTCCAGCGCCCAGACCCGGCTCAGCGGCGTGGACCTGCCGGGCCGCAGCATCCGCAAGGGCGCCACGGACGCCATCCGCCGGCTGGTGGCCGGGCAGGGCGGGCACTTCCCCGACGTGGTGGAGGCGGTGGTGGCCCACGTGGCCAAGGAGGGCGGCACGCCCCTGGTGGTGGCCGATAACGGCCGCGTGCTGGGGGTGATCTGGCTCAAGGACATCGTCAAGGGCGGCATCAAGGAGCGCTTCCTGGAGCTAAGGCGCATGGGCATCAAGACGGTGATGGTCACCGGCGACAATGCCCTGACCGCCGCGGCCATCGCCGCCGAGGCCGGGGTGGACGACTTCTTGGCCGAGGCCACGCCCGAGGCCAAGCTCCAGCTCATCCGCCAGATACAGGCCGAAGGCCGCCTGGTGGCCATGACCGGCGACGGCACCAACGACGCCCCGGCCCTGGCCCAGGCCGACGTGGCCGTGGCCATGAACAGCGGCACGAGCGCGGCCAAGGAGGCCGGCAACATGGTGGACCTGGACTCCAACCCCACCAAGCTCTTGGAGATCGTGGAGACGGGCAAGCAGCTCCTGATGACCCGGGGGGCGTTGACCACCTTCAGCATCATGAACGACGTGGCCAAGTACTTCGCCATCATCCCGGCCGCCTTCGTGGGTACCTATCCCGCCCTGGGGGTGCTCAACTTCATGGGCTTGGCCACTCCCCAGAGCGCGGTGCTCTCGGCGGTTATATTTAACGCCCTGGTGATCGTGGGGCTCATCCCCCTGGCCTTGAAGGGCGTGCGCTACCGGCCCCAGGGCGCCGCCCAGGTCCTGGGGCGGCATCTGCTCATCTACGGCCTGGGCGGCCTCTTGGTGCCTTTCGCGGCCATCAAGCTGATAGACTTGATTTTGGTGGGCCTGGGTTTGGTGTAGGGAGGTTGGTCATGGCTGAGTTTCTGCGATTGCTGCGGCCGTCGGCGCTTCTGCTGCTTGTCTTGATCCTCTTGACCGGCCTGGCCTACCCCCTGCTGGTCACCGGCCTGGCCCAGGCGGTGTTTTCCCGCCAGGCCAACGGCAGCCTGGTGGAGCACCAGGGCGCGGTGATCGGCTCGGAGCTGGTCGGCCAAGGATTTGGCCAGCCCCAATGGTTCTGGGGCCGGCCCTCGGCCACCGCTCCCCAGGCCTACAACGCCACCGCCTCGGGCGGCTCCAACCTGGCCCCCAGCAATGCGGCCCTGCGCCAGGCGGTGGAGGAGCGGGCGCGGGCCCTGCGCCAGGCCCACCCAGGGGCGAGCGGTCCGGTGCCCATGGACCTGGTCACGGCCTCGGCCAGCGGCCTGGACCCCCACCTGAGCCCGGCGGCGGCCCATTTCCAGGTGGGGCGGGTGGCCGGGGCGCGGGGCCTGGACCCCGCCCAGGTGGCGGCCCTGGTGCGCGAGCACATCGAGGGGCGCCAGTGGGGGGTGCTGGGCCAGCCCCGGGTCAACGTGCTCAAGTTGAATCTGGCGCTGGCGCGGCGCTGGCCGGGGCAGGGGGACGCCCATGCCGCCCGCTGAGCAGCGCCCCGACCCCGAGGCCCTGTTGGCCCTGGCCCGCCAGGAACAAGGCCAAGAGGGTCAGGGACGCCTGCGCGTCTTTCTGGGGGCCGCGCCAGGGGTGGGCAAGACCTTCGCCATGCTGGAGGCGGCCCAGGCCCGGCGGGCCGAGGGCCTGGACGTGGTGGTGGGGGTGGTGGAGACCCACGGCCGGACCGAGACCGAGGCCCTGCTGGCGGGACTGGAGGTGCTGCCCCGCCGGGTGGTGCCACACGGCGCCCACCGTCTGGAGGAATTTGATTTGGAGGCGGCCCGCGCCCGCCGGCCGGCCCTCTTGCTGGTGGACGAGCTGGCCCACAGCAACCTGGCCGGATCTAGCCACCCCAAGCGTTGGCAAGACGTGCAGGAGCTCTGGGATCGCGGCATTGACGTCTACACCACCCTGAACGTGCAACACCTGGAGAGCCAGAGCGACCTGGTGGCCCGCATCAGCGGGGTGGTCATCCGCGAGACGGTGCCCGACTCCATCCTGGAGCGGGCCGACGCCCTGGTGCTGGTGGACCTGCCCCCCGAGGACCTGCTGATAAGGCTCCAGGAGGGCAAGGTCTACGTGCCGTTCCAGGCCGAACTGGCGGCCCGCAACTACTTCCGGCAGAGCAACCTCACGGCCCTGCGCGAGTTGGCGCTGCGCCGCACGGCTGAGCGGGTTGACGAGCAGCTGCTCGAGCACATGCAGGCCCGTGCGATTTCTGGACCGTGGGCGGCTGGGGAGCGGGTTCTCGTCTG
>JACQYR010000135.1 GCA_016208115.1 Desulfarculus sp.
GATGACCTCCTTGAAGCCGCCGTTGGCCGATTCCGAGCTGCTCATGATCTCGGTTTTCCAGCGCTTGAGTTCGGCGTAGCGCAGGTACATGCGCAACAGCTCGGCGGCGAACAGGGCCGCCTCCTCGCCGCCGGTGCCGGCGCGTATCTCCAGTAGGACGTTCTTGTCGTCGTTGGGGTCCTTGGGCAACAGGAGCAGTTGCAGCTCATGCTCCAACTGGGGCAGACGCGCACAAGCGGCCTCCACCTCGGCCTTGGCCATCTCGGCCATCTCGGGGTCGGGGTCCTTGGCCAGCTCGCGGTTCTCGTTTAGCTCGGCCTCCAGGCGGCGGTGATCGCGGAAGGTGTCCACCAACTGGCGCAGGTCGGCATGGTCCTTGGCCACCTTCTGGTAGGCCTCGTTGTCGGCCAGGACCTTGGGGTCGGCCAGGCGGTCCTCCAACTCCTGGTAGCGCGTCTCCACTTCCGTGAGTTTGTTGCTGAGCAAATGGTTAAGCGACATGGGCTGTGCCGGCCTGGTTAGAGGGTAGTTAGGGGGCTAGAGGCAAGACAGCGAGGGTTCGTCGCCCTCGGCGGTGCAGACGGCGGCCCTAAGGGCCGTGAGCGCGATCTCGATCTGGTCGTCGTCAGGCTCGCGGGTGGTGAGCCTTTGCATCTGCAAGCCCGGCCACAACAAGACGCTCCAGAAACCCTGGCCGCCTTTTTTGCCGGCCAGGCGGATCACCTCGTAGGAGATGCCGGCGATGGGCAGCATCAGGAGCACCTTGAGGCCGATCTGGGCCGCCTGGTTGAGCACCGCGCTCTGGGAGAAGCGCGGCAGCCAGGGGAAGACCAGGGTGAAGACCAGCATGGAAACCACCAGCACCACCAGCAAAAAGGCCGTGCCGCAGCGGGGGTGCAGGCGCGAATAGGCCCGCGCGTTGGCCACGGTCAGTTCCTCGCCGGCCTCGAAGCAGTAGATGCTCTTGTGCTCGGCCCCGTGGTACTCGAAGACCCGCTGGATGTCCTTCATGCGCGAGATGAGCCACAGGTAGGCCACGAAAAGCGCCACCTTGATGACCCCGTCGGTGAGGTGGAACCACAGGCTCATCTCATCGAAGGCCAGGGCCTTGAGCTTGCCCAGCCACAGGGAGAGCAGATGGGGCAGGGCCACGAAGAGCCCCAGGCCAAAGGCCACGGCCACCACCATGGTGAGCGACAAGGCCCAGGAGCCCATGGGGGTGTCGTCTTCCTCCAGGGCCTGGTTGGCCGAAAACGACAGGGCCTTGAGCCCGTGCACCAGGGTTTCGAAGAGCACCACCGGGCCGCGCAAAAAGGGCCAGGCCAGGAAGGGGAAGCGCAGGGACAGTGGCCGGAAGGGGTCGTTCTTGACCACCACCGCCCCCGAGGGCCGGCGCACGGCCACGCAGAGCCGCCGGGGGGCCTTCATCATGACCCCCTCGATCACCGCCTGTCCGCCGACGTTGGGAGGGCTCATACTTGCCGGCCCATCCGTGGCCTAGGCTTCGCCCTCGGCCTTGGCGCGGCGCTCGGCCTCCAGCTCGTCGGCCTTGCCCTTGTACTTGTCCAGATGGCTGTATTTCTTGTAGAAACGCTCCACGCGCCCGGCGGTGTCCACCAGCTTCTGCTTGCCGGTGAAGAAGGGATGGCACTGGGAGCAGATTTCCACGCGAATCTCGCCCTTGGTCGAACCGGCCTCGAACTCGTTGCCACAGGCGCAACGCACCTTCACGGGCTGGTATTTGGGATGGATGCCTTCTTTCATGACTAAAATCTCCTGGGGGAGCTTGGGGTAGCCAATTAGTATATCCCCGCTCCGTGGTTTTGCAATATGGTCTAGCGGCTCATGGAGTCCAGGAAGTCGTGGTTGCTCTTGGTGCCGTGCAGCTTCTCCAGCAAGAACTCCATGGAGTCCACGGCGGTCAAGGGACCCAGGAGCTTGCGCATGATCCAGATGCGGTTCAGGTCGGCCTCGGGCAACAAGAGCTCCTCCTTGCGGGTGCCGGAGCGGTTGATGTCTATGGCCGGGAAGACGCGCTTGTCGCTGAGCTTGCGGTCCAGATGTATCTCCATGTTGCCGGTGCCCTTGAACTCCTCGAAGATCACCTCGTCCATGCGGCTGCCGGTCTCGATCAGCGCCGTGGCGATGATGGTCAGGCTGCCGCCGTCCTCGATGTTGCGGGCGGCGCCGAAGAAGCGCTTGGGCCGGTGCAGGGCGTTAGAGTCCACGCCGCCGGAGAGAATCTTGCCGCTGGGGGGCACCACGGTGTTGTAGGCCCGGGCCAGGCGGGTGATGGAGTCCAGCAGGATGACCACGTCGCGCTTGTGCTCCACCAGGCGCTTGGCCTTTTCGATGACCATCTCGGCCACCTGCACGTGGCGCTGGGCCGGCTCGTCGAAGGTGGAGGAGATGACCTCGCCCTTGACCGAGCGCTGCATGTCGGTCACTTCCTCTGGCCGCTCGTCAATCAGGAGCACGATGAGCACCACCTCGGGGTGGTTGGCGGCCAGGGAGTTGGCGATGTTCTGCAAGAGCATGGTCTTGCCGGTGCGGGGCGGGGCCACGATCAGTCCGCGCTGGCCCTTGCCGATGGGCGTCATGAGGTCCATGACCCTGGCGGAGTAGTTCTTGGGGTGGGTCTCCACCTCCAGGACGAAGCGCTCCTCGGGGTACAGGGGCACCAGGTTGTCGAAGAGTATCTTGTCGCGGGCGACCTCCGGGGCCTCCATGTTGATGGATTCCACCTTCAGCAGCGCGAAGTAGCGCTCGCCCTCCTTGGGGGGGCGTATCTGGCCGGAGATGGTGTCGCCGGTGCGCAGGTTGAAGCGGCGTATCTGACTGGGGGAGACGTAGATGTCGTCGGGCCCGGGCAGGTAGTTGTAGTCGGGCGCGCGCAAAAAGCCGAAGCCGTCGGGCAGTATCTCCAGCACGCCCTCGCCGTAGATGGCGCCGTTGCGCTCGGCCTGGGCGGTCAGGAGCGCGAAGATCAGCTCCTGGCGCCTTAAGCCCGCCGCGCCCTCTATGGAAAGCTCCTTGGCCAGGCCGGTCAGCTCGGCGATGGGCTTTTCCTTGAGTTCCACGATGTTCATGCTGCCGCCGGTCTCGCCCAACTCACGTTTGGGGCCGCGGGCGTTTTTCTTCTCGGGGTTCTTGGGCTTGTTGTTGTTCTCGTTCATGATTGTCTTGCTATTAAGGATTAGGGGAATGCCACCAAAAGGAACCGGGGGTCCCGGTGACTTGGGCCAGGCTCCACCAAGGGGGCCGGGCGCGTCCAATCTATGGAACGGCCAATGCCAGGGGGATTGGGTATGGGTATCGCTGGATGCCGCACCAGAGGAGGGTTTGGGGGGATTTTAGTCTAACGCCTTGCGGAAACCCGGCGCCCTCCTGACCACAGGGGCCCCGCTGGCAATTTGGATATTAATTGGGGTCAGTCAATTTCCGGCTGGAATCGGTTTCGGCCAGCGCGCGTAGTTGCGACCAGATTGCCTTGACCTGCCTGTGAGTCTCGGCCAAGCCGCCGGAATTGTCAACCACAAATTGGGCTTTGGCGCGCTTTTCTTCAATATCCATCTGGGCCTTCAGGGCCGCTTGGGCGGAGGCTCGGTCCACGCCGTCCCGGGCCATGAGCCGGGCCATCTGCGCTTCCGCCGGGGCGTAGACCAGCACCACGGCCTGGTAGCGCCCCTGCCAGTTGGTTTCGTAGAGCAGGGGCACGTCAATAAGGGCCACGCCGCCAGGGTCCTGGGCCTCCAGGCGCGCCAGCTCATGACGCACCAGCTCGGCCACCCGGGGGTGCACGATGGCGTTGAGCCGGGCGCGGGCTAGCTCGTCGCCGAAGACCTTCTCTCGCAGGCCCCGGCGGTCCAGGTTGCCTTGGGCGTCCAGCACCTCGGGGCCAAAGGCCGCCACGATCTCGCCGAGGGCCGGCGAGCCCGGCTCCACGGCCTGGCGGGCCATTTGGTCGGTGTCCACCAGATGGGCGCCCAGTTCCACGAACATCTGGGCCACCGTGGACTTGCCCGTGGCGATGCCGCCGGTGAGGCCTACCTGGAGCATCAAATCTTTCTTCCCTGTCCCTGGCGGGGGCCTGTTACGGGAGCCCGCATGGCTAGCCAGCAAACAGCGCGGCCCGACCCGTAATGCCCAGCCGGGGGCACCCGGCTGCCGCCGGTGAGGCCTATGGTGAGCATCAATGCTCCATCGCCAGCAGGGCCCGCAGCACCTGGCGGAAGTCTTCGGGCAGGGGCGCGGTGATCTCCAGGCGCTGGCCGCCGATGGGGTGATCGAAGGCCAGGTTGACGGCGTGGAGCAGTTGGCGGCCGGCGGCGCCGAGCGCCGCCCCGGCGTCGCCGGGCAGGGCGCGGCGCGCCCTGCGGCCGCCGTATAGGGCGTCGCCCAGCACCGGGAAGCCGGCCTCGGAGAGGTGCACCCTGATCTGGTGGGTGCGGCCGGTGGCGATCTGCACCCTTAGGAGGCTCACGCCGGCGGCCGGGAAGCGGTGCACCACCCGCCAGTGGGAGCGCGCGGCCTTGGTGTGGCTGCCCTGGCTGGACATGCGCTTGCGGTCCAGGGGGTGGCGGCCGATGGCGGTCTGCACGCGCCCCGTGGCCGGCGGCTGGCCCCAGACCAGGGCCAGGTATTCCTTGCGCACGTGGCCGGCGGCAAAGGCCGCCACTAGGGCGCGGTGGGTCTGGTCATCCTTGGCGGCCACCAGGGCGCCGCTGGTGTCTTTGTCCAGCCGGTGCACGATACCGGGCCTGAGCTTGCCGCCCACGCCGGCCAGGTCGCCGCAGTGGTGCAAGAGGCCGTGCACCAGGGTGCCCTGGCCGTGGCCGGGCGAGGGGTGCACCACCAGGCCTGGGGCCTTGTTGACCACGATGAGGTGGGCGTCCTCGAAGAGCACCTTGAGGTCCATGGCCTGGGGGATGAGCTCCAGGGGCTCGGGCTGGGGCAGGCTCACGGCCAGGTCCTCACCGCCTTGCAGGCGCAGGGAGGCCTTGAGGGACCGGCCGGCCTGGGTGATGTCGCCTTGTTCGATGAGCCGCTGCACCTGGGCGCGGCTGAAGTCGTCGCCCAACAGGCGGCACAGGGCCTGGTCCAGGCGCTGGCCCCGGGCGTCGGCGGGGACCTTGAGGCTCAGGACGGTGTCCAGGCCCGGGCTGTGGGAGAGATTTTCTGGCAACTGCGGGCAATACCCCTGGGGGGATCAGGCGTAGAAGATGCCTTCCACCTCGGCGGCGATGGTCTCCTCGCTGGCCTGGCGGGCGATGGAGATTTCCTTGACCAAGAGGCTGCGGGCGGTGTCCAGCATCTTGCGCTGGCCGAAGGAGAGGTCCTTGTCCAGCTTGAGCAGGAAAAGATCGCGCATGACCTGGGCGACCTCGTAGACCGAGCCCGTCTTGATCTTCTTCATGTAGTCACGGTAGCGGCGGTGCCAGGTCTGGTTCTCGATGATGACGTCGTGGTCCTTGAGGATGGCGTAGACCTGGGGCACTTCCTTGGCGCCGATCACCGGCCTCAGGCCCACGTTGTCGGCGTTGTCGGTGGGGATCATGATGATCATTTCGTTGTCGAGGATGCGCAGGATGTAGAAGGACTGCTCGGCGCCGCCGATATGGCGCTGCTCCACCGACTCGATCATGCCCACGCCGTGGGCGGGATACACGGCAAGCTGACCCACCCTAAACATAAGGCGTCCCCGCTGAAAAAAGTGCCCGATAACACCTTGAATGAATTTCTATTTTACCAATCGTCACCTTGTTGTCAACAACAAAAGGCCCTTGGCTGCCCCGATGGCCCAAAGAAGGAGGCCGGCGGAGGGTCGCTCCGCCGGCCTCCGGGAGGCTCAGGTCAGATCGCGGTCATCACTTGATCATGGGCACGATCAACAGGGCCACGATGTTGATGACCTTGATCATGGGGTTGATGGCCGGGCCGGCGGTGTCCTTGTAGGGGTCGCCGACGGTGTCACCGGTGACGGCGGCCTTGTGGGCGTCGGAGCCCTTGCCACCATAGTGGTTGTCCTCGATGTACTTCTTGGCGTTGTCCCAGGCGCCGCCACCAGAGGTCATGGCGATGGCCTGGAACAGACCGGTCACGATGGAGCCGATGAGCACGCCACCCAGGGCCTCCTTGCCCAGGATCAGGCCCACGACGATGGGGGCCACCACCGGGATCAGGGCGGGCAGCATCATCTGCTTGATGGCGCTCTTGGTCACGATGTCCACGCAGGGACCGTACTCGGGCTTGGCGGTACCTTCCATGATGCCCGGGATCTCGCGGAACTGACGGCGCACTTCCTCGACCACGCCGCCGGCGGCCTTACCCACGGCCAGCATCAAGAGCGAGCCGTAGTAGTAGGGCAGCAGACCACCGATGAACAGACCCACCAACACCTTGGGGTTGGACAGGTCGAAAAGCACCGGGGTGGGGAAGGAACGGGAGTACTCGGCGAAGAGCACCAGGGCGGCCAGGGCGGCGGAGCCGATGGCGTAGCCCTTGGTCACGGCCTTGGTGGTGTTGCCCACCGCGTCCAGGGGGTCGGTGACGTCGCGCACCGCGTCGGGCAGCTCGGCCATCTCGGCGATGCCGCCGGCGTTGTCGGTGATGGGGCCGTAGGAGTCAATGGCCACAACGATGCCGGTCATGGAGAGCATGGCCACGGCGGACAGCGCGATGGCGAACAGGCCGCCCTCGGCCGCCTTGGCGCCGCCACTGAAGCCGCCGCCCAGCGAGTAGGCCCACATGATGGCGCCGCAGATGACCAGGGCCGGCAGGGCCGCGGCCTCCATGGAGACGGCCAGACCGGCGATGACGTTGGTGCCGTGACCGGTCTGGCTGGCCTCGGCGATACGCTTAACCGGGCTCCAGGTGGTGCTGGTGTAGTACTCGGTGATCATGACGATCAGGCCGGTGAGCACCAGACCGATGACGGCGGTCATGAACACGCCCGTGGGGGTGAAGGCGGTCTTCTCGAAGCCGGCGGGCAGCAGGCCGATGAACCAGGAAGTGGCGAAGTAGAAGGCGATGGCCGCCAGGATGCCGGCCACGGCCAGGCCCTTGTACAGGGCGCCCATGATGTACTGGCTTTTGCCCATCTTCACGAAGTAGGTGCCCACGATGGAGGCGACGATGGAGATGGCGCCGATGAGCAGGGGGAATTCCACCCACAGGCTCTTGTCGCCAAAGACCGTCTTGGCCAGCAGCATGGCGGCTACCAAGGTCACGGTGTAGGTCTCGTACAGGTCGGCGGCCATGCCGGCGCAGTCGCCCACGTTGTCGCCCACGTTGTCGGCGATGACGGCGGGGTTGCGGGGGTCGTCCTCGGGGATGCCGGCCTCGACCTTGCCCACCAGGTCGGCGCCCACGTCGGCGGCCTTGGTGTAGATGCCGCCCGCGATACGGGCGAACACGCTCATCAAGGAGCAGCCGAAGCCCAGGCCCACCAGGGCGTGGAAGGCGTCGTCAATGGGGGCCATGGACTTGGCGATGGCGTAGAAGCCCGCGATGCCCAACAGGCCCAGGCCCACCACCATGATGCCAGTCACCGAGCCGCCCTTGAAGGCCACGGACAGGGCGGCCTGCAGGCCGCTGAAGGCGGCCTGGGTGGTGCGCACGTTGGAGCGCACGGTCACGACCATGCCGATGTAGCCGGCCAGGGCCGAGCCCACGGTGCCCACCAGGAAGCCGATGGCGGTCCATTTGCCCAGGAAGAACAACAGGACGAACAACAAGGCGGCCACCATGGCCACGGTCTTGTACTCGCGGGCCAGGAAGGCCTCGGCGCCCTCTTTGATGGCGTCCGAGATTTCCTTCATGCGCTCGTTGCCCGCATCCTGTTTGACTACCCAAGCAGCGGTAATCAAGGCGTACACCACGCCCAGGGCCCCGGCTACCAGGGCCAAGCCTAGAATTTGACTCATTCCCACCTCTCCTCCGTTAAAAGGGTCTTACTGAAACCCAGTTACTAAATTGATGAAACCTCTTTCCTCAATCCCCTCGCGTTGTATTTGTTCATGGCCTCCGTGGCTCCCAAGGCCACGATGACCTCCAGGCAGTCGGCGGCCTCGTTCACCGCCTGCTGGATCGTCTCGCGCTGGTCGGCGTAGAAGCCGCTCAACACGTAATCCTCCACCGCCTCGCCGAACCGCGGCCGGCCGATGCCCACCTTGAGGCGCAGGAACTGGCCGCTGTGCAGGTGCGCAAGGAGGGAAGCCACCCCCTTGTGTCCGCCGGCGCCACCCCTGGTGGCCACCTTGAGCCGGCCGGGCTCCAGGTCCAGGTCGTCATGCACCACCACCAGCCGCTCAAGCGGCAGATCGAAGTAGCCCATTATGCCCTGGGCGGCCTGGCCGCTCAAGTTCATATAGGTCTGGGGCTGGGCCATTATCAGCTTGCGCCCAGCCAGGCGTCCCTCGCCCCACAAGCTGGAGTGCCCCCGCCGAGTCAGGGACACGCCCAGGCGCCGCGCCAGTTCCGCCACCACCATGAAGCCCAGGTTGTGGCGGGTTTCCGCGTACTCGTGCCCGGGGTTGCCCAGGCCCAACACCAGGACCGGGCTCGCGGGCAGACCCTCGTCCCGGGTCAAGTGACGTTACTCGCCGGCTTCGGCCTCGGCTTCGGCCGTGGCCTTGCCCTCGCTGGGCTCCACGCAGTGCACCACCACATCGTTCTCGTCGTAGACCGCCTCCACGTCGGCGGGCAGCGGCAGGTCGGCCAGGTGGATGCCGTCGCCCAGGCCCAGGGCGCTGACGTCAATGGTTATGTTGCCGGGCAGGTCGCTCATGCGTCCGCGCAGCTTGACGCTGTGCATGGCCGCCGTGAGCACGCCGCCCAGGCTGGCGCCCTTGGCGGTGCCGGTGAACTCCAGCGGCACCTCCAGGGTGATCTTCTGGTCGGACTTGACCTCGTAGAAGTCCACGTGCAGGAACTTGCGGCCCATGTAGTCGGCCTGCAACTCGCGCAGCACCGCCATGCGGGGCTCCCCGCCGTCCACCTGCAAGGAGAGGAAGGCAGTGTCGCCGGTGACCTGCCTGAGGACCTTCTCCAGGTCGTTCAGGGCCACGGTGAGGTTTTCGGCCGGGTGACCGGCGCTGTAGATGACAGCCGGGATCTGACCGGCGGCGCGCAGCTTGCGGGTCACGCTCTTGCCGCTGCCCGCCCGCGAGGCCGCCGAGAGAGGTATCTGTTCCATGGTGTAAAATCGCCTCCAGCCGGCCGCGCCCATCATGGCGCGACCTCTAAAGTCAGGGCATGATAATGTAGTTTTTCACAAAAGGCAAATGTTTTCCCTCACCGCCCGTGGGCGCCAAGTTCAAACAAACAAGGAACTTACCGAATCTTCCATGTGGATGCGGCGAATGGCCTCACCCAAAAGCCGGGCCACGGAGAGCGAGACGATCTTACCGCTGGCCACGGCCGCCTCGCCCAGCGGCACGGTGTTGGTCACCACCACCCGGCTGATGGGGCTGTCCTTCAGCCGCCCCACCGCCGGCCCGGAGAGCACGGCGTGGGTGGCGCAGGCCCAGACCTCGCTGGCGCCGTGGTCCTTCAAGGCCTTGGCCGCCTCGGTGAGCGTGCCGGCGGTGTCTATCATGTCGTCCATGACCACCGCCAGCTTGCCCTGCACCTCGCCGATGATGTTCATGGCCTTGGCCTCGTTGGCCAGCTCGCGGCGCTTGTCAATGATGGCCAGGCCGGCCTGCAAGCGCTTGGCGATGGCCCGGGCGCGCTCCACGCCGCCAGCGTCGGGGCTGACGATCACCGCCTCGCCGGTGAGGTGCTTGCGCAGATAATCCAGGATCACCGGCGCGGCGAAGAGGTGGTCCACGGGGATGTTGAAGAAGCCGCCGATCTGGCCGGCGTGCAGGTCCAGGCACAGCACCCGCCCGGCCCCGGCGGTGGTCAACAAATCGGCCACCAGCTTGGCGGTGATGGGCACCCGGGGGGCCACCTTGCGGTCCTGGCGGGCGTAGCCGTAGTAGGGGACCACCGCCGTCACCCGCCGGGCGCTACTGCGCTTGAAGGCGTCTATCATGATGAGCAGTTCCATCAGCGTGTCGTTGACCGGCGGGCTGGTGGACTGGATGACGAAGATGTCGGCCCCGCGCACGTTTTCGCCCAGCTCCACGAAGACCTCGCCGTCGCTGAAGCGGCGCACCACGGCCTGGCTGAGCGGAAGGTGCAGATAATGGCAGATCTCCTCGGCCAACAGCGGGTTGGAGTTGCCGGTGAATACCTTTAGTTTGTTGAACATGTGCCGATGCCTTGGACGCCGCGCCCGGCGCCGTTATCTGTGCGCCCGCCCCGGGGGCGGTGGGCCGCCCCGGGCCAGGCCCGTGGAAAAAATGGCTGGGGTGGCAGGATTCGAACCTGCGAATGCGGGTTCCAAAGACCCGTGTCTTACCGCTTGACGACACCCCAACGCGGACTTGGTTGTCACTCGGCCCGGGTCAATACCGCTGGCCGAAACCTACCCCGGGGGCCGCCTGACGGACTGCGCGGGCAATAACAGGGCCCGCACCGGGGGGACGAGGCGCCACGCCTGGGCCGCCTCACGCTGACAAGAACTCCCGAACTATCGCGCCGGCAGCCGGGGCAGGCTGCTAACTGGCCAGCGACTGATCCCCTCCCTCTTCCTGCTGGCGATAATACTCGCCCAGGACCTTCTCCTCGATCAATCGCCTCGTGTCGCTGTTCAAGGGATGGGCGGTGTCCTGATAGGTGCCGTCCTTGCGGCGCTTGCTGGGCATGGCCACGAACAAGCCCTTGTGCCCCATGATGACCTTTAGGTCCCGCACCAAAAAACAGCTATCCAGGGTGATGGTGGCGTATGCCTTGAGTCTGTCCTCGTCAACGGGAAAGACCCTGACCTCGGTGACCTCCATGATCGCCCCCTCACCAGGCCCCTCTAGGCCTCGATACCCCGGCAGGACCGCACCCACCAGTTGTTCATGCCAGCCAGGCGCCGGGCGGCGTGCTCGGCGGCCCGGGCCTCGGCAAACACGCCGAAGACCGTGGGTCCGCTGCCGGACATCAACGCCCCCCAAGCCCCCTCCTCCAACAAGGCCCGTTTGATCCTGGCCAATTCTGGATGGGCCCTTACGGTCACCATCTCCAGGTCGTTGACCAGCACCTCGGCCAAGGGAAGGGTGCGGCTTACAGAGCGATTTATTCTATGGCGCCCGTGCGTTTTTGTCCATGCCAAATCAAATTGGCCATATACCCAGGCCGTGGAGACCGCCAAGCCAGGGTTTACCAGCACGTAGTCCAGCAGGGGGTAGCCGGGCCAGGGCTCGACCAACTCGCCCACCCCCGTGCACAGGGCCGTGACCCGGCCCAGGAAAAAGGGCACGTCGGCGCCCAGGCCCCGGGCCAGCTCCCATAGGGCCGAGGGCGTCAGCGGCTGGCCGTGCAGTTGGTTAAGCCCCAGCAGGGCGGCGGCGGCGTCCGAGGAGCCACCCCCCAGGCCGGCGGCCACCGGCACCCGCTTGGTCAGGTGCAGGCGGGCGCGGGGCTCCAGGCCCGTGGCCGAAAAAAAGGCCCGCGCCGCCCGGCTCACCAAATTGTTTTCCACCAGGGCCGGGTCGTCGCAGGAAAACTCCAGCCCATCGGCCTGATCGCTGAGCGCCAGATCGTCGCCCAGGCTCAGGGGCTGCATCAGGGTAACCAACTCATGGTAGCCGTCGGGCCGGCGGCCCAGCACCCTGAGGTGCAGGTTGACCTTGGCCGGGGCTGTCAGGGTCATTTCCATGGCTGATTATATACCAACCCCCTGGGCCGGCGCCTGCCCACCGCCGGCATTTTCGAAAAATTGCCCACCAGGGCGGCGTGCCCGCCGCTTAGGGCCGCGAGCCGCGGCGGGCATATACGGGTCGGGCCGCGAGCCGCGGCGGGCTTAGACGGGCCGGGCCGCGAGCCGCGGCGGGCTTAGACGGGTCGGGTGCGGCCCTCGCCGTGGCCGACGCCGGCGGCTCCCGTAGTGGCCATGTTGAACATACACGGGGCGGGGTTTATCCCCGCCCCGTGTATTTTTTCAACAACCGTTCACCGGGAGCCCGCAAGGCCAGGTTGTATGACCACGCCGCCCGACCCGTTTACGCCCAGCGGCGGGCACGCCGCTATTTTTCGGCGGCGGCCTTGACCACCACGAAGATGGTGCCGTCCTTGCGTTGCACCAGGAGCAGGAGGCCCTCGCCGGGCTTGAGCTTGCCGGCCAGGGCGCCGAACTGCTCCAGGTTGGTCGCGGGCTTGTGGGCCGCCTCCAGGATGACGTCGCCGCGCTTGAGGCCGGCCTCCTCGGCCGGGCCGCCGGGCTCCACGCCGGTGATGACCAGGCCCTTCTTGCCGGGGATGCCCAGTTGCTTGGCCAGGTCGGGGGTGAGCGGTTGCAGGGCCAGGCCCAGGGTGTTCTGCTCGGGGGCCTCGGCCTTGGCCTCGGGGGTTTCGTCCTTCAGCTCGCCCACCACGGCGGTGAGGTTGCGGGGCTTGCCCTCGCGCAGCACCTTGACCTTGGCCTCCTGGCCCACGGGCACCTCGGCCACCAGGCGGGGCAGGGAGTGCCAATCCTTGAGCGGCTTGCCGTTGAACTCCACGATGACGTCGCCGCGCTCGATGCCGGCCTTGTCGGCCGGGCCACCCTTGACCACGTCGGCCACCAGCACGCCCTCGGCGCTGTCCAGCTTGAATTTGTCGGCCAGCTCCTTGGTCACCTGCTGGATATAGACCCCCAGCCAGCCGCGCACCACCTTGCCTTTGTTGCGCAGTTGCTGCATGACGTCGCGGGCCAGGTTGACCGGGATGGCGAAGCCAATGCCCTGGCCCTGAGCCACGATGGCGGTGTTGATGCCCACCACCTCGCCCCTGAGGTTGATGAGCGGGCCACCGGAGTTGCCAGGGTTGATGCTGGCGTCGGTCTGCAAAAAGTCGTCGTAGGGGCCGGCGCCGATGATGCGTCCCTTGGCGCTGATGATGCCAGCGGTGACGGTGTTCTCCAGGCCGAAGGGATTGCCCACGGCCAGCACCCAGTCGCCCACCCGTATGGTGTCCGAGTCGCCCAGGGGCAGATGGGGCAGTTCGCGGGTGGCCTTGTTCTTGATGAGCGCCAGGTCGGTCTTCTTGTCGCGGCCCACGATCTCGGCCTTGAGTTCCTCGCCGCCCTTCAGCGCCACGGTGATGTCGTCGGCCTCGGCCACCACGTGGTTGTTGGTCAGCACGTAGCCGGCCGGGTCCACGATGACGCCGGAGCCCAGGGAGCGCTGCTTAAACTCCTTGGGCATCTGGGCGCCGGGACCGCCAGGGCCGAAGAAGCGCTTGAAGAACTCGTGCAGGTCGGGCATCTCCTCCTGGGGACCGCCGTTGGGGGCGCCCTCGGGGCCGCCCCGGGGGCCGCGGCCGTGGAACTGGAAGAAGTCGGGCATGGCCGGGCGTTTGACGGTCTTGACCGTGCGGATGTTGACCACCGCCGGCGATACCTGCACGGCCAGGTCGGCGAAGCTGTCGGGCCGGGCCTGGGCCTGGGCCGTGGCCGAGGCCCCCAAGAGGCACAGCGCCGCCAGCAGGGCCAACAGGGCTACCGGGGCGGGGGGGCGTTTATGGTGGTTCATGGGTCCATCCTCTCCGGTGGATGACATTTTCCGACCCGCCGGCGGAGGGCCGCGCGGGGGCGGGGGGCTAGCGGTTGGCCTGCACGAAGGCCAGGCGCAGCTCGGTCAGCGCGCCCTCGATGAGCCGGTGCTCATCCTCGGTCAGGTTGCCCTTGGTCTTTTCCTTGAGCATGCCGATGGTGTCTATGGTGTGCCGGGCCAGGGCCAGTTCCTGGCGGGGCTGGCCGCTGGCCGGGTCGGGGATGTGCCCCAGGTGCATCATGGCCGCGTGGCTGAGCGAAATGATCAGCCCGCTGAAGTCCACGGGCGGCAGGTGCTCGAAGCGCGGGGCATCCTGCCGCCGGGGCTCCTCCTGGGCCTCGGCCTGGGGTTTATCGGCGGCCTGGGGCTCCTCCTGGCGGGAGGAGCCGTCCTCGCTGAAGGTGCGGCGGTCCTTGACGGTGAAACCCTGGTCTTCTTGGCTCATGGACAACTCTCCCGGCGCGATGGATACGGGTGCTCGAGGCTTTGTTTAATATTACACCACAACTATAAGTATTTGCCCGCCGGCCCGCAAGCGGCCCAGGCCCGGCCTCCACGAGGGAGACCGGGCCTGGGATTTGGGGTATCTAGTTAGCTACATGCGGGCCATCCATGGCCCGCCGGGCGCGCTAGCGCCCGGGAGGCCGGGCAAAACCGCGCTTTTGCCCGGCCGATATGCGATCAAAGCCATGGATGGCTTTGATCGCATGGTTTCTACTATTTGGGCGCGTTGACCGCGAAGTCGGCCACGCCGGTCTTGAGGTACTTGCTCATCTGCTGGGCCACGGCCACGGCCACGTTGACCTGGGCCTCGTGGGTGTTGGCGCCCAGGTGGGGGGTGCAGACCACATCGTCGGCGTACATGATGCGGCTGTCGGCGGGCAGGGGCTCCTTCTCGAAGACGTCCAGGGCCGCGCCGCCGAGCTTGCCCTTCTCCAGGGCGTCGCACAGGGCCGCCTCGTCCACGATGCCGCCGCGGGCGCAGTTGATTAGGTAGGCGCCGTCCGTCATCTTGGCGAGGTTGGCCGCGTTGAACAGCCCGGCGGTCTCCTTGGTCTTGGGCACGTGGATGGACAGGTAGTCGGAGCGGGCCAGGAGGTCCTCGAAGCTCACGGGCAGGGCGCCCCGGGCCTTGATCGCCGCGGCGTTGAAGTAGGGGTCAAAGCCGATGACGTTCATCTTCACGCCATGGCCCAGCTCGGCCAGGATGCGGCCGATGTTGCCCATGCCCATGATGCCCAGCGTCTTGCCCTTGAGCTCGCGGCCCCTAAGCTGCTTCTTCTCCCACTTGCCCTCTTTGATGCCGCGGTGGCCGCGGGCGATGTGGCGCGACAGGGCGAAGATGTGGCCCATGGCCAGCTCGGCGGCGGCGTTGCTGTTCTGGCCGGGGGTGTTCATGACGATGACGCCCTTGGCCGTGGCCGCGGGGATGTCCACGTTGTCCAGGCCGGTGCCGGCCCGGCCCACCACCTTGAGGCTGTCGGCGCTGTCCAGGAGATCGGGCGTGACCTGGGTGGCCGAGCGGATCACCAGGCCGTGCACGCCCTTGATGGCGCTTTTAAGCTCCGAGGGGCTAAGGCCGGTCTTGACCTCCACCTCGAAGCCCTGGTCCTTGAATATCTGGATGCCCTCGGCGGCCAACGGGTCGGAGATAAGTATTTTCATCCTAGTTCTCCCCGAAGATTTTTTGGGCCGCCGCCACGCCCGAGCCCATCTCGAAGGCGTAGCCCAGGCCCTTCAAGGCCATCTCGATGGCGCTGATGGCCTGCAGGGTGTCGAACTCGTTGATGTAGCCCATGTGGGCCACGCGGAATATCTTGCCCTTGGCCTGGTCCTGGCCGCCGGCGATGAAGATGCCGTACTTGTCCTTGAGCCACTTGACCACCTTCTGGCCGTCAATGTTCTCGGGGCACTGCACGGCGGTCAGCGCCACCGAGGGGCGCTGCTTGGAGTACAGGTCCAGGCCCCAGGCCTTGACCGCCGCCTTGAAGGCCTTGGAGCGGATGACCGTCTCGGCGTAGACCTTGTCCATGCCCCACTCGTCCAGCATGGCGAAGATGTCCAAGAGGCCCATGAACAGGGTCACCGGGCTGGTGAAGGCGCCCTTGTTCTCGCCCTGGCTTTTCAGCTCCTTGGCCCAGGAGAAGTAGAACTTGGGGCATTTGGAGGTCTTCATCATCTCCAGGGCCTTGGGGCCGATGCTGGCAAACGCCAGGCCCGGAGGCAGCATCAAGGCCTTCTGGGAGCCGGAGAGGACCACATCCAGGCCCCACTGGTCCACGGGGATGGGATAGGCGCCCAGCGCGCTGACCGCGTCCACCACCAGGACGGCGCCGGTGTTTTTGGTGACCTGGGCCAGCTCCTCTATGGGGTGATCCACGCCGGTGCTGGTCTCCAGGGCCTGCACGTACACGGCCTTGATGGAGGGGTCGTCCTTCAAGAGCTTGGCCACGTCGGCGGGATTGACCGCCTGGCCCCAGGGCACCAGTATCTCCACGGGCGTGCAGCCGTAGGCCTTGAGGATCAGGGCCCAGCGCTCGCCGAACTTGCCGCCGCTGACGGTGATGGCCTTGTCGCCGGGCGAAAGCAGGTTGGCCACCGAGCTCTCCATGGCGCCCGTGCCGCTGCTACAGAAGGTGAGGACCTCGTTCTGGGTCTGGAAGAGCTTCTTGAGGCCAGCGCGCACCTTGCCGATCACCTCTTGGAAGTCAGCCGAGCGGTGATGGATCAGGGGCTGGGCCATGGCCAGCAGCGTGCGGGGCGGTACCGGCGTGGGGCCGGGCGCCAAGAGAGAAACCTTCTTCATTTTCGAGCGCTCCTTCTGATGATGGGGGACTCAAGACCGCCTTGGGCGCGTCGCCGGTCCCTTGGCCCCTATGGCCGGCGAGCTTGCCTTGCCTGCAACTAAAACGGCCCGCCAGGGGCGGGGCCGGGGTTAGCGTCTTCGCCGGGTTTCCCTTGTCTATGGCAAAAACCGCACATTGTCAAGGGCTTTGTGCGGGGCGGCCGCCGGTGGCGGCCTTTATGGCCAAGGCCTGGCGATAGCTCAAAAAATCGGCGGGCCGGAGACCAGCTCCGGCCCGCCGGGAAGTCCTAAACGCTCAGGAGACTAGAACACGAACTGGAACTGGAGGCCAGCGACCCACTCGGTGCCGAAGTCCTTGCCGTCCTTCACGTTGTCGCCATAGTTGTAGTAGGCGAACTCGGGATGGATCTTGAAGTTCTTGGTGACCGTGTAGGGCAGGGCCACGAAGTAGGCGGTGCGGGTGTAGTCGTCGTTCTTCCAGCCGGCGCCGCCCTTGCTGGTGGCCTGCTTCCAGGCGTCGTTGTTCAGCTTTTCAATACCAAAGCCAGCGGCGATCTCCCACACGGGCAGGATCTTGTACTCCAGGGAGATGAAGCCACCGGTCTGCTTGGTGTCCTCGATCTTGCCGTTGCTCTTGATGTAGGGCATGCTCAGGGGCAGGGCGCCCAGACCGGACAGGCGGCCACCGCTCCACTCGGCGTCGTTGTTCTGGCCATGGTGGACCTGGGCCTTGGCCGTGAAGGGACCCATGGCGAACTTCACGGGCAGGATGACGATCCAGCTGGTGAAGGTGTCGTCGCCGCCGCCGGTGACGCCTTCGCTCTTGAGCTGGGACCAGCCGAAGCCGGGCTGGGTCAAGAAGCCGCCAGCCGTGAACTTGGCGGTCAGGTCAAAGCGGGGCACGTTGGCGTAGAGGTCCTGGCCCGAGGCCACGGTGGGGACCTTCTCGGCGCCGGGCTGCACCAGGGCCAACTGGAAGCCGAACATGCCGGACTCCCACTGGAAGCCCGCCTGGGGGGTACGGCTGCCGTAAATGTAGCCCCAGTTGGTCAGGGTGATCTTGCCGGTCTCGGTCTGGATGATGCGAGCGTTGATCTCGGTCTTCTTCTGGGAGAGGTCGTGGAGCGTGCCGATCACCACCGCGTCCGCGCCCAGGATCTTGCCCAGTTCCTTGGTCGTACCGCCGGTGGTCTTGTCCACGCTGGTGAAGGTGGCCCGCAGGTAAGAGGTGTTGCCCAGGTTGACGAAGGCGCTGGTCACGTCTTCTTTCTTGTTGTTGGTCAGTTCCTTGCTGTTGTTGTGGTAGCCGATGTCGGTGAGCATGCGGCCACCGACGGTGAAGCTGGGGCCAGGGGCCTCGGTCGCCCACGCGGGGGCGGTGAAGGCCACCAAGGCGGCCAGCGCCACCAAGATGACAAGTGTCTTCTTCATGATTACCCTCTTCTCCTATTTTACGTTTGCTCGCCGGCCCGCATGGGCCGGCACCCTTTCTCCACCAGCCAGGGAGCATACCCCAGATAGACTCCTTGGCCGGACCGGCACCCCACCCATGGGGCACCTAGCCTGGCTGGCCCCGGCCGGGCCCACGCCCAGCCCAGGAACACCACCCAAGGCTAGACAGATTTTAGCACCAAAATAAACTTTGGTGAAACTTTTTTCTTGGGTCCGTTTGTTACAACTCGGTGAATTACTGGCGATTCCCCCATGGGAGCGCCGGTGTTTCAGGCCGGCGCGGCCTTGGCGCCACGGCCTGCCAGGCGGCGCTTGAGCCGGCCCCAGGCCAGGCGGGCAAGGATGTACAGGCTGATGAAGGCCGGCGGCCAGCCCACGCCGAACTCCAGGCCCGGCAGGGCGATTACCAGCCCCTGAAAGCGGGCCTCCAGCCAACCGGCGGTCAAGAAGGCCGGCCACAGCGAGGCCATGCCCATGGCGGCCTTGAGGAAGAACCCGCGGCCAAAGGCCTCGTTGGCCAATTTATTCATGGCCTTGTAGGAACTTTTGTCGCCCTGCTTGAGGGCCTGCAGGGAGTTGTCGTGCATCCGCCGGGTCTGGCCGTCCAGTTCCGTGAGGCTGGCGCGGTTGAGACGCTTGCCCAGGCGCAGGGTCAGCTCGCCCAGGGCCACGCAGGCCAGGGCCAGGACAGAGGTGCCCAGCCACCAGGCCCCCACCGGGTCGTCCAGCCAGCGGTAGGGGATGATGAGCCAGGGGTCCAGGACGTGGTTGATCGCTTCCAAGGGTTGCGCCGTTTTGCTGGGATTAGGGGATAACCCTCCCCCCGCGCGGGCGGGGGGTAGGGGGACGGAGGCTAGGGCAGGAACTTGGTGCCGAAGAAGCCGCGCTCCAGATAGCGGGCGCCCACGTAGAAGGCGATCACCACAAAGATGCGCTTGAGCCAGATATCGGGGATGTACTTGGAGGTGCGCGGACCGATGATGGAGCCGGCGAAGATGCCGATCAGTTCCAGGCCGATGAAACTCCACTGGGTGACCACCGCCTGGCCCACCATGTAGGAGAAGATGGAGGCGATCATGCTCACCAGCACCGCCATGGCGCTGGTGCCGGCCACGATGAACATGGGCAGCCCGGCGACGGAGGTGAGGTAGGGCACGTAGAGGAAGCCGCCGCCCACGCCGATGAAGGAGCTCAAGGCGGCGATGATGAGGCCGCCCAGCACCGGCAGGTAGGCCTTGAACTCGAACTCCACGCCGTAGAAGGTGAACTTGGTGGTGCCGCCGAAGAAGCTGACCACCAGGCCGGCCACCATCAGCACCTGGGCCACCCAGGCCGGTTCTTTGATCAGGGCCTGGAACAAGGCGCCGGCCAGGGTGAGCCCCAAGGCGATGAACATGGCCGTGGTGGAGCCGGAGGTCACCTTGACGCCCTCGTCGCCGCTAGTGCCTTCCTTGACCTTCTTCTCAAAGGCCGCGGCGGCCTCCTTGGCCTTCTTCTTGCCGGCCTGGCCCTTGGGAGTGGTTTCGTACAAAAGCACGAAGCCCACCAGGAAGACCAACAAACCAAAATAGCCGATGTAGGACCTGAGGTCCACCTTGCCGGCGGTCAGCCAGGGGATCATGGTGCCGCCCACCATGCTGCCGATGGCCAGGAAGGCGCCCAGGGGCAACACCAGGCGGCCCATTTTGAAGTAGTTGAAGCTGGAGATGAAGGAGCTCAGGCCCACCAGCCACTGGTTGGAAACCCGGATGGAGTCGGTGAGCATCTTGTTGACCGGATGGCCCTTGCCGAAGGAGTTGGCGTAGTCTCCCAGGCCGAAGACGGTGATGTGCCCCACGCCGGCCATGATGCCGCCGAAGGCCCCCACGGTGGAGAATATCCAGCCCACCCACAGGGCCCACAAGAGGGCACCGATGAGGCTGGGGTCGGGGGCGCCGGGAATGCCCAAAAAGCCGGCGGGCTTGGCCGGGTCAATGGCCTTTTCCACCGCCGCGGCCTGCTTTTCATCCTTGAGGCTTTTTTCGCTGGCGGCCTTGATTTTGTCGGGCATGGCGGGCGCGGCCAGGATGGCCTTGCCCTTCTCCGAGATCGGTGCGGCGGGTTTGGCCGCGGGAGCGGCCGGGGCCGGGGCGGTCTGCTCGGCGGCCAGGGCGGGCAAGGCCCCCAGGGCCAGAATGGCCGCCAAGAGCAGGGCGGGGATGGTTCCACAGGTTGTTCTCATGCTTCCCTCCAAAACAGGATTTCGGATGATTCGCCGCCATGGGGTCCGCCGGGCAAGTAGCGGGATGGTGGTGGTTGTGCAATATTTAAAAAGTTAACAAATTTTTAATGTTTTTCAACCCACCCGCGCGCTAGGATTGCCCGCCTGGCGGCCTTGGCCGTGCAGCCGGTGGGCCAGGGCCTCCACCAAGTGCCGGCCCACCGCCCCCAGGGGCAGGGGCCGGCCCAGCTCCCGGGCCAGGCTGGTGGGCGAGGCCGCCAGGCCGCAGCCCCGGATGAGCCCGAAGTCCTCCAGGCGGGTGTTGACGTTCAGGGCCAGGCCGTGCAGGCTCACCCCCTGCTTGACCGCCAGGCCCACCGCCGCCAGCTTGCGCCCGCCCCCCCAGGTGCAACACCGGGTAGAGCACCGCCTGGCCAGGGCCGTGGTAGGTGATGTCTCCGCCGCGCTCCACCTGGTACAGGGCCACTCCCCGGGCCGCCAACTCTTCCGGGCCGGCCAGCAGGTTGGCCGCCTGGCCGTGGCGGCCCATGGTCAGCGCCGGCGGGTGCTCCACCAAAACCAAGGCGTCGGGCACGCGGCCAGCCACCCGCGCGGCGTGCCGCCGGCGCAGGCGGCCCAGGGCCAGGCCATAGTCCAACAGGCCCCAGTAGCGCCGGTGGAGTTCTCGCGCACTCATTCCTATCAGGTTATACTCCTACATTGCCTGGGAGCAAGACGGCGGTCTCCCAGGCCCGCAAAAAAGTCAGGCCCCGCCGGCCCGGCGGTGCTATGCTACCCCAGGTCCCGCCCTTCCGGGCGGCCGTCCCCCAAATTCCAGCACCCCCCGGCCAGGAGGCAGCGCCATGTGGCCCATCGGACCCTTGATGCACGAGCATCGCCTGATCGAACGCATGCTGGCGGTGATGGTCCAGGAGATCGCCAGCCTGGAGGCCGGCGCCCCGCCCGACCTGGAGCTGGCCGGCCAGGCGGTGTGGTTTTTCCGGGCCTACGCCGACCGCTGCCACCACGGCAAGGAGGAGGACATCCTCTTCCGCGACCTGAAAAAGGTTAGCCTCACCCCAGACTTGGCGTGCATCATGGCCGAGTTGGAGGAGGAGCACCGCCAGGGGCGGGCCATGGTGGCCGCCCTGGAGCAGGCCCGGGCGCGCCTGCTAGTGGGCCAGCAGGAGGCCCGGCCGGAGTTCCTGGAGGCCCTCAAGGGGCTGGCCGGATTTTATCCGGGGCATATCCTCAAGGAGGACAAGCAGTTTTTCTTTCCGTGCATGGAGTATTTCGACGCGGACGCCAAGGCGGCCATGCTGGAGGAATTCCGGCGCTTTGACCAGCGCTTGGTGCATGAGGTCTTCGGCCGGCAGGTGGAGCGCTGGGAGCGCGACAAGGGCCCGGCCGTCCGCCGCTAGGAGACGGCACATTTGGCCAGCAAAAACCAGGAGCTAACCCCACGCCTCAAAAAAAGTGGGGCTGGGGTGGAATAAAGCTTGCCCGCGATTTTGGATTTGTTCCAAGGGCTTGCGATATCCCATCAGTAATTATTCCCAAAAAAACAAAAATCCCGTTGACACCCCCACATCTTGTGGTGTAACAATGATCCCGGTACAAGATGGTGGACACAGCCACCACTGACCCGGGGCGGCCAGGGGGCCATCAGGAGACAGCGGGCCTGCCATGTCAAGCCCCGGGGCACCACAAAACCAAGGCCGGTCCGGGGGCGCGCTCGCCTCGCCGGGGCCGGCCGCGCAGCCGGGGAGAAAGCATGGGCAAGTTCACGGTGGTGGAAGGCGGTCACAACCACATGCAAAACGCGGAAACCACGGACATGGCCCTGTTTGTCCGCTCCAGCTCCGAGGAGATGGACGGCTGGAACCGGGCGCGCATCGCCGAGGCGCTCATCCGCGAGACTTTGCTGGACGAGGGCACCGCCCAGACCATCGCCGCCGAGATCGAGCAGATGATTGCCTCGGCCGGCATCAAGATGGTCACCGCCCCCTTGATCCGCGAGCTGGTCAACTACAAGCTCATCGAGCGCGGCCTGGAAGAGGAACGCCTGCGCCACACCCGCTTGGGCGTGCCGCTGTTTGACGTGGACAACATGATCCGGCTGCCCAACAAGGAAAACGCCAACGTGCCCCACGGCCCCGAGGCCACCAACCTCACCCTGGCCGAGTCCATCAAGAAGGAATACGCGCTCATCAGCGTCTTCACCCGCGAGGTGGGCGACGCCCACATGCGCGGCGACATCCACCTGCACGACCTGGGCTTCGTGGACCGCCCCTACTGCTCGGGCCAGTCCCTGGAGTACATCAAGAAGTTCGGGCTCAACCTGCCCAACTCCCTGGCCCTGGCCAAGCCGGCCAAGCACCCCGAGGTGCTCCTGGCCCACATGGTCAAGTTCGCCGCGGCCCTGCAATCCAACTTCGCCGGGGCCATCGGCTGGGACGCCGTGAACCTCTTCTTTGCCCCCTACCTGGAGGGCCTCTCCGACCGCGAGGTCAAGCAGATCGCCCAGATGCTCATCTTCGAGTTCAGCCAGCAGGCCGTGGCAAGAGGCGGTCAGGCCATCTTCACCGACATCAACCTCTACTGGGAGGTCCCCAGGCACTTCGAGGACGTGCCGGCCATCGGCCCCAACGGCCAGTACACCGGCAAGACCTACGCCGACTACGAAAAGGAAGCCCAGCGCTTCGTGTGGATGCTGTTTGACGTCTACAAGGAGGGCGACGGCTCGGGCCGGCCCTTCTTCTTCCCCAAGCCCCTGGTGCACATCACCGAGAAGTTCTTCCAGACCGAAGGCCACATGGACTTTTTGCACCACATCTGCGACGTGGCCGCCGAGAAGGGCAACACCTACTTCGTCTTCGACCGCGGCCAGACCGCCAAGATCAGCGAGTGCTGCCGCCTGTCCTTCAAGCTCGAAAAATCCGACCTGGAGGACGCCAAGACCCCCTGGAAGATGCGCTACAGCGCCCTGCAGAACGTGACCATCAACCTGCCGCGCGTGGCCTACGAGGCCGGGGGCGACGACGCCAGGCTCTTCCACCTGCTCAGGCAGCGCATCGAGCTGGCCGCCCAGGCCCACCTGCAAAAGCGCAACTTCATCCAGGAGCTCCTGGGCCACGGCCCCACCGGCCCCCTGGCGCTCCTGGCCATGGAGCTGGACGGCCAGCCTTACCTGCGCATGCACCGCGTAACCTACCTGGTGGGCATGGTGGGCCTCAACGAGATGGTCAAGGAACATATGGGCCAGGAGCTGCACAGCTCCGAGGAGGCCATGCGCTTCGGGCTCAAGATCATCGCCCACATGAAACTCATCTGCGACCACTACGGCGCCAAGCACAACATGCGCTTCGTGCTGGAGCAGACCCCGGCCGAATCCACGGCCTACCGCTTCGCCAAGCTGGACCTCAAGCACCACCACGAGCGCGCCCGCCACACCGTCAAGGGCGACATCTTCCGCGGCGAGGTCTACTACACCAACTCCACGCTCTTCAACGTGGGCGCCAACGTCAACCCCATCGAGCGGGTCAAGCTGGAGGGGCGCTTCCACCCCATCATCGAGGCCGGCGCCATCACCCACGTCTGGCTCGGCGAACAGCGCCCGGCCAAGGAATCCCTGGCCAACTTCGTCATCAAGATCTTCCGCGACAGCAAGAACGACCAGGTGGCCTTCAGCCCCGAGTTCACCTGCTGCAAGACCTGCGGCCAAAACCACCGCGGCCTGCTGGAGACCTGCCCCTCCTGCGCCTCCCAGGACCTGGAACACATCACCCGCATCACCGGCTACTTCACCCGCGTCTCCTCCTGGAACAAGGGCAAGGTCGGCGAACTCAAGGACCGCTACCGCAACCAAGGCCACTTCACGCCAGCGCCCGCGCAAGCCGAGGCGGTGTAAGAATTTTAAGATGATGACCGGGGGGGGGGCTTTTTTTAAAAAAAGCCCCCCCCCCGGTCATCATCTTAAAATTCTTACACCGCCTCGCCCCACGAAGAGGGGAAAGCCCAGGCCCCAAGGACACAAGGCCCAGGCCACGCCCTGGGGGTCATTGCGAGGAGCCCTTAAGGGCGACGAAGCAGTCGGGTGGTGAAAGCCGCAAGGCATGAAATGAAGGACATCAGCAAAATAGACGTCATTGCGAGCGCATCGAAGCAACCTTCCCAATTTGTCCAGACCTTCAAGGCAAAATTTGGAAGCTTGCCGCGTCGCATCCCTTCCGGGATGCTCCTCGCAATGACAGCTATTGCCGTAGCCCCCTCACCCCGGCCCTCTCCCCCAGGGGGGGGAGAGGGGGTAAGAGGCCTGAATCATTTTCGTTGCGATTGTCCCGGCCGCGTAGCGGGCGGGGCAATCGCCCATAAATTTTTGGGGAAGGGGTCCGGGGAAACCCCTTTTTGCTAAAAAAGGGGTTTCCCCGGAAATCCTCCCCACCAAAGGAGATGTTAGCATGACGTTGTTCACCAAGCCGGGTTGCGAGAAGTGTCATTACATCACCGACAAGTTTGACCTGGACAAGTTGGGCATCAAGCAGGACGTGTTGGGGCCGGACAACCCCGACGCCTTGGCCCATCTGGCCTGGCACGAGTTGGTGGACGTGGCCGAGCGCGAGCTGCCCATCCTGGTCCTGGACGACATGAGCCACATCTCCGGCGCCATCAGGATAAAATCCTTCTTGAGCCAGGTAGCCCATGCCTGAGACCTACCTTCGGCGACCCCAGGGGGGAGCGGGGCCACCGGTCCCGGCCAGGGCGCCGACCTCCCCGCCGCCGGTCAAGGGCTTTTTGGAGACCAGCTTCGTGGACTGGCGGGGGGCCATCGCCTCGGTGCTGTTCTTGCCGGGCTGCAATTTCAACTGTCCCTACTGCCATAATCATCAACTGGCCGCCGACCCCGACAGCCTGATGGACCTGCCCCTGGCCGAGGTGCTGGGCCGCCTCAAGCCCTTTGTGGGCTGGGTGGACGGCGTGGTCATCAGCGGCGGCGAGCCCACCCTGCACCCTGGCCTGCCGGCCCTGTGCGGGCTGCTCAAGGACGCCGGCTTCGCGGTCAAGCTGGACACCAACGGCCACCGCCACTGGGTCATCGAGGACCTGGCCCGGCGGGGGCTCGTGGACATGGTGGCCATGGACCTCAAGGCGCCCCTGAACGACCTGGCCTACCGCCGGGCCGCCGGTTGTAGCGTGGACCTGGACCATCTGCGGCGCTCCATTGATTTCCTGCTCACCTCCGGGGTGGACCACGA
>JACQYR010000136.1 GCA_016208115.1 Desulfarculus sp.
ATGGCCGCCGGCGTGGTGTGGCGCATCTCCCAGCTTTTCCCCACCCTGTCCCTGGGCGAGCGCCGTCAGGCCTCGGGCAAGAAGCGCCCCTCCCTGGCCGAGGAGCTCAAAAACGTCTGGCCCATGATCCGCACCTCCACCCTGGTGGCCATCATGGTGCTCATAACCTTTTTGCCCAACGTGATGATCCCCATCATCAACTACCAGTTCAACTTCGCGGTCAACGAGGCCTTCAAGTCCGAAGGCGGCATGGTCAACTTCTTCGGCTGGTTTCGGGGCGGGCTCTACGTCGTCAGCTTCATCATCCTGATGTTCGTGGGCAAGATCTACGGCCGCTGGGGCCTGCCCGTAGCCTTGATGTTCCACCCCGCCAACTACATGATCGCCTTCCTGTCCCTCCTGCTGCGCTTCGACATCTTCTCGGCCATGTACGCGCGCATCTCCACCAACGTGCTGCGCGACACCATCAACAACCCCGCCCGCGAGGTGTTGATGGGGCTGTTCCCACCCCAGAACCGGGCGGTGATGAAGACCTTTTTGCGGGGCACCGTGGTGCGCATCGGCATCATCCTGGGCTCGGGCGCCACCATGCTCTGCCAGGGCCTGATCCATCCGCGTTACCTGTCCATCGTGGGCCTGGTCGTGGGCGCCGGCTGGGTGGCCACCTCCATCTGGCTCAAAAGGGCCTACCCGCGCATCCTGCTGGATTTGATCTCCAAGGACACCGTGGAGCTGAAGTCCCTGGGGCACTCCGAGCTGGAGGACCTGTTCCAGGACCGCCAGACCCAGTCCCAGCTCATCACCGCCTGCCGCCAGGCCTCGGGCGGCCAGTGCGTGTGGTACGCCGAGATGATGCGCGACCAGGGGGTGGAGGGCCTGGACCAGATCATCCTGGAGATGCTGCCCCACAAGGACCAGGAGGCGGTGAGCGGGCTGTTGCCCCTGTTGTCGCCCCAGGCCGGGGAGCAGGCGCTCGCCGTGCTGGCCGGGCTGGTGGACCCGGCCCGGCCCGAAATCTGCCAGGCCGTGGCCCAGGCCGCCGCCCGCCTGCCGGGGACCGAGGCCGCCCAGTTCCTGCGCCGCCTCCTGGCCGAGCCCTTTGACCTGGCCACCCAGGCCCAGGCCGTCACCGGCCTCTACCGCCACGACCCCCAGGGCATGGGGGAACGCATCGCCCGTTGGCTGGACTCGGCCTCCCTGGAGGCGCGCCTGGCCGGCGTGGCCGCCGCCGGCGGCTCGGGCGATCAGGCCTTCCTGCCCCGCCTGCGCGGCATGCTGGTGGAGGAAAACGACCCCCACCTGGTCAGCCGGGTGCTGGTGGCCCTGGAGCGCCTGGGCGATCCCGAGCTGCGCGAGGTGGTGCTGGCCCGCCTGGCCAAGGACCCCGAGGCCCTGCCCCGGGAGGTGCTGGAGGGCTTCGCGGTGGCCGACGAGCCCTCGACGCGGGCCTTCATCGGCCTGTTGGGGCACGGCTCCGAGAGCCTGCGCGACCTGGCCCTGCGCAAGCTGGGTGAGTCCGCCGAGCTGGACAGCGCCCTGTTGATCGAGTCCTTGAGCACCCCCGACCGCCAGGTGCGCGAGGGGGTCTTCCACCTCATGCAGTCGCTGAAGATCAGCGACCGCGAGATCATGACCTTCGCCCGCGACCAGCTCCAGCGCTCCTACTTCTACCTGCTGGAGGAGCGGGCGGTGGACAGGCTCCTCAAGCCCTGCCCGGCCCGCGACCTGCTGAAGCAGCATTTCCTGGAGATGATGCGGGTGCGGGTGCAGACCATCCTGCGGGTGCTGGCCACCCAGGACAGCTCGCGCAACATGCGCGTGGTGCTCAGGGGCCTGGGTTCGGCCGACAAGCGGCTCAGGGCCAACGCCGTGGAGGCCCTGGAGACCATCCTGGGCCACGGCCTGTCGCGGGCCATGGTGCCGCTGTTGGAGAAGACCGACCCGGCCGAGCTGATGGCCGCCGGCCAAAGGCACTTCAAGCTGGGCCAGGCCCTGGCCGATCAGCGGCAACTCACCGAGCACCTGCTCAGCCGGCGCAACTGGGTGACCCTGTCCCTGTTCCTGGAGTACCTGGCCCACAAGGGCGACCGCGCCACCTGGGAGGAAGGGCTGACGCGCCTGCGCCAATTCGATGATCCCGTGGTCAGGGAGCGGGTTACCAGGCTAGTGGCCGCCCAGGGCAGGGCGACCAGAGGGGAGGCCGAGGCCATGGAGGAAAAGACCACCAGCCTGTCGGAGAAGATACTCCTGCTCAGGGGCATGGAGATGCTGGCCAGCCTGTCGGTCAGCGAGCTGGCCGCCGTGGCCGCCGTGAGTGAGGAAATCTCCTTCACCCCCGGGCAGGTCATCATCCGCGAGGGCGAGATCGGCGACTCCATGTACTTCGTGGTCTCGGGGCGGGTGTCGGTGACCAAGATCGCCGAGGGCCAGTGCAGCATGGAGCTGGCCACCATGGGGCCGGGTGAATACTTCGGCGAGATGGCCTTGTTCGACAACCTGGAGCGCTCGGCCACGGTGACGGCCCTCACGGAGACCAAGCTCCTGATGCTGCACCAGCGGGAGTTCAGCGAGGTGGTGCGGGAGTACCCCCAGGTGGCTTTACGCATCTGCACCGACCTGAGCCGCCGGGTGCGCAACCTGCAAGGCCGTTTGCAGGCCTTGCAGGTCTGCGAGCTGCCCCAGGAGGGCCAAGCCTCATAGCGGTAAGTCACGCCAGTCCCACGGCCCAAGCTGGTTTTCCCCTCTCCCCCCCAGCGGGGGGAGAGGGTCAGGGTGAGGGGGGAATCTGCTAGCCGAGGCCCTAAGAAGCCCCCTATAGGCCTGGCGCGAGCCTGGCCTCATAGCCCGGCGGCGAAGCGCTCCAGGGCCCGCCCCACCCGTTGGCGCACGTCCTCCAGGCGGCCGGCGATCAGCTCCTGCCGCTGAAGGTCCAGGTACAGGGCCTTGTTCAGCTCCACCTGCGCGGCCATGATCCCCCGGGCCTTGAGCCCCGGGCCGTAGTGGCGGGTGATGAAGCCGCCGCTGTAGGGCGTGTTGTAGGCCACCTGAAAACCCTGCGCCGCCAGTTCCCCGCCCAAACGCTCCAGCACATCCATGGAGCAGGTGTCACCCCTCCGGTTGCCCAGCACCACCTGGGCCCGCGCCCGGCCGGCGTCGGGGGCCTGGGGCGGCCCCACGGGGTCCATGGCGTGGCAGTCCAGGAAGGCCTTGAGCCCCGGGGTTTGCAAGGCGCTGGCCAGGCTCTGGTGATAGGGGTGGTAGTAGGCGTTAAGGCGCCGCTCCATCTCCTGGGGGCCGGGCTCCTGGCCGGGCAAAAAGACCGGCCGTCCGCCGAAGCTGACCAGGGCCACCACCCCCTGGGGGCCGCGGTCGTGGGCGTCGCGGTTGAGGTCCACGGCCAGGCGCGACCACTGGGCGGTCAGGCAGGCCAAGACCGGTAGCCCCGCGAAGACCTCGGCGGTGCCCAGGTCGGCCTCCACCAGACAGCGATAGGGGTCCAGGGCCAGGGTGGGGGCGATCTCCGGCGGCAGAGCGCTGGCGCAGTGGGGCAGGCTCAACACCAGGGGCAGGGTCATGAGACCTGAGAGCCTTCCGAGCGCCGGCGCCGCACCCGGTCCTCCACCCAGTCAATGACCCTGGCCTCGATCTTCAGGTTGCTTAGCCGGTTGATGCGCGGGATGCCGCCGGGGCTGACCACGTTGATCTCCACCAGCTTGTCGCCGATAATGTCCACCCCCACGAAGAACAGGCGGTCCTTGACCAGCCGGTCCTTGATCTGCTCGCAGATGCGGCGGTCGCTGTCGGTTATCTCGTGCTTGGCGGCGGAGGCCCCGGCGTGGATGTTGGTGCGGAAGTCGCCCTCGGCGGGGATGCGCTTCTCCAGGTCGATCTCGACCTTGCCGGTGGACTGGGCAGCGTCGACGTGGAACAGGATGCCGCTGGCACGGGTCAGCTCGCCGATGGCGGCGATGTCGTTGATGGTGCCGATCTCGTTGTTCACATGCATGATCGAGACCAGGAT
>JACQYR010000137.1 GCA_016208115.1 Desulfarculus sp.
ATCTATAGCCGAATCGGTAAATCCAGCGTGACCGATGGCGCCATTGACACCGCCTATCAGCCCAGTGCCCTGGCCACCATTCAACAGCTCGACCCCCTCTACGTGGATGTTCCCCAGTCCACCACCCAACTGCTGCGCTTGAAGCGCCGCCTGGGAGATGGCCGCCTCAACCAGAACCAAAACAGCCGGAACATGGTCAAGCTCATCCTAGAGGATGGCACCCCCTATCCCCTGGAAGGCACCTTGCAGTTTCGTGATGTATCGGTGGACCCAACCACCGGCTCGGTTATTTTGCGCATGGTCTTTCCCAATCCAGACGGGGTGCTTCTCCCGGAGATGTTCGTCCGCGCACTGGTAGATGAGGGAACCAACGAGCAGGCCATACTGGTGCCCCAGCAGGCCGTGGCCCGCAACCAAAAGGGCGAGCCCTATGTGATGATCGTGGGCGCCGAGAACAAGGTCAGCCTGCGCATGCTGACCCTGGAGCGCGCCATGGACCAAAGATGGCTTGTTTCGGCGGGCCTGGCCCCCGGTGACCGCGTGATTGTGGAGGGGTTGCAAAGGGTGCGGCCCGATACAGTGGTCGCCCCCGTATCCGTCGAAGATAGCACCGTGCCACCGGCCAATGCACCCCAGCCAACGGCTGGATCGAAATAACGGAGGCATGTGATGCTTTCAAGGTTTTTTCTGGACCGGCCGGTATTCGCCTGGGTCATTGCCATCGTGATGATGACCGCCGGGGGGCTGGCCATCTACAACCTGCCCATCTCGCAATACCCGCCCATCGCCCCGCCCTCCATCGCCATTGACGCGTTTTTCCCGGTAGCCTCCGGCGAGACCGTGGAAAACACGGTGACCCAGATCATCGAGCAGAAGATGACAGGTCTGGATCAAATGCTCTACCTCTCCGGCACCAGCTCGTCTTCTGGCTCCTCGCGCATCGAGTTGACCTTCGCCCCGGGCACCGACCCCGACATAGCCTGGTCCAAGGTGCAGAACAAGCTGCAACTGGCCATGGCCAGCCTGCCCGACGTGGTGCAGCGCCAAGGGGTCAAGGTCAGCAAGTCCACCAGGAACTACCTGATGATAGTGGGCCTGATCTCCGAGGACGGCAGCATGGACGGAGAGGCCCTGCGCGACTACGCCCAGTCCAATCTCGAGAAGATTTTGTCGCGGGTGCCGGGAGTGGGCGAGGTGGAAAATTTCGGCACCCAGTACGCCATGCGGGTGTGGTTTTCCCCCGAAAAGCTGACCAACTACCACCTGACCATCGAGGACGTGGTCTTGGCGCTCAAGAGCCACAACGTCGAAATATCAGCGGGGCAGTTCGGCGGGGCGCCGGCGGTGGAAGGGCAGAGGCTCAACGCCTCCATCACCGTACAGCACCTGCTCCAGACACCGGAGCAGTTCGCGGCCATACCCATCCGCACCAATCCGGACGGCTCGGTGGTCCGCGTCAAGGACATAGGCCACACGGAACTGGGCACCGAGCGTTACGACGTGACAGCGGAGTTCAACGGCAGGCCAGCGGCCGGCATGGCCATCCGTCAGGCTGCCGGCGCCAACGCCCTGGCCACGGCCAACGCCGTCAAGAGCAAGATGGAGGAGATGAGCAACTACTTTCCTCCGGGCATGAAGGTCATCTATCCCTACGACACCACCCCCTTCACCAAGGTGGCCATTGACGAGGTGGTCAAGACCCTGGTGGAGGCGGTCCTCTTGGTCTTCGTCATCATGTACATTTTCATGGGGACCTTCCGGGCCACCCTCATCCCCACCATCGCCGTGCCGGTGGTGCTGCTGGGCACCTTCGCGGTGCTGGGCCTGTTCGGCTTCTCCATCAACATGCTGACCATGTTCGCCATGGTGTTGGCCATCGGCCTTTTGGTGGACGACGCCATCGTGGTGGTGGAGAACGTGGAGCGCATCATGAGCGAGGAGGGACTTTCTCCCCG
This sequence comes from Desulfarculus sp., assembly GCA_016208115.1. GTDB lineage: Bacteria > Desulfobacterota > Desulfarculia > Desulfarculales > Desulfarculaceae > JACRDC01. The sequence goes on from JACQYR010000137.1 coordinate 1,956, forward strand.
GGAGGCCACGGCCAAATCCATGGGCCAGATCACCAGCGCCCTGATCGGCATCGGCCTGGTGCTGGCGGCGGTCTTCGGACCCATGGCCTTTTTCCCCGGCTCCACCGGCGTGATCTACCGGCAGTTCTCCATAACCGTCATTTCCTCCATGCTGCTGTCGGTGGTGGTTGCCCTCCTTCTCACCCCCGTGCTCTGCGCCACGCTCCTCAAGCCCGTGCCCCCGGGGCATCAGCCGGCGGACGGCGTGGTCTTTTTTATGCGCCCCTTCTTCAGGTGGTTTGACCGCTTCTTCCTGGGCGCCCGCGAGCGGTACCTCAAGGTGGTGGGCGGGGTCTTGGCCAGGAAACTGCGCTACATCGCGCTGTTCCTGCTGATCGTCGCGGCCCTGGGACTTTTGTTCCAGCGCATGCCCACCTCCTACCTGCCCGACGAGGACCAGGGCATCATGTACATCCTGGCCCAGCTCCCTGCCGGCTCCACCCTGGAGCAGACCAAGGAGGTGCTGGACAGGGCCAGGGTGGAGGCGGCTGACGCGGAAATCGCCTTCCAGGCCGACCCCCTTAGGGGCGGAGCCGGGGAATGGGCGAAAAAATTCGGCCAGAAAAAGGGCGCGGGCTTCCTGATTACCGGAACCACCGCATTCATGACTGGTCAGGGTCAGGCCCAACGGCATGGACGACGTGCCCGAGTACCACATAACCGTGGACAAGGAGAAGGCCGGCGCCCAGGGGGTCCCCATCACCTCCATCCACAGCACCCTGTCGGCGGCCTTTGGCAGCGCCTATGTCAACGACTTCCTCCAGGCCGGCCGGGTGAAGCGGGTCTATATCCAGGCCGACGCGCCCCACCGCATGCTGCCCGATGACCTGCAGAAGCTTTACGTGCGCAACAGCGCCGGCAAGATGGTGCCCTTCGCCTCCTTTGCCTCGGGGCACTGGACCCAGGGCTCCCCCAAGCTGGAGCGCTACAACGCCTTTCCCTCCATCAACATCTGGGGCGAGCCCGCGCCGGGGCGCAGCTCGGGCGAGGCCATGCGGGCCATGGAGGAGATCGTGGCCAAGCTGCCCCAGGGCATCGGCTACGACTGGACCGGCCTGTCCTATCAGGAGCGGATGGCCGGGGCCCAGGCGCCCCTGCTGTACGCCTTCTCGGTCTTCGTCATCTTCCTGTGCCTGGCGGCCCTATATGAGAGCTGGCCCATTCCCATCTCCATCCTGCTCACCCTGCCTCTGGGGGTCATCGGCGGGGTCATCGCCTCGTCCCTGCAGGGCATGCACAACGACGTCTATTTCCAGATCGGGCTGCTGACCACCCTGGGCTTGACCACCAAGAACGCCATCCTGATTGTCCAGTTCGCCATGGCCAGGGTGGACGAAGGTGTAAATCTTATCGAGGCCACCATGGAGGCGGCCAAGCTGAGGCTGCGCCCCATCATCATGACCTCCTTGGCCTTCGGGTTCGGCATTCTGCCCCTGGCCTTGGCCAGCGGGGCCGGGTCAGGCGCGCAGAAGGCCATTGGCACCTCGGTGCTGGGCGGCATGGTCACTTCCACCTTCCTGGTGATTATTTTCGTGCCGCTTTTTTACGTGTTGATCTACCAGCTATTGGGTAAGCGCAACCATCGCGTGCCCATGGAGCACGCCGGCCAGAGCGCGCCGGGGAGTCAATCACATGCCTAGGGGTATCTTGGCTCTATTGGTGTTGATCGGCGGTTTGTTGGGTGGCTGTTCATTGGCTCCCGAATATGCACAGCCGCCCGCGCCCATGCCGGCCCATTGGCCGCAAGGCGAGGCCTACGCCCCCGGCGCGGATGCGTCTCCAGCCACGGCGGTGGCGGACCTCAAGTGGGAGGACTTTTTCGCCGACGCCAAGCTAAAAAAGGTAATCGCGGTGGCCTTGGCCAACAACCGCGACCTGCGGCTGGCCGCCTTGAACGTGGACCGGGTCAGGGCCTTGTACGGCCTGCAACGGGCCGAGTTGTTTCCCGCGGTCAACGCGGCGGCCGCGGGCGGCAAGGACCGCGCTTCCGATGACCTGGTGAAACCAGGCAACGCCAGGACCACAGACCAATACAGCCTGAGCTTGGGCGTGGCCTCCTGGGAAATTGATTTCTTCGGCCGCATACGCAGCCTGGGAGATCAGGCGTTGCAGGAATTCCTGGCCACCGAGCAGGCCCGCCGTGGCGCCCAGATTGCGCTGGTGTCCGAGGTGGCCAGGGTGTACCTCTCCCTGGCCGCGGACAAGGAAAACCTCAAATTGGCCCAGTCCACGCTGGAAACCCAGTCGGCCGCCTACGGCCTGGTGCAAAAGCGCCATGACGTGGGGCTGGCCACCGAACTGGACTTGCGCCGGGCCCAGATACCCCTGGAGACGGCGCGGGTGGATATCGCGCGCTACACCCAATTGGTCGCGCAGGATCAAAACTCCCTCAACCTTCTTGCCGGCTCGCCGGTGCCCGATGATCTGTTGCCGGTTGAGCTGAGCGGCGTGTCCATGCCCCAGGATGTTCACCCAGGCCTGTCCTCGGAGGTGCTGCTGCGCCGTCCGGACATAATGGCGGCGGAACATCGGCTCAAGGGGGCTTACGCCTTCATCGGGGCGGCGCGGGCGGCCTTCTTCCCCCGCATCTCCTTGACCACCTCGCTGGGCACCGCCAGCAACGAGCTGTCGGGCCTCTTCGGCCCAGCGTCGGATACCTGGAACTTCGCCCCCAGGATCGTGATGCCCATTTTTGACGCCCGCGTGTGGGCCGCCCTGCGGGTCAGCGAGGCTGATCAGAAAATCATCCTGACGCAATATGAGAAGACAATACAAACGGCTTTCCGAGACACGGCTGATGCCCTGGCCGCGCAGGGCACCATAGACCAGCAGGTATCGGCGCAAACCTCGCTGGTCAAGGCCGTGGCGGAAACCTATCGTCTCTCCTCGCAACGTTATACCAAGGGGATAGACAGCTACCTGGGCGTCCTGGATGCCCAGCGCTCGCTATTCGCGGCCCAGCAGGGGCTGGTCTCTCTGCGCCTGGCCAAGAGCGCCAACCAGGCGCGGCTATATGCTGTGTTGGGTGGGGGGGGCAACTAACCGGCCCCGGAAAAAACCGCCCCAGGGGTATCGGCCGGGGGTTCAAGCTGGCGGGTAGAGGCCTTTCAGGGCGGTGATGGTCTTCTCGGGTTTAAGCAGACCGCCCGGGCTCAAGCGCAGACCGGGCATTGCCTCGGCGGCCAGCCCCACCCGCTGGATAAGGCCGGCCTCCCGTTGCCGGCGCTGGCCAGCCGGTACCGTGGGCAGCTCCAAGCCGATCTCGACGTTGGCCCACACCGTGCGCCAGGGCAGCAGGGTATCGGCCTGAGAGAGATAACCGGCCCAACCAAAGCAGCCGTTGAGCGGGCGGCCCTGGCGCAGCACCCGTCTCTGGCTGGGCCGTTGCAGGCCGGCCATTAGGTTTAGCAGGGTGGTCTTGCCGCAGCCGCTGGGTCCCACCAGGCACACGAACTCACCCGGCTCGATGGTTAGCGATACCTCGCCCAGGGCCTGGAAGCACTGGCTCACTGCCTGTACCTGGATCACCCGTCTACCTGCTTGCCGCCTCGGCCCCAGTTCTGGTCAGGGTATTCCTCGATGATTACCGTGGCGCGGGCCTGGTAGGCCTCGTCGCCCACGGCGCGGGCAAGGGCATGCGCCATGTCCTTAATGATCTGGGCCTTGGCCTGGTCATGGGGCAGCACGCCTTGTCGGGCCTTGACGATGATTACCGGCATGGTTGGCTTGGCTTTCTTGCGCCGGCCTGGCTGGCCAGCCGCCTCGGAGGGCGGGGAAGGCCAGTAGCCGGCGGTGAAGAGGTTCAGCGATGTGGGAAATTAACCGCAGGAGAGCCAAGAGATCAAATAGTTAATATAGGATAGGCTGGTGGCGCGGCGATTGCGCGCGGCGATAGGGCCAGGGAACCGGCCGGAGCGCTCCCTGGCCATCATCGGAGGGATCGCTCAACCCAGGCTGGCCAGCACCAGGCCCAAGCGGCGCACCAGCTCGGTTACGTCCTCGGCGCTGGTGGGGCGGCCCCAGGAGAAGCGCAAGGTGCCCTCGGCATATTCCCGGGGCACGCCCATGGCCGCCAGCACGTGGGAGATGGTGGTGGCGTCGCCATGGCAGGCCGCGCCGGCGCTGATGCCCACGTCGTAGCCCACCAGCCCCGAGAGGATGTCGCCAGCCCTGAGGCCCTTGAAGCCGATGCTCATGGTGCCCGGCAAGCGGGGGGCCTGGGCGGCGTGCAGGCGAAAATCTACGCGCAGCCCGCCGAGCCCCTGGAGCAAGGCCTGCCCCAAGCCCGCCTGGCGGGCCATCTCGCCCTCCAGGCCATGCCTGGCCAGTTGGCAGGCCACGCCCAGCCCCACCAAGTGGGGGATGTTCTCGGTGCCCGAGCGCAGCCCCATCTCCTGTCCGCCGCCGTAAAGCAAGGGGCGTAGCAGGGACGGGTCGCGGGCATAGAGGGCGCCCACGCCCTTGGGGGCGTAGAGCTTGTGCCCGGCGAGGGTCAGGAAGTCAACGCCCAGGGCCTGCACGTCCACGGGTATTTTGCCCACGGCCTGGGCCGCGTCGCTGTGTACCAGGATGCCCCGGCTGCGCGCCCAGGCGGCGATCTCAGCCACGGGCTGCAAGGCGCCGGTCTCGTTGTTGGCCAGCATGACGGAGATTAGGCGAGTCTGGGGCGTGCAGGCGGCGGCCACCGCCTCCGGCGATACCAGTCCCTGGCCGTCCGCGCTCACCCGGGTCACCTTGAGGCCCCGGGCCTCCAAAACCTTGGCCGGTTCCAGGATGGCGGGGTGCTCGATGGCCGTGGTCACCAGGTGGGTTGCTCTCGGTGGCGCAGGAGGTGAAGATGAGGCTCTCCGGTTGGCAATTGATCAGGCCGGCCACCTGGCCGCGCGCCTGGTCCAGGGCCTGGCGGGCGGTGTAGCCCCAGGCGTGGCCGCAGCCGGGATTGCCAAAGGCCTGCTCAAGGTAGGGCAGCATGGCCTGGCGCACCTCGGGCATTAGCGGCGTGGTGGCGTTGTAGTCAAAGTACAGCGGTTTCATTGCTCGGCTCCTGGATTTGCTTATACTTGACGCCTAAAAAATACATCCATGTATTTTTTAGGCCTCGCCCAGGCAAAAGCGTGGTCTTGCCTGGGCTCTCGGGCGCTTGCGCGCCCGGCGCGCCATCCATGGCGCGCTTATACGCAGCTATTTTTGTCGCCGCGTATAATTGCATCATACAACAAGGACGCTCCCGGGCGCCGTGCCCGGGAGCCTCGGGGAGACAGGCGGCCCGGCGGAGCCAACGCCAGGCCGCCCAGGAACCTTGCCGTCTACTCGTAACCAGCGTCAGGATCAATGCCCAGACGCTCCCACTGGGCCGCCGCCTCGGCCTCGGCCACTTCCTCGTCGTTCCAAGGCTCGATGACCAGGCTGTCGGCCACCAACTCCCAGATGTACTTCACCTCGTAGTCGCAGTCCGGGTAGAGCTTGGGGTAGCGCTTCATGATCTGGTCGTGGCAGTTGGAGCAGCCCACCACCACCACGTTGGCCCCGCTGTTCTTGATGCTCTCGTACTTCTTGCGGCCGTGGAAGGCTGATTCCTTCTCATAGGGCATGGGCCAGTTGCCGCCGCCGGCCCCGCAGCAGAAGCCGTTCAAGCGGTTGGGTTCCATTTCCGCGAACTGGTCCACGCACTGCCCGATTATCCAGCGCGGCTCCTCGTAGTAGCCTTGGTCGAAATGACGCTCCAGTTCGTGGCCGTGCTTACACCAGTCGTGCCTGGTGAGCCTACCCCGGGTAGCGTTCGGGTGGGCAACTCAGGTAAAGCCGAGGAGCTGGCGCATAACGGCTCGATTGTTTGAGGTATGAATTCGGTCAAGGTGAGATTAGTGCAAGCCAGGCGGACAGGCAAACCGGTAATTTCGATGTTCGATGTATATGGGTAATGAAAGCAGTAAGTACGGGGAGGTTTTACTATAATAATTGTCAATGGCGATGGCCAGCATCGTTTGGGATTACCGATTTGCATGCTCTTCGGCAGGCATCTAAGATTAACGGCGCCTGGCTGGCCCCAGAAATCAGCCCCACCCGCGCCGAGCAACTTAAGCCTTTTGGGGAGACGATCATGACAATCCATGCTCCTAAATGCCTTGTCCTTCTGGCGCTCCTGGCCAGCCTTTTGGCCCTGGCCGCCCCGGCGGCGGCCGACGATCCCCTGGCCGCCTTCGCTGGCCAGGAGGGCAAGATAGACATCGCCGGCGGCACGGCCCACATCCCGGTGATGAAGCAGGCCGCCCAGCGCATCATGCGGGCCAACCCCAAGATATCCATCACCGTGGCCGGCGGGGGCTCCGGCGTGGGCGTGCAGAAGGTGGGCGAGGGCCTGGTGGAGATCGGCAACACCGGCCGCGCCCTGTCGCCCGAGGAAGTGGCCCGCCACGGCCTCAAGTCCTTTGCCTTCGCCCTGGACGGCGTGGCGGTGGTGGTGCACCCCCGCAACCCCCTGGCCGGGCTCGGCGCCCAGCAGGCGCGGGACATCTTCGCCGGCCGGGTCAAGGACTGGCGCGAGGTGGGCGGCGCCCCGGGGGCCATCCACGTCTTCACCCGCGACGAGGCCAGCGGCACCCGCGAGGTTTTTTGGGAGAAGCTGTTGCAGAAGGGGGCCATCCCGCCGTGGCCCAGGACCCCCAGGCCATCGGCTACGTGAGCATCGGCCACCTGGACGCCGGGCTCAAGGCGCTGGCCCTGGACGGCGTGGAGCCCAGCCAGGACAACGCCCTGACCGGCAGATACCCGGTGGTGCGCAAGCTGTACATGAACACCAAGGGCGAGCCCGCCGGCCTGGTCAAGGCCTTCATTGACTACATCCTGGGCGAGCAGGGCGCCGAGCTGGTGCGCAATAGCGGCTACCTGGCCCTCAAGTAAGCCATGCCCTCCAGGCCAGAACGCCGGCCCGCCCGCGAGGGCTGGGTCGAGGGCGCCCTGGGCCTGGCCGCCTTGACCGCGGCCCTGGCCGTGGCGGCCATACTGGGTTTTTTACTCTACTTCAGCCTGCCGTTGTTTGAGCAGGGGCAGTGGACCAAATTGCTGACCTGGCACTGGCGTCCCCAGCAGGGCCAGTTCGGCATCCTGGCCATGCTGGCCGGCTCCCTGTGCCTGGGGCTTTCCTCGCTGGCCCTGGCTTTCCCCCTGGGGGTGGGGGTGGTCTGCTGCGCCCATGGCCTGGGTCCTGGCTGGCTCTCGCGCCTGATGATGCCCCTGGTGCGCTTCCTGGCCGGCGTGCCCACGGTGGTCTACGGCTTCGCGGCGGTCTTCCTCCTGGTGCCCCTGGTGCGCGACGGCCTGGGTGAGGGCAGCGGCGTCTGCTGGCTCAGCGCCATGCTGGTCTTGGCCCTCTTGACCCTGCCCACCGTCGCCCTTTTGGTGGATGCCCAGTTCGCGGCCCTGGAGCCCCGCCTGCACCTCGCCGCCGCCGCCCTGGGGCTGACCCGCGCCCAGGAGTTGCGCTACCTCATCCTGCCCCTGTCGGGGCGGGGCCTGGGGGCGGCGGCCACCCTGGGTTTCGGCCGGGCGGTGGGGGACACCTTGGTCCCTCTTATGCTCTCGGGCAACGCCCCTCAGCCGCCCCTGTCCCTCTTCGATTCCCTGCGCACCCTCACCGCCCACATCGCCCTGGTGCTGGCCACCGACAGCGGCAGCCTGGTCTACGGTTCGCTCTTTGCCAGCGGGCTGATCCTCTTCGCCCTGGCCTGCCTGGTGCACTTGGCCCTGGCCTGGCTGCGCGCCTCGGGCCAGGGTGTGGCCAGGTCCCGGTCATGAGAGGCCGGCGCGCCCTGGCCCTGGCCTGGCTGGCCCCGGCGGCCGGCCTGTTGGCGCTGGCGGCCACGGCCCTGCTGCTGGGCTTTCTATTGCGGGAGGCGGCCCCGGCCTGGGGTTGGGAGTTGTTCTTCGGCCGCGCGCCGGCCTGGCCGGCCTTTTGGGGGCGCCTGCCGGTGTGGGATGGTATCTGGCCTGCCTGCCTGGGCACCTTGAGCCTGGTGGCCCTGGCCAGCCTGCTGGCCGTGCCCCTGGGGGTAGCCGCCGGCATCCACCTGGCGGTCTACGCCGGAGGGCGGTCCCGGCGGCTATTGAGCCTGGCCGTGGACATCCTGGCCAGCGTGCCCTCCATCGTCATGGGCCTGTTCGGCTTCGCCCTGATCCTGCTTTTGCGCGCCACCCTGCTGCCTTCGGCCAACACCTGCCTGCTCCTTGCCGCGGCCTGCCTGGCCCTACTCATTCTGCCCTATTTGGTTTCCGCCACCCGCTTGGCCCTCTTGAGCCTGCCCCCGGAACTGGGCCTGCAAGGGGCGGCCCTGGGACTGAGCCGCTGGCAAAACCTGCGTCATGTGTTGTTGCCCGCGGCCGGACGAGGCATATTGGGCGGGGTGATGCTGGGGGTGGGGCGGGCGGCCGAGGACACGGCGGTTATAATGCTCACCGGGGTGGTGGCCAACGCCGGCCTGCCCGCCGGCCTGCTGGGCAAGTTCGAGGCCTTGCCCTTCCAGATTTTCTACCTGGCCTCCCAGTACCAGGGCCCGGAGGAACTGCGCCTGGGCTTCGGCGCCGCCCTGACCCTGCTGGCCCTGACCGGGCTGCTCTTCCTGGGGGCGTCCGGCCTGCAACGGACCTTGGAGCGGCGGTGGCGAAGATGACCCAGCCGGACGACAACCTGGCCGGACGCATCCGGGGGCTCAAAGTGGCCTTCGCCGGCCGTCCGGCCCTGGCCGGGGTGGACCTGGACCTGCCCCGGGGGCGCCTCACCGTGGTGCTGGGACGCTCGGGCTCGGGCAAGACCACCCTGCTGCGGTCCTTGAACCGGCTCAACGAATGCCTGCCCGACTGCCGCACCCAAGGCCTGGTGCAACTGCGCCTGGGCGGGACCTGGCGCGACATCCACCAGGACGAGGCACCCGTGGAGGACCTGCGCCGGCGGGTGGGCATGGTCTTTCAAACCCCGGCGCTATTGCCCCTGAGCGTGGCTAAGAACCTGACCCTGCCCCTGCGCCTGACCCTGGGCCTGGGCAAGGCCGAGGCCCTGGAGGCCGGCCAGCGCGCCCTGGTCAAGGCCCAGCGCTGGGACGAGGTCAAGGACCGCCTGCGCCAGCCAGCGGTCGGGCTCTCCGGTGGGCAGCAACAGCGCCTCTGCCTGGCCCGCGCCCTGGCCCTGGGACCGGAAATTCTTCTCCTGGACGAGCCCACCGCCTCCCTGGACTACCAGGCCACGGCCAAGATCGAGGAACTCTTGCTCTCCCTGGCCGGAGAATACACCCTGGTGGTGGTCTCCCATGGCCTGGGCCAGGCCCGGCGGCTGGCCCACCAGGTGGCGGTGCTGCGCCAGGGCCTCTGCTCCCGGGTCCTGGAGGGGATCGGCCTGCGCGATGGCCGCCTCCTGGAAGAGCTGTTGGACGAGGCCTTCTGAAATGCGCTGGATGGGAAGATGCTCGAAATAGATATCCCCGGATGGGGGCGGCTGGCATTGCGGCACCTGGTCCTGGACTACAATGGCACCCTGGCCCTGGACGGCCAGCTTCTGCCGGGAGTGGAGGAGCGTTTGGCGGCCCTGGCACAGCGCCTGGCCATACACGTGCTCACCGCCGACACCCACGGCAGCGTGCGCCAGAGACTGGCCCATCTGCCCTATCACGTACACGTCCTGGGCCAGGGCGACGAGACGGTGGCCAAGCTGGAGTATGCGCGGGGATTGGACCTCCGCGCCTGCGTTTGCCTGGGCAACGGGCGCAACGACCAGTTCATGCTCAAGGAAGCGGCCCTGGGCATCGCCGTGCTGGGGCCGGAGGGAGCGGCCACCCAGGCGCTCCTGGCCGCCGATGTGGTGGCGCCGGGCATTGTCCCGGCCTTGGAACTCTTGCTCAAGCCCCAGCGCCTGGTGGCCACCCTGCGCTCGGGGCGGCTGCCTGGTGCTATTGGTGGTGTTTGATGCGTCCGCGTGAAAGCCTGTTGGCGGTTTTGCGTTGGCCCGCCGGGCCTTAGGAGCGCTCGCCGCTTTTCAGGGGCAGGATCAGACGAAACTCGCTGCCCCGCCCCACCTTGCTCTCCACCTCCACCCGGCCGCCGTGGGCCTGGGCCACGTGCTTGACTATGGCCAGCCCCAGGCCGGTGCCGCCCTGTTCGCGGGAGCGGTTCTTGTCCACCCGGTAGAAACGCTCGAATATCCTCGGCAGGTGTTCACTGGGAATGCCGGGGCCGGTGTCGCGGACGCTCAGGCGCAACTGGCCCTCCAGCGCGTTAAAGGCGATGGTCACCTTGCCGCCGGGGTTGTTGTATTTGATGGCGTTGTCCACCAGATTGAGCAGGGCCTGCTCCAATTGGCGGCCGTCGGCCATCAGGGAGTAGTCCTGGGCGGGCTCCGGCGCCTCCAGGTGTATGCCGCGCTGCTGGGCCAGGGGGCCGGCGGTGGCCAGGACCGCGGCCACCACCTGCCGCGCCTTCACCGCTTCCCTCTTGGGCGCCACCTCGGCGTTTTCCAGGCTGGCCAGGCTGAGCAGGTCCTCGCCCAGGCGCTCCATGCGCCGGCTCTGGCGCACTATCATCTCCACGAAGCCGCGAGCATGCTGGGGGCTGTCCAGGGCCCCATCCAGCAGGGTCTCGGCCGCGCCCTTGATGGCCGCCAGGGGGGTGCGCAACTCGTGGGAGGTGTTGGCCACGAAGTCGCGCCGCATCTGGTCTATGTGCCGCCGCTCGGTGATGTCGTGGAAGACCGCCACCGCCCCCGCCTGGGGGCCGCGGCCTTCCAGCCGGACCAGATGGGCCTCCAGATAGCGCAGGGGCGGCCCCAGGCTGCGTATTTCGGCCGACACCCTGGGCTGGCCCTCCAAGATGTCCTCCATGGCGCTGGTCAGGTCGGGGATGCGCAGCACTTCTGAGTATATCCTGCCCACGGGGTCGGTCTGGAGCCCCAGCAGGGAGACCAGGGACTGGTTGGCCAGGAGTATGCGCCCCTCGAAGTCGGTGAGCATGACTCCCTCCACCATGCCCCGCAAAATGGCCTCCTGGCGGTCGTGGGCGTGGGCCATCGCCTCCATCTGGTGCACCAGGCTGTCGGCCATCTTGTCGAAGGTCCTGGCCAAGTCGCCCACCTCGTGCGGCCCAGGCGCGCCAGAACCCGGGGACCCTGGCCCGGGTCCACGGCCATGGCCGCGTAGACCAGGTCGTCATGGATGGTGCTGCTGTAGCGGATCTGATCGCCCGCGCCGCTGGTCAGGGCCTGCACCACCTCCGGGCGGCGGCCGTGATTCTCCAGATTGCCCACCTCGGCCAGACTCAGGCTGGAGTCGCCCAACACCCGGCCGTCCACGGCGATCAAGGTGAAGCGCAGGCTTAAGAGCTGGCCCAACTCCATGGCCAGCTCCTGGTTGCGCGCCGGGGAGGCCTGGGGCGACCAGCGGTCCTTGACCAGCTCGCCGGCCAGGATGGTCATCTGACGGAGGGTGGAGCGCAGGCTGTCGGTGGTCTGCTGGCGCAGGCGGCCCTCCACCGCCAGGGCCACCCCCAGCAGGGTACAGACCACCACCAACAGGCAGCCGCCGAAGATCAAGGCCCGAAAGGATAATCTGGGTTTCATAACCCCTCGCGAACCCGGTAGCCAGCCCCGCGCACCGTCTCGATATAGTCTTGGGCGCTGCCCAGTTTGGCCCTCAACCGGCGAATGTGGGTGTCCACCGTGCGGGAATAGCCCTTGTACGAATAGCCCCAGACCAGGTCCAGCAGGTATTCCCTGGAGTGGATTTTACCTGGCGTGCCGGCCAAATAGTGCAGCAGCCTGAATTCGGTGGAGGTCAACTGGATGGCCTGGCCGTCCAGTTCCACGTGAAGCCGGTCAGGGTCTATCATCAGGCGCCCCACCCGCAACACCTGGTTCTCCAGGGGCGGCTCCTTGGCCCGGCGCAAGATGGCCTGGGCCCGCAACACCAGCTCGCGGGGGCTGAAGGGCTTGGTGAGGTAGTCATCGGCGCCCAACTCGAACCCAACGATGCGGTCGGCCTCCCCGGCCAGGGCGGTCAGCATCACGATGGGGATTGAACGGGTGGCGTTGTCGCGCTTGAGCTGGCGGCACACCTCGCGGCCGTCCATGTCGGGCAAAAGCAGGTCCAGTAACACCAGGTCGGGATTCAGGCGCCTGACCAGACGCAACCCTTCCTCGCCGTCGCCGGCCTTGTGCACCGCGAAGTCGGCCTTCTGAAAATTGAAGGTTACCACTTCCTGGATGTCGCTTTCGTCTTCTATGAGGACCAATATGGGCTTTTTCATGCCATCGGCGCTCCCGGTGGGTCTGGGAATTGACCTGGATGCTGGGCCTTGGCGGTCCAAGGGCGGACGGGCCGCGGCCCAGCCTTGCTCTAGAAATGGACCTTAGCCGCCGGCCTTGGCCAATTCAACCACCCCAGTGGGGCACGCGCCGTTTGTCACGCAAAAGTATGCTCTCCGTAACGTCTCCGTCACATTGGCCCCCTAGACTTTGGTCAAGCGATGGCGGGCATGGGGCCGGCGCGCTGAATCTTAACTTTGCAGGAGTAGAGACGATGAAATTCAAGCTCGTGGTATTGTCGCTTCTGGTGGCTGGTTTGGCTGGGCTGCCCGCCTGGGCCGCCGGCGATAGCGTGAGCATCACCGGCTCGACCACGGTGCTGCCCGTTGCCCAGAAGGCCGCCGAGGTCTTCATGAAGAAGAACCCCCAGGTCAACGTGACCGTGGCCGGCACCGGCAGCGGCGACGGCATCAAGGCCATCATTGACCGCACCTGCGACATCGGCAACTCCTCGCGCCAGATGAAGGACAAGGAGCAGTCCCTGGCCAAGGACAAGGGCGCGGAGGTCAAGGAGTTCACGGTGGCCCTGGACTGCATCGTGCCGGTGGTCAACCCCGTCAATCCGGTCAAGGACCTGAGCATGGCCCAGCTCAAGGACGTCTACACCGGCAAGATCAAGAACTGGAAGGAAGTGGGCGGCGAGGACAAGCCCATCGTGGTGGTCTCCCGCGACTCCAGCTCCGGTACCTTCGAGGTGTGGAATGAAATGGTGCTCAAGAAGGAGCGCGTGCGCCCCGACGCCCAGTTGCAGGCCAGCAACGGCGCCGTGGCCCAGGCCGTGGCCGGCAATAAGTATGCCGTGGGCTACGTTGGCATCGGCTACCTCAATCCCAAAATCAAGGCCCTGACCGTGGGCGGCGTCATGGCCAGCCCCGAGACGGCCCGCAACAAGACCTACCCCGTGGCCCGAGGGCTGTACATGTACACCTGCGGCGAGCCCCAGGGCCAGGTCAAGGCCTATCTGGACTTCGTGCTCAGCCCCGAGGGCCAGAAGCTGGCCCAGGGCGAGGGGTTTGTCCCGGTCAAGTAGGTGCCGGGTGCTCCCTCCGCCCCTGGCCGGGGCGGGGGGAGCGGCCAGGCTTGAGCGCCGGGCGCGTCCCGGTGGCGGAGCGTAAGCCAGATGCAACAGTCCGTGGCTGAATGTCTTTATCAGGCGCGAGGGGCGATGGGACCAGCGGCGCTATCCGAGCCCAACCGGCTGCACGGAAGCAAGACCCGGCGCGAGAAGTGGATACAGCGCTTCTTCCTGGCCGCCGGCGGTTTCTCGGTCCTGGCCATGCTCTTGATCGTGGTTTTTCTGTTCAAGGAGGGCATCTGGCTCTTCGCCACCGTCTCGATCCCCGACTTCCTGTTCGGCCAGGCCTGGTACCCCACCTACGACCCGGCAGACTTCGGCATCGCTTCCCTCATCGTGGGCTCGCTGGCGGTGACCGCCGTCTCCTCGCTCATCGCCGTGCCCCTGGGGGTGGCGGTGGCCCTGTACCTGGCCGAGGTGGCCACCCACCGGGTGCGTGAGTGGATGAAGCCGGCGGTGGAGCTTCTGGCCAGCCTGCCCTCGGTGGTGCTGGGCTTCGTGGGCATGGTGGTGCTGGCGCCCCTGATGCAGGAATGGCTGGACATCCCCAGCGGGCTCAACATCCTCAACGCCTCCCTCATGCTGGCCATCATGGCCATCCCCACCATCACCAGCATCAGCGAGGACGCCCTGCACGCGGTGCCCCGCGAGCTCAAGGAGGCCTCCCTGGCCCTGGGCGCCACCCGCTGGGAGACGCTGACCCGGGTGCTGTTGCCCGGGGCGCTGTCGGGCATCGGCACCGGGGTGATCCTGGGCATGAGCCGGGCCATGGGCGAGACCATGGTGGTCCTGATGGTGGCCGGCGGCGCGGCCCAGATACCCAGCTCCATCTTCGATTCGGTGCGCCCCCTGCCGGCCACCATCGCCGCCGAGATGGGCGAGACGCCCTTTGGCTCCGAGCATTATTACGCCCTGTTCGCCATCGGCATGGTGCTCTTTTTGATAACTCTGGGCTTCAACCTGGTGGCGGCCCATATCAGCCGGCGCTACCAGCAGAAGGGAGCCTCAACCCTATGAGCCTGGACGGGCTGGGCCTGCGCAAGCTGCGCGAGAAGGTGGCCTTCGGCCTCTTGAGGCTGGCCATGCTGGTGGTGGTGGGCGCCTTGGGGGGCATCCTGCTGCATGTTGTATTGCAGGGCGCTGGCGTCCTGGGCTGGCGGTTCTTGACCGACGTTCCCCGGGAAGCCATGACCCAGGGGGGCATCTTCCCGGCCATCGTGGGCACCTTGTACCTGACGGCGGGGGCGCTCTTGGTGGCCTTGCCCCTGGGGGTGTCGGCGGCCATCTATTTGAGCGAGTACGCCCGGGAGGGCAAAACCCTGGCCGTGGTGCGGCTGGGCATCGGCAATCTGGCCGGCGTGCCCTCGGTGGTCTTCGGCCTCTTCGGCCTGGGGCTGTTCGTGGTGTTTTTTAAAATGGGCGTGAGCCTCTTGGCCGGCTCGCTGACCCTGGGGCTTCTCATACTCCCCACGGTGATCGGCGCCTCGGAGGAGGCCCTGCGCCAGGTGCCCAGCACCTTCCGCGAGGCCTCCCTGGCCCTGGGGGCCACCCGCTGGCAGACCATTCGCAAGGTGGTGCTGCCGGCGGCCCTGCCGGGCATCCTCACCGGCAGCATCCTGGGCCTGGGCCGGGCCGCCGGCGAGACCGCGCCCATCATGTTCACCGCGGCCACCTTCTATTCCCTGCGCCTGCCCGAGAGCCCCTTCAGCCAGGTCATGGCCCTGCCCTACCACATCTACGTGCTGGCCACCGCCGGCACCCACATCGAGCAGACCCGGCCCCTGCAATACGGCACCGTGCTGGTACTCATCAGCCTGGTGCTGGGATTGAGCCTTTTCGCCATCATCATCCGCACCCGCATGCGAAGGACCAAGAAATGGTAACCTGCGCCACCCCGGTCATAGAGGCCAGGGACCTGAATTTCTACTACGGCGACACCCAGGCCTTGAGCGACATCGCCATCTCCATCGGCCGCAACCAGGTCACCGCCCTGATCGGCCCCTCGGGTTGCGGCAAGTCCACCTTCTTGCGGCTCATCAAC
>JACQYR010000138.1 GCA_016208115.1 Desulfarculus sp.
GCCAGGCCGGCCGCGTCGTCGGCGGCGGAGTTGACCCTTAAGCCCGAGGACAGGCGCTGGGTGGACTTGGCCAGCGCCCCGTAGGCGTTGCTCAGGTTGCGGGCGGCGGTCATGGCCATCAGGTTATGGTTAATGATAAGACTCATTGGTCCCCTCCTTGGTGTTTGCCGCGCCATATTCCTTTTGGCGCGTAGGCAGATGATGAGACTCGGTTCCCCTTGGCTTTCCCTGTTCGGGTTCGCGAGGATCGTCACCCTCGCGGAGCGCTCATATACTTGATCGGCACCCGCTGGCCCGTTCTTTAACCGCTCCCCCAAAAATTATCGCCCCCCGCCGCGTAGGCGGCGGGGGGCGGGCCGGAGGGTACCGGCCAAGGATCCCGGTAGGTTACTGGCCCTGCAGGAGCTGGAGGGCCAACTGCGGCAGGCTGTTGGCCTGGGCCAGCATGGCCACGCCCGCCTGGGCCATGATGTTGTTGCGGGTGAACTGGGTCATCTCGGTGGCCACGTCCACGTCGCTGATGCGGCTCTCGGCGGCTTGCAGGTTCTCGGCCTGAATCTGCAGGTTGGTGATGGTGTTCTGCAACCGGTTCTGCACGGCGCCCAGGTTGGCGCGGGCGGTGTCCTTGGCGTTGATGGCGCGGTCCAACTGGGCCAGGGCCAACTGGGCGCTGGACTGGGTGAGGATGTCCTTGCCGCTCCAGTTGGTGTCGCCGCTGGCGTTCTGGGTGGCCGACCAGTCGGTGGCGTCATTGGAGCCACTGAACTCGGCGATGTGGGCGGTACCGTCCGCGGCCGTTAAGAGACGCTGCGCGGTCTGACCCGACCCGCCGGCAAAGATGGTGCCCTGGGCGGTCACGATGCGCATCTGGTAGTTGTTGCCCTTGCTATTGTCGGTCAACTGCAACTGGTAGTTCTCGCTGGTCAGGTTGTGATACAGCGAGGCCGTGAGCTGGGTGCCGCCGCCGCCGGTCAGGTTGCTCCCGCTGGCGCTGACGCTGGTGGCGGTGGTGGCCAGGGCCACGCTGGCCGTGCTGCCCAGGGTGGCGTCGGTCAAGTACATCACGCTGGTGCCGCCGGCCGCGCTGGGCTGGTTGCCGCCGGCGTAGACATGGATGTCATTGATGTGGCGGTTGACCAGGACGATGAGGTTGTTGACGATGGTGGAACCCGTGGTGTTGGAGGTGCCCACCGTGCCGAGGCCGGTGCTGGCGTTGAAGGTGGAACTGGCCACGTCCAACGTGGAACTGAAGCTGAAGACGTTGGAGCCGATGGTCAGGGTCTGGCCGTCCAGCGAGTTGGAGACGTAGGACGAGCCGAAGGTGAAGGAACCCGTCTGGGCGGCGCCGTTGTTGATGTTGTCCATGACCGTGGTCAGGGTGTCGGTGCCGCTGGTGACGTTGACGTAGCCGTAGGTGTTCCAGGTGGTGCCGTTGTCGGTGGTGTACTGGATGCCGAAGACACCGGTGGTGCCGGTCAGGGCCGTGGTGGGCGTGGAGGCCGTGAGCCCGCTGGTGGTGGTGCTGCGGAAGATGTCGTTAAAGTCGCTGGTGCCCACCCGCAGGCCCGAGGCCTCGGTGGCGCGCATGTCGCCCATCTGGATGTAGTAGTAGTCCTCGGCGGCGCTGTTGCCGGTGCCGAAGTGGATCTTCATGCCCGAGCCGTTGTGCAGGCCGGTGAGGCTGCCGTCCAGGAGCTTGACGCCGTTGAAGTCGGTGGCGTTGGCGATACGGTCAATCTCGTGGGCCATGGCCTGGTACTCAGAGTCCATGATGGCGCGCTGGGCCGTGGTGTAGGTACCGGTGGCCGCCTGCTCGGCCAGCTCCTTCATGCGGATCAGCTTCTCGTCAATGACGCTCATGGCGCCTTCAGCGGTCTGGATCATGCTGATGGCGTCGCCGGCGTTGCGCACGCCCTGGCTTATCACCGCGATGTCGGCGCGCATCAGCTCGCGGATGGCCAGGCCGGCGGCGTCGTCGGCGGCGGAGTTGACCCGCAGGCCCGAGGACAGCCGTTGCGTGGACCTGGCCAGACGCCCGTAGGAGTCGCTCAGGTTGCGGGCGGCGGTCATGGCCATCAAGTTGTGATTGATAACTAACGACATTTTAACCCTCCTTGGTTTTGGCCGCGCCGAGGTCCTTTCGGCGCCGACTTACCTGGTCCCTTGCCTTATGCTTTGCCTTTCCCCTAGCTGTCGCGGGCAGACACCCTGACCCGTGACCGTTTGATTCAACCCACTTATCGGCGCCTGAAAAATCGCCTTAAGGACTTTTTTGCCTGGGGCCGATTTTTTGGCCCCGGCCGGCGCCGGGGGTTGATTGGTTGACGCCGCTCGCTTATGAGGGCTAGACTCAACCCAATATGGCTGGCCAGCGGCACGGCTGGAGACACGGAGGCGAGCGTGGGAAAAAAGAAGATCAAAACCAAGAAGATGGCCAATAGCACCCCCCACGGGGACCTGCCGGAAGTGAACCTACTGCAACCCCAGGCCGGCCAGAAGCGCCCCACCATCAGCCTGTGCATGATGGTCAAGAACGAGGAGACGCGCCTGCCCACCGCCCTCAAGAGCGCCGCCCCCTGGGTGGACGAGATCATAGTGGTGGACACCGGCTCCACCGACGACACCGTGCGCATCGCCCAGGGCTTCGGCGCCAAGATATACCACCACCCCTGGGAGCACAGCTTCTCCAAGCACCGCAACCAGACCATCGGCTACGCCACCGGCGACTGGCTGTTGATCCTGGACGCCGACGAGGAATTGGATCCCGCCACCGCCCACTGGCTGCACCGCGTCGTCTTCGATCCCGAGGTGACCGCCTTTTTCTTCGAACTGCATAACCAGCTCAAGGACGGTGGGGAGTCCTTCATCCTCCACCCCAGGCTGTTCCGCAATTTCAAGGGCTTCCACTACGAGGGCCAGGTGCACAACCGCCCGGTCTTCGATGGCCCGGCGGCCAAGGCCCCGGTGCGGCTCATCCATTATGGATACGCCGAGGACCCGGAAACCATGGAGCGCAAGCACCAGCGCCGGCTGGAGATGATCCGTAAGTGGGTGGCAAGCGAGCCCGAAAACTACATCGCCCGGGCCTACCTGTCGCACACCCTGCTGGAAAAGGCCGACACCTTGCAGGAGGCGGCAGACGAGGGCCTCAAGTCCCTTCAGCAGGCCCAGGAGCAAGGCGCGCCGGCGGTGAACTATCCCCGCATCTATTATCCCCTGCTCACCGCCCTGGCCGCCCTGGGGCGGGCCGAAGAGGTGCTGGAGCACGCCCTGGATTGCGAGAAGCTTTCACCCTCCTACCCCGACGCCCCCTTTTACGTGGCCTGGGCCCATTATGTGCGCCACCGCTGGAGCGAGGTGATCGAGGCCAGCCGGCGTTTTCTTAATTTGCAGGAGCAGTGCCGCCAGCGCCCCGAGGAGTTCATATATTTCGAGAACCTGACCTACAACCGCATCAACTCCGGCCTGGTGCGCTGGGTGATATCGGCGGTCCACCTGGGGCAAGAGGACGAGGCCCTAAGCCTGCTGGAGCGCATGCTGCCAGAGATGGAGGCCGAGGAGGCGACCAGGGACACGGTCAAATCCCTCTTGGGTTCAGGATTCGTGGCCCTGGCCGGACGCATGGCCCAGCGCCTGGCCGAGCTGCGGCCCGACTGGGACTGGCCGGCCCTGACCGCCAAGGTGGCGCGGATCCATCTGGGGCGCCAGCAGTTGGAGCAGCTCAAGGCCCGGGGGCTCAAGGCCCTGGAAGACCAGGATTATGCCGCCGCGGAGCAGATTCTTGCCCAGGCGGTGGAGATAGACGAGCTTAACCCCGAGGCCCTCCTGGGCCTGGGCCGCGCCCTGCACCAGCAGGGCCGGGCGCGGGAGGCCCTGCCCTATTTGACCCGGGGCGTCAACGCCCACCCCGGCTTTGCCTGGGCCTGGCAACTCCTGGCCGAGGAGCGCTTCGCCGGCCATGACCACGCCGGGGCACTGGTCTATTACCAGCGCTATCTGGCCCTGGCCCCCGGCGACCAGAAGGCCGCCGCCCGCCTGGAGGTGTGCCACAAGCGCCTGGCCCAGGCGCCCCCGCCACCCACGGTGGCCGAAAGGCCACCCAAGCTCCTGGTGGTCCTGGCCGGGGGGCTCTCGCCCGAGATGGTGCGCATGCCCACGCCCCACTTTTTGATGCACCGGGCCTGGGGCGAACTGATGTACGGCCTCAAGGAGGCCGGCCAGGACCATCCGGCCTGGGCCAGCCTCTACACCGGCCAAGGGCCGGAGGCGCACGGCCTGCTCAAGGAGGGCACCCGCCAGCACCCCCATGGCCTGGGGGACCTGGCCGTGCCCAGCGTGTGGGAGATCATGGCCCGGCACTGCCGCGTGGGCCTGTTGGCCGCGCCCCTGGGACACCCGGCGCCCCAGGGTATGGCCTGGTCGGTGGCCGGCCGCCCCTCGGGGCTCTTGACCCCCGGCTTGGTGAGCCAGCCGGAGATACTGCCCCGGCTGTTGACCATGGGCTTTCGCACCGACCAAGTCCTGAGCGACACCGAGGAGCAGACCTTCCTGCAACGCCTGCAACAGGACGTCCGCCAGGAGGCCTATCTCTTCCAGACCGAGCGCAACAAGATCGCCGCCGCCCTGACCCTGCCGGCCGTGGACGTCCTGGTGGTGGGGCTGACGGCCCTGGACTA
>JACQYR010000069.1:0-3924 GCA_016208115.1 Desulfarculus sp.
GGAGTCCATCCGGCGCACCCTGCTGGCCCGCCCCGAGTTGCTGGCCGTGGCGGACTTGGCCAGCGACCTGGACCAGCGGCTGTTGGCCGAGGTCAGGCAAGAAGAAGGAATCTGAAGGCCCTTCCGGGGGCCCGCACATAGGTAGAGATCACATTCCGGCCCTAGCGCCAAGAGCGCCCAGGGGCCTTGTCCAAGGAGATGAGCCATGGATGCCAGGGAGATGATCGCGCTCGAGCAGATGCGTGTGGACATGCCCGAGTTTCGCGCCGGCGACACCGTCAAGGTGCACGTGCGCATCAAGGAGGGCGAGAAGGAGCGCCTGCAGGTCTTCGAGGGCGTGGTGATGCGCCGCCGGGGAGACGGCATGGGCGCCTCCTTCACGGTGCGCAAGGTTTCCTACGGCGTGGGGGTGGAGCGCATCTTCCCCCTGCACTCGCCGATCATTGACCACGTGGACCTGATTACCCAGGGCCGCGTGCGCCAGGGGCGCATCTACTACCTGCGCGCCCTGCGCGGCAAAGCCGCCCGCATCAAGGAGAAGAAGCGGGTCTAGCCCGTGGCCCCCGGCCGCCCGCGGCGCGCCCGTGGCCTGGACGGCCAGGCCGAGGCCGACCTGCGCGCCCAGGGCCATGCCCTGGTGGCCGGGGTGGACGAGGTGGGGCGCGGGCCCCTGGCCGGGCCGGTGGTGGCCGCGGCGGTGATCCTGCCCGCCGGCTGGGACGACCCCGGCGTGGACGACTCCAAGCGCCTGCCCGCCGCCACGCGCCTGCGCCTGGCCGCGCAAATCCGGGCCACGGCCCTCTTCTGGGGCCTGGGTTTGGTGGAGCCGGCGGAGATTGACCGCCTGAACATCCACCAGGCCAGCCTTTTAGCCATGGGCCGGGCGGTAGAGGCCCTGGGGCGGCGGCCGGATTATCTCTTGGTGGACGGGCGCTTCATGCTGGACATGGCCATCGCCCAGCGGGCGGTGGTGGGGGGCGACGGGGCAATAGCCTCGGTGGCGGCGGCCAGCATACTGGCCAAGGTACACCGCGACGGCCTGATGGAGGGCTGGCATCAAGAGTGGCCGGCCTACAACTTCGCGGCCAACAAGGGCTACGGAACCGCCGAGCACCGCCAGGCCCTGAAGGCCCACGGTCCCTGCCCCCTGCACCGCAAGAGCTTCGCGCCGGTGGCCCAGTTGGAATTGGGCCTTGCCTGAGGCCAGGCCGGCCGGCCTGGGCCAGGCCCGGGGCCGCGCCGCCGAGGACCTGGCCCGCCGGCACCTGGAGGCCTCGGGGCTCAGGGTGGTGGCGGCCAACCGCCGCACTCCCGGCGGCGAGTTGGATTTGGTGGCCTGGGAAGGGCCGGTGCTGGTCTTCGTGGAGGTGAAGGGCCGCGCCCTGGGCCACCCCGGAGCGCCCGAGGAGGCCGTGGACTGGCGCAAGCGCCAGCGGCTGGTGGGGGCCGCCCAGGCCTATCTGGCCAGTCTGGCGGGGCCGGAGCCTGTCTGCCGCTTCGATGTGGTGGCGGTGGATTTTGCGGGGGGCCGGGCCAGCCTGCGCCACCTGCGCGACGCATTCAGGCCGGGGGACTAGCCATGTCCACCCTGTACGTGGTGGCCACGCCCATAGGCAACCTGGAGGACCTCACCCCCCGGGCGGCCCGGATATTGGGCGAGGTGCCCGTGGTGGCCGCCGAAAGCCTGGCCCGGGGCAAGAAGCTCCTTAGCCACCTGGGGCTGAGGGGCAAGCGGTTGATCTCCTGCCGGGAGGCCAACCGCCGCCGGGCCGCGGCGCAGGTGGTGGAGGCCCTGGAGGCCGGCCAGGACGTGGCCTTGATTTCCGACGCCGGCACCCCGGGGGTCAGCGACCCCGGCGTGGCGGTGGTTCAGGCCGTGGCCGCCTCTGGCCACCGCCTGTGCCCGGTGGCCGGCCCCAGCGCCCTGGCCGCGGCCTTGAGCGTCTCGGGCCTGCCGGTGGTACCATTACTTTTCTTGGGCTTCGCTCCCGCCAAGCCCGGGGCGCGCAAGAAGCTTTTGGAGCGGGCCGCCCTGACCGGCTGGACCTTCGCCCTCTTCGAGGCGCCCCACCGCCTGGCCGAGACCGCCGCCGACCTGGCGGAGGTGGTGGGCGGCGAGCGGCCAGTGGCGCTGGCCCGGGAGTTGACCAAGCTGCACGAGGAGGTGGTGCACACCACCTGCCAGGAGCTGGCCGAATTGGCCAGGAGCAAAGAAGCCCGAGGCGAGATAACCTTGGTGGTGGCCGGCGGCCCCAGCCAAGAGGCAGAGCGGGGGCAGGCCGACCAGGTGGGCCGGCTATTGGCCCAGGGCATGCGAGAGGGCCAGCCGCCCAGCCGCCTGGCCAAACAGGTGGCCCAGGCCACCGGCCAGCCCCGCGAGGCGGTCTACCGCCGGATATTGGAACTAAAAGAGGCGCGGCCAGAGCAGGGTTCAGCGACAAGGACCGAACCAGTGGAATCATCGGGCGCAATCAAGTGTGACGACGACGTCCTCCAGTGCCAACTGGAGGTTAACAACAGCCTGGGTCTGCACGCCCGCGTGGCGGCGCGCATCGCCGAGACGGTGCAGCGCTACGACTGCCAGGTGGTGCTGTGCAAGGACGGCCTGGAGGCCGACGGGGCCAGCGTGCTCTCCATTCTGGCCCTGGACGCCCCCGTGGGCAGCCTTATTACCGTGCAGGCCAAGGGCAAGGCGGCCCGCCAGGCCCTCCAGGCCCTGGAAGGGCTGTTCGCGGGCTCCTTCGGAGAGAACTGATGGCCAGCGGGGAAGAGCGCGTCCTGCACGGCGTGGGCGCCTCGCCGGGCATCGCCATCGGCCGGGCCATGGCCGTGCCGCGCCATCCCGTGCAGGTGGCCTACCGCCCCCTGCAGGACCAGACCGAGGCCGAGGCCGAGGTCACCCGCTTCGAGGTGGCCCTGCAGGCCACCCACGACGACCTGGCCGCCGCCCGCGACGACCTCTCCGCCGCCCTGGCCGACTACTCCTACATCATCGAGGCCCACCTGCTGATCCTCAAGGACCGCATGATAAAGGACCGCACGGCCAAGATCATACGCGAGCAGCGCCTCAACGCCGAGTGGGCCCTGTCCCAGGCCGTGAGCGAGGCCAAGGTCTTTTTCCAGAAGATCAAGGACGACTACATCCGCTCGCGCTTCACCGACGTGGAGTACGTCACCGACCAGGTGTTGCGCCACCTCTCGGGCCAGGAGGGCTCGGCGCTCTCGGCCATCCGCGAAAAGGTCATCGTGGTTGCCCACGACCTGTCGCCGGCCGACACCACCCAGATGGACCTGGATTGGGTCATGGGTTTTGTCACCGACATGGGCGGCCCCACCAGCCACACGGCCATCATGGCCCAGGCCAAGGCCCTGCCGGCGGTGCTGGGCCTGGAGCGGGTAAGCCTGGAGGTCAAAAGCGGCGACTTCCTCATCGTGGACGGCTCGGCCGGGGTGGTGGTGATAAACCCCGACGACGAGACCCTGCACTACTACCGCGACAAGCAGGAGGCCTACGAGCTCTACGCCCAGGAGATCCTGGCCCAGGCCCACTTGCCGGCCGAGACCCTGGACGGCCACCCCGTGGACGTGGGCGCCAACATCGAGCTGGCCGAGGAGGTGGGCATGGTGCTGGGCTACGGCGCCGAGTCCATCGGCCTGTACCGCACCGAGTTCTTCTACATCAGCCAGAAGACCACCCCCAGCGAGGACGAGCTGTTCCTGAACTTTAGGGCCGTGGCCCAGCGCCTGGGCGGCCGGCCGGTGAACATCCGTACCCTGGACATCGGCGGCGACAAGTTCGCCAGCTCGGTGGACCTGGCTCCGGAGATCAACCCCGCCCTGGGCTTAAGGGCCATTCGCTTCTGCCTCAAGGAGAAAGACCTGTTCCTGGACCAGCTCAGGGCCGTGCTCAGGGCCTCGGCCTTC
>JACQYR010000069.1:3942-26044 GCA_016208115.1 Desulfarculus sp.
GGCCGGGTGCGGGTGCTCTTCCCCCTCATCTCGGGGGTGGAGGAGCTGGTGCAGGCCAAGGAGCTTCTGGAGCAGGCCAAGGCCCAACTGGTGCGCCGGGGCCAGTCCTTCGATCCCAAGCTGGAAGTGGGCATCATGATCGAGGTGCCCTCGGCCGTGGCCATAGCCGACCTGCTGGCCCGCCACTGCGACTATTTCTCCATCGGCACCAACGACCTTATCCAGTACTCCCTGGCCATTGACCGGGTCAACGAGCACGTGGCCCACCTGTACCAGCCCCTGCACCCGGCGGTGCTGCGCATGATCCAGATGGTGGTGCGGGCCGGGCACCAGGCGGGCATCAAGGTGGCCATGTGCGGCGAGATGGCCAGCGACCAGCGGGCGGTGCCCCTCTTGTTGGGCCTGGGCCTGGACTACCTGTCCCTTAACGCCCTGGGCATCCCCCGGGTCAAGCAGATGGTGCGCATGACCAACCGCGCCACCTGGCAAAAGCTGGCCAAGCGGGCGCTCTCCTTCGCCACCGCCGCCGAGGTCAGCGCCTTCATGGATCAGGAACTCAGGCGCCACTTCCCCAAGGTCTTCAGCGCCGAGCCGGCTAAGTAGTCCTCTGGGGGCCGGCCGGCCCAACAGCATACCAAACCAGGACGGGTGGCAGGCATGGCCGAACAGGGCTTCAAGCTCGTGGCCAAGAACAAGAAGGCGCGCTTCAACTACGAGTTGGGCGACCGCCTGGAGGCCGGCTTGGTGCTCAGCGGCACCGAGGTCAAGTCCCTGCGCCTGGGCAAGGCCAACCTCACCGACTCCTACGCCAAGATCAAGGACGGCGAGGCCTGGCTGATAAGCTGCCACATCAGCGCCTATCCCTTTGCCCACTACGACAACCACGACCCCGAGCGCCCCCGCAAGCTCCTGCTGCACGGCCGCGAGATCCGCCGCCTGGACGCCAAGCTCTCCGAGCAGGGCTACAGCCTCATACCCCTGGCCATCTACTTCAAGAACGGCAAGGCCAAGGTGGAGTTGGCCCTGGCCAAGGGCAAGAAGCTCTTCGATAAGCGCCAGGCCATCAAGGAGCGCGAGCAGAACCGCGACGTGGCCCGGGCCATGAGACGTGAAAGGTAAACCGGAGGCGGCGCCATGCGCATCGGCATCATGCTGCTCCATCTGGGCGAAAAGGGCGGCATCGTCACCTACACCAAGAACCTGTTGAAAAGCTTTCTGCGCCTGGCCCCGCAGCACCACTTCGCCCTGCTCTACGCCTCCGGCGCCCTCCTGGGCTCTTACTCAGGCCCCAACCTAAGCGAGCACCTGCTGCCGGCCTCCGGCAAGTTCGCCTGGGACCAGTGGGCCGTGCCCCGCCTGGCCGCCTCCCTGGACCTGGATTTGATCTTCAACCCCAAACTCAGCGTGCCTCTGTGGGCGCGCCAGCCCCGGGTGCTGGTCTTAAGGCCCGAGCAGTTCGTGCACCCCGAGCTGTTCAAGCCCCTGGACCGGGCCTACTTCAAGACCTTCATGCCCCTGTACTGCAAGGCGGCGGCGCGCATCCTGGCGCCCACGGCGGCGGCGGCCCAAGACATCGTACGCTTCGTGGGCTCCGACCCCAAGAAGACGGTCTGGGTGCACGAGGGCTGCGGTGACCATTGCTTCGCCCCCGACCCCGGGCCGGAAATCCTGGCCGAGGTGCGCCAGCGCTACAACCTGCCCGAGCGCTACGTGCTCTTCGTGGGCGGCATCACCCCCCTGAAGAACTTGGAGCGTTTGGTTGAAGCATTTGCCAGGGTGCATGAGCGCCAGGCCATCCCCCTGGTGGTGGTGGGCTTCAACCGCTGGCGCTTTGAGAACGACCTGGCCTTCGCCAAGTCCCACCGGGCCTCGCCGCACATCCTGTTCCCCGGCTTCGTGGCCGACGAAGATATGCCCCAGGTGTACCGCCTGGCGAGCTGCCTGTTTTTCCCCAGCATATACGAGGGGTTCGGCATACCGGTCCCCGAGGCCTTCGCCACGGGCTGCCCGGTGGTCACCACTAAGCGCGGCTGCAGCCCCGAGGTGGCCGGCGGCGGCGCCCACCTGGTGGGGAGCTTATCGCCCGTGGCCAGGAGAGGGCGCCCCACTTCCGTTTTGACCGCTGCGCCCGCCAGACCCTGGAAATATTCGAGCAAATACTTCACTAAGCTCCCAGGCGGCCGCGGCCCACGGGCCTCGCTGGCTGCCCTCGGGGGAATTGGCCGAGCGCCTTTACGACAATGTCAAACATATCAAGGCACTAATTAAATGCTCCCTCCAGGGGGAGTTATGGTTGACAGCCCTGGTCCGGGGAGATATATTTGATTCTCCTTAATCGCCATTAGATTTGTATGGAATGGCGCGGGAGGACCCTGGGTGGCGAGGATAGCGGCGGCCTTGAGCGGCGGCGTGGATTCGGCGCTGGCCGCCTGGCTTTTGGCCCGGCAGGGCTACGAGGTGGTGGGCCTGAGCCTGAGTCTGGGCCAGGGCCGTGACGAGGCGCCCGCGGCTGGCGGGGCGGTGGCCCGGCAACTGGGTCTGGAGCACCAAGTGGTGCCGGCCCAGCGGGAGTTCGCGGACCAGGTGGTGCGCCCCAGCCTGGAGGCCTACGCCAGGGGCACCACCCCCAACCCCTGCGCCCGCTGCAACGCCCGGGTCAAGTTTCCGCTCCTGTGGCAAGCGGCCCAGGACCTGGGTTGTGAGGCCCTGGCCACCGGGCACTACGCGCGCTTGGTGGAGGATGCCGCCGGCCGCCGGCTGGCCGAGGCCAGCCACCAGGGCAAGAGCCAGGCCTATTTCCTGGCCCGCCTGGCCCAGGAGATGCTGGGCCGGCTGATGTTTCCCCTGGGCGAGATGAGCAAGCCCCAGGTGCGGGACATGGCCCGCCAGGCCGGCCTGGAGGTGGCCCAGCGCCCCGAGAGCCAGGATGCCTGCTTTTTGCCGCCGGGCGGCTGGGACGAGTTGATGGCCGCCCATGGTCTGGTCAGGCCGGGGACGGTGGAGGACCAGGCGGGCAGGGTGCTAGCCACCCACGGGGGCTTGCACCGTTTCACCATCGGCCAGCGTCGGGGCCTGGGGGTGGCCTTGGGCCAGCCGGCCTATGTGCTGGCCCTGGACGGGCCGCGCGCGGCGGTGCTGGTGGGACCGGCCCCGGGCCTTTATTGCCAGGGCCTGTGGGGCGCCGCGCCTCGCTGGTTCGCCCCGCCCCCCACCGGTGGCGGCCTGACGGTGCGGGTGCGCTACGCCCACCAGGGGGTGGGCTGCCGAGTTAGCGAAGAAGGCGAAAGGCTCCGGGTGGACTTCCTGGAGCCCCAGAGGGCCGTGGCTCCCGGACAGCTGGCGGTGTTCTTCCACCGCGGCGAGCTCTGGGGCTCGGCCTGGATAACCGAGGCCATACACTTAAAAAATAACGGGATAACTTCATGAAGCTTTCCACCAGAGGACGATACGGCGTGCGGGCCATGCTGGAGCTGGCCCTTAACAACGGCAAAGGCCCGGTGCCCCTGCGCGACCTGGCCCTGCGCCAGGAAATATCAGCCAAGTATCTTGAGCAACTTCTCATCCCCTTGAAGGGCGCCGGCCTGGTCAAGAGCGTGCGCGGGGCGCGCGGGGGCTACCAGTTGGCCCTGGAGCCGGCCAAGATTTCCCTCTACGACATCGTGCGCAGCCTGGAAGGCCCCCTGGCCCCCGTGGAGTGCGTGCAGGACGCCAACTACTGCGAGCGCGTGGGCGGCTGCACCGTGCACCTGGTCTGGGGTGAGATGGGCCGTCTGTTGGTGGACTACTTGAGCCGCATGACCCTGGCCGACATGGTGGCCAGACAGCACGAAAAAGACCGAATGTGCCAGCCCTCCTCCCCGGGCCTGGCCGTGGCCCAGTAGCACCCCCACAACCAGATAGCTTTTTTAGGAAAAGTCCCGCCGGCGGCCACCCACGGGTGCCCCGGCGGCGGGACTCACCGCCGCTGGCAGGGAGAGTGGACAATGCTCAGGACCATTGACGAGATCAATGCCAAGATAAAGGCCGGCAAGGTGGTAGTGTATACCGCCGAGGAGGTCATCGGCCTGGTCAAGGAAAAGGGCGTGGCCCAGGCCGCCCGCGAGGTGGACGTGGTCACCACCGGCACCTTCGGCCCCATGTGCTCCTCCGGCGCCTACTTCAACATCAAGCAGTCCACCCCCAAGATCAAGTGCGGCGGCGGGCGGGTCTCCTTCAACGGCGTGCCGGTCTACGCCGGCTGGGCCGCGGCCGATCTCTACCTGGGCTGTACCGCTTTACCCGACGAGGACCCGCGCAACGCCGTGTACCCCGGCCTGTTCAAGTACGGCGGGGCCCACGTCATCGAGGACTTGGTCAACGGCCGCAAGGTCAAGCTGACGTCCCAGGCCTATGGCACCGACTGCTACCCCCGCAAGGAGTATGTCACCGAATTGGGCCTGGCGGACTTCAACAGCGCGGTGATGTTCAACCCCCGCAACGGCTACCAGCTCTACAACGTGGCCGTCAACCTGGGCGAGCGCGCCATCTACACCTACATGGGCGTGCTGCGCCCCCGTCTGGGCAACGCCAACTACTCCACGGCCGGGGCCTTGAGCCCCCTGCTCAAGGACCCCCAGTTGCGCACCGTGGGCCTGGGCAGCCGCATCTTCATGGGCGGTGCCGAGGGCTACGTGGTCTGGCCGGGCACCCAGCACGTGCCCGAGCCCCAGCGGGACGCCAACGGCCTGCCACTGACCCCCTCGGCCACCCTGGCCCTCATGGGTGATCTGAAGCAGATGAGCCCGCCACCCTCTCGGTGGGCTTTGGGCTGCCCATCCCGGTCTTGGACGAGCAGGTCATGGCCCAGGCGGCCCTGAGCGACGAGGAGATCACCTACCCCATCATAGATTACTGCGAGGCCTACCCCCTGGGCCGGCCGGGCAGCCTGGGGCGGGTCTCCATGGCCGAGCTGATGAGCGGGCAGATCGAGGTGGAGGGCAAGAAAGTGCCCACCGGCGGCCTGGCCAGCCGGGCGCGCGCTCGCGAGGTGGCGGGCGAGCTGAAGCAGCGCATCGCCCAGGGGCGCTTTTTCCTGACTCGGCCGGTGGCGCCCCTGCCCGGCGCCCAGTTGATCGAGGGCTGATGGTAGTCGGTAGGTAAACCGCTGAACCCGCGCCCCCGTCGGCCCCTTGGCCGCCCAGGCGGCCAACCATACGAGGTCACGACCATGGTCAAGAAGAAACTGGTCATCAGCTTCCCACCCCGGCTCATCCAGGAGCCGGTCACCTATCACCTGATCCGCGACTACGATCTGCAGGTCAACATCCTGCGGGCCACCGTGCGCCCCCGCGAGCGCGGCCGCATGGTGGTGGAGATCAAGGGCGACAAGAAGAACCTGGACCGGGCCTTTGAGTACATGGAGAGCGTGGGCTTGCAGGTGGACCCCCTGGTGCAGGAGATGCGCTACTATCCCGAGCGCTGCGTGCACTGCACGGCCTGCACGGCGGTCTGCCCCACCGAGGCGCTCACCGTGGACCCCAGTAGCCGCGAGTTGGTCTTTGACGCCAGCCACTGCATCATCTGCGAGTCCTGTATCCCGGCCTGCTCCTACGCGGCCATCGAGAGCCAGTTCTAGCCACCCCAAAAAAACTGCGCTTTTTTGGGGACCCCGGAAGAGCACCCCAAGCAAACCATGTTTGCTTGGGGTGCCACAAAACCACGCTGTTGCCCGGCCAATTTGCAATCAAGGCCAAAGATGGCTTTGATTGCCGGTTGCCATGAGCGTGCTCCAGCGCATCCCGCCTTGACAGAAGAGCCCCCCGCCCCGTAGCCTTAGCCAGCCACCGAAGGTAAGCCGGGAGCGTCCTTGAAGATATCAGCCCACATCCTGCCTCGCCGGGTGATCCTGGCCCTGATCCTGCTCTTGGGCTGGGGCCTGCGCCTGTGGGGCCTGGCCTGGGGGCCGGACCAGAGCGGCGCTGGCCATCCCGACGAGTGGACCTGGCAGGTCATCGAGGGTCTGTCTTGGGGCCAGCCCACCTACCAGGGCATCTGGACCCAGGCCTTCTTCAGCCTGGCGGCGTGCGTGCGCGGCACCATCTCCACCCTGGCCGGCTGGCTGGGGGTGTGGCTGGGAGAGGTGCGCACCAGCACCGAGCTGGCCATCTCGGCCCGCCTGGCCGGCCGGCTCACGGCGGCGCTCCTGGGCGGGGCCCAGGTGTGGGTGGCCTATCTGGTGGGCCGGCGCTTCTTCGACAGCGTGGCCACGGGGCTACTTGCCGCGGCGGTGCTGGCGGTCAGCCCCCTCTTGGTGGCCCAGGGCCATTACCTGTCCCTGGACGTGCCCTTGGGCCTGGCGGTGATGTTCTGCCTATGGACCGCCTGGAAGATGGTGGACTCCCCCGGCCCCCGCGCCCTGTTCCTGGCCGGCCTGGCCCTGGGGCTGACCCTGACCACCAAGGCCAGCGGCGTGCTGGTGCTGCCGGTCTTCGTGGGCACCTACGCCCTGGTGCTCCAGCGCGAGGAACCGGGGCTCAGACGGGGGGCCTTGTATTGGCCGGCGGCCTGGCTGGGCGGCCTGGGGCTGGGTCTAGTGTTGGGCTACCCCGGCTTCTTGGTGCGCCTGCCCGAGGTGGGCGACGTGCTCAGCGCCTCCTTCAGCGCCCCCAGCGTCCCCGGCGGCGACTGGTGGGCCTACCTGGCCGGCCGCTGGTCGGCCGCCCAGGGGGTGTTGGGCCGCGCCGTGGGGTTGGAGCTATTGCTGTTGTGGCTGGTGGCCGCCGGTCTGATGATCTGGCGGCGCCAATGGCCGCGCCTGCTGTTGATGATCTTCCCGCCCCTGTACCTCTTGGCCGGGCTGACCGTGCTCAAGGGGCCGGTGGAGGGACAGCAGGCGGGGTGGCTGCCGGTGGCGGCCCTGGCCGCCTGCTGGCCCCTGGTGGTGGCCTGCCGCCGGCTGCCCGGCCGCTGGTGGCCAGCAGGACACCTTTGGCGCGGCCCGCTTCTGGTTGCAGGCCAACCTGCCGCCCGGGGCCGGGGTGCTGGCCGGTCCCCGGGGGCCTCTCAATCTTTTTCCAGGCGCCCAGCCCTTGCCCGCCGATCCGGCCAAGCTGCCGCCCGATTGGGGCCGCCAGGAGCCGGCCTACCTGGTGCTCTCCTCCCTGGGTCCCGACGGCGACCCCAGCGCCCCGGACCCGGCCTGGCGGGACTTTGCCCAGCGTTTCGAATTGCTCAAGGACTTTGACCTGCGCGCCGGCCGGGGGCCGGGCGCCGGCTCGGACGGTCCCAGCTTCCCCCGCTGGGTCAGTCCGGCGGTGGAGGTCTATGCCAGCCGTCCGCCCTCGCCCATACGCCAGCCCTTGGCCCTGTGGCGGCCGGTGGTGGGGCAGGAGCGCTCCTACGCCCTGCTGCCCGCCGACCTGCCGGCCTACAGCCGGGCCGAGAACGTCATGTGGCTCAAGCCGGGGGGCCTTGGCCAGCGGGTACTGCGCAGCCAGGCGCCCCTGGGCGAATTGGGGCTGACCCTGGACAACCAGGGCCAGGACCTGGCCGTGGTGGAGGTGCGTCAGGGGCTTTTCTCCCGCCGGCACTTGAGCATCTACCCCGGCCAGGAACTGGACCTGCCCCTGGAGCCCCTGCCCTGGCCCTTCATGGCCAACGGCTTCTACCCGGTGCGGGTGGTGCTGCGCCGGGGCGGCGACTTGCTGGCCCGCCTGGACTGGGACCCTCTGCTGCTGGGCCGGCGGGCCTTGGAGTCCGGCCACCACGCCCGGGCCGCGGCGCTCTTGCAGCGGGCTGTGGCCGAGCAGGGCGGGGGCTTCGACGCCCTGGCCCTCCTGGCCGGGGCCCAGGCCCGCCTGGGGCTGTGGGAAGAAGCCGGCCGCAGTCTGGCGGCGCTCTCCGGCCCCGATGGCCAGCCGGCCCGCGCCTACCAGGCCCTGGCCGCCCGCGAGCAGCCAACCCACGCCGCCGACTGGCTGGCGCGCTTTGGTCAGTTCACCGGCTACCACGGCCAGTTGCTGCGCCAGGCCACCTCGCGCTCCTACGCGGTGCAGGGGCCATTATGCCAGTCCGAGGGCCAGGAGGTGCCGCTGGCCGGCGAGGGCTATCACGGCAGCTTCCTGCGCCGGCCGGGTAAACCGGGCGGACACCTCAAGCTCTGGCTGGATAACCCCATGCCCGCCGGCCAGTTCCAAGCCGACCTGAAGCTTACCGCCAGGGGCGCTCCCGCCGGCGCGGCCCTGGCCCTGGCCGAAATTTGGGCGCATGACTACAACGGCAGCCGCCAGTTGGCCAGCCGCCGCCTCACCGGCGCCGATCTGCCCGGCGGCCAGGGCCAGGTCAGCCTGCCCATCTCCCTGACGCGGGCCGGCGGCCGCCTGGAGGTGCGCTTGGAGTTCCTGAGCGCCCTGGACCTGCGCCTGCAGGAGTTGAGCGTGGGCGTGGACCTGGCGGCCCACATGCGCCACGTGCTGCGCTGGTACCACGAGGCCAGCGGCCGGGTGGCCCTGCAGGCCGGCCGCTTCGCCGCCGCCGTGGCCGCCTTCGAGGCCCTCTTGGACCTGGACCCCGGCTTCAGCGAGGCCTATCTGCCCCTGGCCCAGGCCCTGATTGACTCCGGCCGCCTGGAGCAGGCCCAGCAGCGGGTGCGCCAGGCCGAGGAGATATTCTTCTCCCAGCCCGAGGCCCTGGCCCGGGTGCGCGACCTCTACCAGGTGCTGCGCCGCGAGGGGGACCTGGCCCGCGTGGACCGGCGCCTGCGCGATCTGCGCCCCTCCCTCAAGCGCGAGGCCCGTTTTGCCAGCGGCCTGGTGCTCCTGGGCTACGACCAGGGGCAGAGCTCCTTCCAGCGCGGCGAGCAAGTGGACCTGAGCTACTACTGGCGGGTCTGGGCCAAGCCGCCGCTCAACTACTACATCTTCGTGCACCTCAAGGGGCCGGACCGCATCATCCCCTTTGACCACCTGCTGGACCATGGCCGCCAGCCCATGCCCGGCCTGGCCCCGGGCACCGTGGTGCGCGAGGACTACCGCATCACCATCCCCGCCGACGCCCCGCCGGGCCGCTACCGCCTCTTGGTGGGCATGTGGGACCCCAGCTTCACCGGCAACCGCGTGCCCGTGGTGGAGGGCGAGGGCCAAGGCGCCGACGAGGTCACCCTCACCACCGTGCAGATCAGATAACGGCGAGCCGCCGCTGGCCACAACGGGTCGGGCCGCGATGTGGGTCAATGGGCCGCGCGGGCTCCCGTTGAGGGGCTCTCCGCCATAAAAATGGGTGGGCTCAATCCAGCCGCTCCAGGCTCACCCCGGCCAGGCGTAGCGAGCCCTCGCCGGTTAAGCGCACTCGCAGGTCCAGCTCGCAGCGCCGCTCCAGGCTGAAGTCCACGGACACCTGACGGTACTCCGGACCCAGGTCGGAGCCCAGGAGCGCCCGCTGCCCCAGGGGCCGGCGGCCCAGGTCGGTGGCCACCACCAGGTCGGCCAGGCGGGCCTGGGGGTCGTTGTGGCCCTGGACGGCCAGATGGAAGCTGGCCCGGTAGCGCCCCGGCCCCCGGGTGACTTGGGGGCCGTGCATCAGGTAGAGGGGAGGGTGATAGCCGGCTCGGGCCAGCACGGCCAGTCCGCCTGGCACCCTCTGGTCGGCCAGCAGGTCGCCGGTCTGGCGCCAGAGGTCGGCGGCGCGGAAAAAGCCGTCCGCTGGCTGGCCGCCGGCGAAACCCACCAGCACCAAGTCCAAATCCAGGTCGCTGGCCCCGGCGAAGAAGCAGCGCAGCTCCAGGATGGTCAGACCCTCCAGGGACAGGGGCAGCTCCACGTCGTGCCAGGCCCCGTCGGCGGGCAGGCGCTCCGGGCTCAGCTCGGCCCGGGCCAGTATCCTCTGGCCGTGGTCGGTGGCCACCTCCAGGTGACCGGGCATTGGCCCCGGCCCCCGGCGCAGGCGATAAACCACCCGGTAATCCCCGGGCGGGAAGGCCTTGAAGGGGCCGTAGCTTAAAAAGCCGGGCCGGTCGCGGCCGGCCCGGGCCTGGGCCACGTTGCCCCCGGCCCGGGCCAGGCGCGGACCCAGGGGCGCGCCCAGGGCGGGCGCCTCGGCGAACATCAGGCCCCAGCCCGAGGCCTGGGGGTCGTCCACCGCTTGGCCGGTGGCGCGCCTCAAGTCCTCGGCCTCCCAGAGGCTCACCACCGGCGAGACCACCCGGCCCGGGCTGGGGTCGGGCGCGGCCTGGGCCTGGCGGCGCAGCAGGAACACGCTGCCGGCCTGGCTATCCAGCTCAAAGGCCCCCGAGGCCAGAAGCCTGTTGCGGGCCAGGGCCGGCGGGAAAGGGCTGATCTTGCGGGGGTAGACCAGGTCGTCGTCGTGGAAGGCCACCAGGGGGACGTTCAGCTTCTCCAGGGCCGCCAGGGCTGGCGCGTCCACCAGGCCGAAGTCCAGTGGGCGGCCAGATGGAGAGCAACAGGGCCGCGCCCACCAGGACCGCCAGGGCCGGCGCGCGCCAGGCCGCGCCCCGGCGCCAGGCGGCGCTGAGCTCGCGCAAGGCCCAGCCGGCCAACAGCGCCCACATCAGCACCGCGAAGATTATCAGGCGGCCGGGC
The DNA here is from genome assembly GCA_016208115.1 of Desulfarculus sp. Classification (GTDB taxonomy): domain Bacteria; phylum Desulfobacterota; class Desulfarculia; order Desulfarculales; family Desulfarculaceae; genus JACRDC01. The sequence goes on from JACQYR010000069.1 coordinate 14,517, forward strand.
ACCCGGGGGAAGTTGAAGTAGGGGAATACCTTGTACAGGGCCTGGTACAGGGGCAGGGCCGGCAGGCTGGGACCCAGGCAGAGCAGGGTGAACAACAGGCCCAGCCCGGCCCACAGGGTGGCCAGGCCACTCTGGCGCAGCCCCCGGGGCCGGTTGAGCACCAGCATGCAGAGCCCCAGCAGGGCCAGCCCGCCCAAGGCCCAGCCAAAGTAAATCAGACGCTCCATGTGCGCGTTGGCTGGGCCCCACAGGTCGGCCAGGCGGGGCGAGAACAGGCGCACCTCGTCCAGGCCGCGCCCCTGGCTGGCGATGCTGGCCGCGAAGATGCTGCGCTTGACGTGGATCATGAAGCCGGCCCCGGCCAAGAGCCCCAGGCCCAGGGGCAACAAGGGCCGCCAGCAGCCCAGGGGTAACTGGGGCCGGCACCGCGCCCGCCACAGAGGCGGCAGCAGGATCAGCAGGCCGGCCAGGCCCAAGAGGCCGGTGAGCAGGGTGCCCAGGTGGGGCACATCCAGGAAAAACTGCACGGCATACAGCGGGGCCAACAGCAGGGGCCAGAACGCTCTCCCAGCCAGGCGGCGGGCTTGGTACTGCCCCAAGCCGCTCAGGCCGGCGGCCAGCCTGGCCAGGAGCAGCCAGGCCCCCAAGGTCACCAGCAGGTACACCCCCAGGGTCTCGGCCAGGCCGGCGGACCAAAAGGACGCGGCCCGGCCCAGGCGCGCCTGGGCCACATGGGCGGTGAACCCCAGGCTTAAGCCCGCCAAGAGCGGCCAGGCCGCCGGCCCCAGCCCGCCTGGCCCGCTGGGCTCCGGCTCGGACGGGAGGACATCAGCGGAGGGTTCCTGGTCTTGGCCCCCCAGCAGCAGGCGCAGGGGCACGTACAGCCCCAGCATGAGGGCTGTGTAGTAGATCAGGTGCCCCTCCATGCGGGCCATGGCCAGCAGGCACAAGCCCGCCCCCGCGCCCCAGGCCCAGGAGCGGCGGGCCAGGCCCCGTTCCAGGCACCACAGGGTCAAGGGCAGCAGAAAGGCCGCGAAGCCGTAGAGGTGTCCCGACAGGGTCTGGGCGGCCCGGAAGGGCAGCAGCGCGAAGATCAGGGCCGCGGGCAGGGCGGCCAGGCGGTCGCTCAGCACCTGGCGGGCCAGGGCGTAGGCCGCCAGGCCGGCCAGCAGATAGGACAGGAACACCAGGGCGTTGTAGGCCCCGGCCAGGCCCAGGGGCAGAAACAGCACGTAGAGCAGGGACAGAGGGAAGTTGGCGAAGCCGGGCAGGCCCGCCGACAGGAAGGTGTTGAACTCGTAGGGATTGCTGAACAGGGGCTAGTTGCCGGCCAGGTTGTCGCCCAAAAGCCAGCACCAGTAGAGGAACTGCAAGTGGTCGCCGGGCATGAGCGGCACCAGCTCGAAGCCCGGCACCACGTGGTAGCCGTAGGGTATGCCCTGGCCTAGGTGTTGCCACAGGGGATGGGTGTGCACCCCCGCCAGCAAGAGCAGCACCAGGCCCAGGCCCAGGACCAGGGGCCAGCCCGGGCGCCCTGGGGCGGAGGATGGCTTGTGGTCTGCGGGTTCCGGCACGGCGGCCTCCAGGGATGCCCAGGTGCTTATAGCAGGTCGGGTGGCGCCAAGGCAAATGGCTTTCGGCGGCAAACCCGCCGCCGCCGGTGGTCAGCGGCCGCGCGGGGTCAGCTTGCGGGCGTAGTGCCGGAGCACCTGGACTCGCTGAGGATTGCTGACCAGCCAGCGGGCCAGGCTCCAGGGGGCCGAGGCGGCGGAGTTCTTCACCTCGCACTGGGACCAGCAGGTGCAGTCCTTGAGGCGGCGGCGCAGCTCCCAGGCCCGGGGGCTCTCGGCTATCTGGCTGAAGGGCGTCTCCAAGAGGCTGCCCAGGGGGTCGCCCACCAGATTGCAGATGGTCACCTGGCCGTCGGGGGTGAGGAAATAGCTGGTCAGCCCGGCGTAGCAGGTCAGGGTGCGGGGAGCTCCCTCCATCTGGCGGCGCAGGTTGTCCATGTAGTAGTGGTGGGCAAAGCCCTTTAAGGCCCGGCGCACCTCCTGGGCCTGCTGGGGCTCCAGTTGGCATGCGGCCTGGTCGCGGTGGAAGTTGCTGCCCCGTTCCTGGAGGTTGCACGAGAAATCCACCCCCAGGCCCTTCAGCATCTGGTGCACCGGCTCTATTTGATCGTAATTGAGGTGGGAGACCGTGAGCCCGCTGGTCACCGTGAAGCCCAGTTCCCGGGCGCCCTGGATGGTGGCCAGGGATTTCTCATAGGCCCCGGGTACCCCGCGCACCTGGTCGTGCACCGCCCCCAGGCCGTCCAGGGAGACGCTGAAGACCAACCCCGGGAAGAAGCCCCGGATGGCCTCCAGGGCCTTGAGGATACGTCCGGTCAAGAGCCCGTTGCTCACCAGGGACATGGCCGCGCCGGGCAGGCGCTCGTGCAGCAGGCGCACCAGGTCCACGATGTCGGGGCGCAGGAAGGGCTCCCCGCCCGTGAGCCCCACCTTGCGCACCTCGCGCAGGAAATCGGCGTCGCGCTCCAGGATGGCTTGCCATTGCCCTACCGGCAGCTCGCCGGCCACGCCCTGGGGGTTGAGCTCCCCGGAGCGCCAGGTGTCGCACATTATGCAGCGGGCGTTGCAGCGCCAGGTGACGGCCAGGTCGAGGAAGAGCGGGCGCACCAGCCGTTCATGACGGCGGCAATGGGCCAGCCAGGGCTGGCGTAGGGCCGATCGCAGGCTGGAGCGTAGGATATGGCGCATGTCTTTGACTTTCCTTATGGCCAAGGACTACACGCCCCGGGGCCGCCCGTCAAGAGGCCGCCAGCCCCAGCTCCGCGGGGCTTTATATTTTCGATGGCCTCGCCACGGGAGCCACCAGCGCTGGACAAGCCCACAACACCACTCGACCCGTCCATGCCAGCCCGGGCACCGGGCCGCCGGCCTTGACAGCCCCGGCGCCCGTGGTTCAAGTTAGGCCAAACCTTGGGAGGCTTTAACCCATGTCCGCACCGTCCCTGGAGCAACCGTCCCCGCCGCGCGGCCCCGTGACCCCGGACCAGATCAGCGTGGTGCTGCCCACCTACGACGAGGCCGGCAACATCGTGCCCCTCATGGAGGGCATCCTGAAGGCCCTGGGGCCTGAGGTGGAGATCATCGTGGTGGATGACGACTCCCCCGACGGCACCGCCGGCCTGGTGCGCCAGTTCGCTGAAGGGCACCCCCAGGCGCGCCTGGTGCACCGCACCACGGAGCGGGGGCTGACCTCGGCCATCGCCCGGGGCATCGCCGAAAGCCAGCGCCCGGTGGTGGCCTGGATGGACTGCGACCTCTCCATGCCCCCCGCCGACCTGCCCCGGCTGATGCAAGCGCTGGAGGGGCGCGACATGGCCCTGGGTTCGCGCTACGTGCCCGGTGGCCGCGACGTGGCCCACGGCCCCCTGGCCCGCACGCTCTCCATCATCATCTGCCGGCTGTCGCGGGCCCTCTTGGGCGGCACGGTGCTGGACATGACCAGTGGCTTCATGATGGGCCGGCGCTACCTCTTGGAGGACCTGGGCCTCATCGGCGACTATGGCGAGTACTGCATAGACCTGATCCAGCGCGCCCAAAAGAGGGGCTATCTCCTGGCCGAGGTACCCTACCTGTGCCAGCCCCGGCACAGCGGCCAGTCCAAGACCAGCGTGGGCCTGGGCGGCTTCCTTAGGCGTGGGCCGGGCTATCTGGCCACGGTCTGGCGCCTGTGGCGGCGGGGTTAGCGCGGCGCCAAGAGCCGCAAGTGCCCGATGCTCCAGTGCCGGCGGGGATGGGATTGGGTCAGGGTCAGGCGCACCTGGCTGACCGGGCGGGGCGCGAAGGTGATGCGCAGATAGCCGTCGCGCACCAGCAGGCGGTCGCCGCCCCAGATCACCTTGCCGCTCTGGATGGCCAGCCCCTCGGGTTCTTGCCAGTCCTGGCCGTCGCCGCTCACCTCCACCTTGAGTCCCCGGGGCTGGTCACCGGGCCAGTGCTCGTTGGTCAATACCAGGCCGGCGATGTTCTGGGGCTGGCCCAGGTCCAGGCGCAGGGCCTGGCCGGCCTGCTGGGGGGTGGGGCTGCGCCAGCGCACCAGGGGCGAGTTGTCCAGAGTGCGCACCGCCAGGGCCGGCTCCCGGGAACAATAGAGCTGGGCCAGGGCCGGCGGCTCCAGGACCTGGTGGGCGGGGGGCGGCCACTGAAGGCCGCTGACCAGCACCCAATCGCCCATAACGCGCACCGTCGGCTCCTGGGCCAGGCGCCCGGCCAGTATCTCGCGGCTGGCTGGCCAGTTGACCGCCGGCAGGCACAGGACCGCCCCGGGCTGGGTGGCCAGGTCCAGACGCCTGAGGTGCAGCCCGCCCTTGGGCGGAAGTTGGGGGCGTTTGAGCCCACGGACCTTCTCGGGCAGCAGGGCCAGCACCTCCGGCGGGGCGTAGACCGGCCCGGGGGCCTGAGCCACTTCCGGGGCGGAGGCCAACTGGGCCGGCGTGGGGGAGGCGCCGGCGGACGGGTCCTCGGCCTGCTGAAAGATCATCACCTCGGCCACCGACCACCACCAGTAGGTGACGCCTTTCTGGATGAAGCGCAGGTAGCGGGCCGCCTGGGGGGCGAAGGTTATTTGGGTGCGCGCCGGCTGGAAGGGCATCAGGGGGCGGTCCAGGGACCAGGCCAGGGGGATGAGGGTGCCGTGATGGGGCATGATGGCCGGGCGCCAGTGCTGGCCGTCCTCGGAGAGCAACAGCTCCAGGCTCTGGGGGGCGTCGTAAAGGTGGGCCGGCATCAGCACCACCCGGCACAGGCCCGGCTGCACCCGGCCCAGGTCCAGGATGAATTCCTGCCCTGGCCGTTGGGAGGTCCCCGGGGTCCAGCGAGTGGAGAGGTTGCGGTCCCAGGCGTCGCTGGCCCCTGGCGTGGGGCTTTGCCAGCCCTGGGGGCTGATTTCCTGGAGGGCCGGCCCGGCCTGGCCGAAGCGGTCGAAGACCGTGAAGCGGCCGATATTGGAGGTGCGGCAGGTGACGCCGGCCAGGGCCAGGCTCTTGGCCAGGTCCTCGGCCCGGGTGGTGTAGACGTAGGCCGGGTTGGGGTCGGCGTCGGCCAGGCGGGCCAGACTGGGCAGGTGGTTCTCCACCTGGTCGGCAAAGGTGAGGGCGCCCTTGGCGGCCAGGGTCAGGGGCAGGGCGTCCCAGAACCACTGGGCGTATACGTGGCGGTGGCCGTCCCTCTCCAGGCGGGCGAAGAGTTCGCTCTCCTGGCGGCGGCGCTCCTGGTGGTTGTCCCACTCGCCAGGGCGTAAAAGCGGCGTCATCTGCCAGGCGCCCCACAGGTGCAGACCCAAAAGCAGGCCCGCGCAGGCCAGGGCGGCTAGCTGCCGGCGGCTGGCCAGCAGGCTTAAGGCCGCGCCGAAGATAAAGGGCAGGGCCGCGTACAGGGGGCTCAGGTGGCGCCAGGTGCCCTGGCTGTAGGCCCCGCTGAAGAGCCACACCGCCACATACACCACCACAAAGACCAGGCACAGGCGCGGGAGCGCCCCCGGCCCCCCCCCGCGGGAGAATATCTGGCGGCGCCAGCCCCAGAGCAGGCCAGGGCGGCTCCAAATGATGCGCGGCTGGTGCAGGAGCAGGAACAGGCCGCAGGCCAGCAGGGTGGGCAGCATCAACAAATGGCACCACAGGCCCAGGCCCCAGACCAGGCCCAGGCCCAGGGAGGCCAGCCCCGCCCCGGCGGTGCCCGCGCGCAGGGCGCGCAGCAGGCGCAAGGTCAGGGCGAAGGCCAGGACCGTGAACAGGGGCACCTCGATGTAGCCGCCCTTGGGTTCCACGCATTGCAGAACGAGATAGTAGGGGGCCAGGCCGGCCCAGGCCATGGCCATGAGCCCGCCCCAGCCGCCCAGCTCGCGCCGGCCCAGGCGCCAGACCAGCCAGACCATGAGCAAGGATAGCAGGGTGGGCACCAGGGCCAGCACCTCGGGGCCGGCGCCCAACAGCCAGAACAGGGGCACCGCCAGCCAGGCCTCCAGGTTGCCGCCGAACAGCTCGCCACTGAAGAGGAAGTGCCAGCGCCCTTGCATGATCTCCAGGGCCTGCACCCCCCACATGGCCATGTCGGCGTCCAGTTGGGGCATGATGACGTGGGGGGCGCGCACCAGCGCGGCCAGGAGCAGCACCAGCCAGGCCAGGCGGCCCGGCCAAGGGCCGGCGGCGGGCGGGGGAGGGCTGAGGGCCGGGCCGGTCACGCTGGGCGGTCCTTGTCGGCGGGAGCCTGGCGTTTTAGCCCGCCCCGGGCGTAGAACCAGGCCCCGGGTAGGGTGGCCACCAGCACCGAAAGATTGGCCACCAGGCCCAGCAAAAAGGAGTGGGTGGTCTCCAGGCCCACCAGGCTGAAAAAGGCCACGTAGAGCCCCTCCACCATGCCGAAGCCGCTGACCGACACCGGCACCCGCGTGAAGAGCAGGGCCAGGGGCGCCACGGCCGCGCACATCAAGAGCGACAGGGGGATGTCCAGGGCCAGGGCCGCCAGCCAGGTGCCCACCACCGGCACCGACTGCTCCAACAGCGACAGGAGCAGGAAAAGGGCCAAGGTGCCCCGCTGGTGGCGGTAGAGCCCGTAGGCGGCCAGGAAGCGGCCCAGCCAGCCCACCAGGCGGGACTTGCCCTCCAGGCGAGTGGAGAGGCCCTCCAGCCAGGCGGCCAAGGGCCCGCTGAGGGTGACCACCACCGCCAGCACCGAGGCCCCCAGGATAGCCAGGGACCAGGCCCGCACCCCCGGCGGCAACTCCAGGGCCAGGCCGGCCAAGAGCCCCAGGGACAAAAGCGCCGCGCAGGCCGCCGCCACGAAGCCCAAGGCCCGTTCCACCACCACCGAGGCGGCCACGGCGGCGCTGGGGCGCTCCGGGTTGGACACGGCGGCCACGCGCATGGCGTCGGCGCCCACGGTGCTGGGCAGAAAGCAGCCGGCGAAGGAGGCCACGTAGTAGGCGCGCAGGGCCTCGCGCAAGTTAGCATGCCCCCGCCACGGGGTCAACGCGAGGGCGGTGGCGGGGGGCCGCCCTGGGCATAGCCCTTGAAATATCTTCAAGGGTTCATTAAGCTTGGGGAGTTTGCCGACGCGCGGCGCGGCAAGGCCGGCGCCGAAAACCGTCTCGCCTCTCGCACCGGCGGGGCAACCACCAGACCTTGCTCGCCAGGCAGTTTAGCTTAATGATGTGGCCGCGGTGAGCGACTCCCGGGGGCATACTTTCTCTCAAGGGCCCCTGGACGCTGCAAACACGGCAGGCTGTCCCGGCCAGCCGGCCTTAATGAGACAACCGGCCGCGGGGCTTGCCCCCCCGTGGCCCACGGATCGGAACAACATGCGCGTATTGGTTACCGGCGGCACCGGCTTCACGGGTTCCCACCTGGTGCGCCGCCTGCTTAAACGCGGCGACGCGGTGCGGGTGCTGGACAACCAGCCCGGCCTGTTCGCCGAGGAACTCAAGTCCCTGGGCGCCGAGCTGACCCTGGGCTCCATCACCGACGCCGCCCTCCTGCGGCGCCTGGTGGACGGCTGCGAGATCGTCCACCACCTGGCGGCCAGTTTCCGCCAGGTCAACCGCCCCCAGAGCGAGTACTGGGAGGTGAACGTGGAGGGCACCCGCCGCCTGTGCCAGGCGGCCCTGGCCTCGGGCGTGCGCCGGCTGGTGTACTGCTCCACCCAGGGCGTGCACGGCAACGTGGACCACCCCCCCGGCGACGAGGACACCCCCATCGAGCCCGAGGACTACTACCAGTACACCAAGTACCAGGGCGAGGTGGTGGTCAATGAATTCATCGAGAAGGGCCTGGAGGCCACCACCCTGCGCCCCATGGCCATCTTCGGCCCCGGCGACCCGGCCCGCTTCTTGATGATCTACCGCCGGGTGGCCAAGGGGCGCTTTGTCATGGCCGGGCCGGGCACGGCCTTCTACCACCCCCTGTACATAGACAACCTGGTGGACGCCTTCGAGTTGGCCGAGAACGCGCCCGCCGCCGTGGGCCGGGCCTATCTCATCGGCGACGCCGAGTTTGTCACCATCAAGGACCTGGTGCAACGCATCGCCAAGGCCCTGGAGGTGCGGGTCAAGATCGTGCACGTGCCCTTCTGGCCGGTATACGCCATCAGCGGCCTGTGCGAGGTCATCTTCAAGCCCCTGCCCTGGGAGCCGCCCCTGTTCCGCCGCCGGGCCGACTGGTTCCGCCAGAACCGGGCCTTCAAGATTGACCGCGCCCGGGCCGCGCTGGGCTATGACCCCAAGGTGGGCCTGGACGAGGGGCTACGGCTCACCGGCCAGTGGTACCGCCAGGAAGGGTATATCTAGGCCATGTGCGGCATAAGCGGCTTCAGTTGGCCAGACCAGGGCCTCATCGAGGCCATGAACGGCCGCCTGGCCCACCGCGGGCCTGATGCCTCGGGCTTTTACCTGGGCGAGCGGGCCACCCTGGGGCACACCCGCCTGGCCATCATTGATCTGTCGGAGCGCGGCCGCCAGCCCATGGTCAACGAGGACGGCCGGGTGCGCATCGTGGTCAACGGCGAGATCTACAACCACCAGGACCTGCGCAAGGAACTCATCGCCAAGGGCCACGTCTTCACCTCCGACTCCGACTCCGAGGCCGTGCTGCACGGCTACGAGGAGTGGGGTCCGGCGGTGATCGAGCGCCTGTTCGGCATGTTCTGCTTCGCGGTGCTGGACGAGCGCCAGGGGCGCATCATGCTGGGGCGCGACCGCCTGGGCATCAAGCCGCTGTACTACCACCTCAGCGGCAAGAACCTCATCTTCGCCAACGAGATAAAGGCCATGCTGGCCTGGCCCGGGCTCAATCGCCGGGTGGACGCCCAGGCCCTCTACCACTACCTGGGCTGGGAATTCACCCCCGCGCCCCAGACGCTCTTCGAGGGCGTCAAGAAGCTCCGCCAAGCCCATTACGCCCTCTTCGACCTGCAAAGCGGCGCCTTCAGCGAGCATCAATACTGGGACCTCAAGTTCGCGCCGGCCTACAGCCGCCCCGAGGAGGCGGTGGAGGACCTGCGCGCGCTCATTAAAACAGCGGTGCAACGCCGGCTCATGAGCGACGTGCCCCTGGGGGTGTTTCTCTCCGGCGGCCTGGACAGCACCACGGTCACGGCCATGATGCGCGAGCTGGGCGTGGACCCCCTGCACACCTTCAGCATCGCCTACCCCGACAAGAGCTTCAGCGAGCTGGAGTATGCCAACGACATGGCGGCCCATTATCAGACCGACCACACGGTGCTGATGATCGAGGGCCTGACCATGGAGGACCTGGAGGCGGCGGTCTACCACCTGGACGAGCCCATGACCGACCTGTCGGCCATCCCCCTGATGCTCATTTGCCGCAAGGCCCGCGAAAAGGTCATCGTGGTGCTCTCCGGCGAGGGCGGCGACGAGGTCTTCTGCGGCTACGACCGCTTTTTAGCCTCCAAGGCCGCCGGCTACATCGAGGGCCTGCCGGGCATCAAGCCCCTGCTCAAGGCCCTGGCCTCCCGCCTGCCCGACCAGCCACAAAAGAAAGGCGCCATCAACATCTTCAAGCGCTACGTGGACGGGCTCACCTTGCCCGCCGAGGGGGGGCACCTGCGCTGGCAGTACTTCCTGCTGCCCGGCCAGGCCGAGGCCCTGTTCAACGAGCAAGTGCGGGCGGCCGTGGAATTCGATTCCTTCGCGCCCCTGCGCCGCATTCTGGCCGGCTGCAACAGCCAGGAGAAGCTGGACCGCGAGGTCTACGCCGACCTGAAGCTGACCATGGCCGACAGCGTCTTGATGAAGGTGGACAAGATGAGCATGTCCACCTCCCTGGAGGTACGGGTGCCCTTCCTGGACCACCAGTTGGTGGAGTTCACCGGCAAGCTGCCGGGCTGGTTCAAGCTCAAAGGCTTCACCACCAAGTACATCCTGCGCCAGGCCATCCGGGGTCTGGTGCCCGACCGGGTGGTGGACCGGGGCAAGCAGGGCTACAGCCTGCCGGTGAAGAACCTCCTGCGCGGCCAGCTCAAGCCGCTGATGCAAGAACTCCTCACCCAGAGCCCCCTGGTCAAGGACTTCCTGCAACCCCGCCAGGTGGACAGGCTCATGGCCGAGCACCTGGCCGGCACCCACAACCACAACCACGTGCTCTGGGCCTTGATGAACGCCGCCCTGTGGCACCGGCGCTTCTTCGGCGGGGCATGATATAAGGGTATCAGGGGGGTAGGGCAACCAGGAGGCGCGGCCATGGCCCAGAACGGCTACAAGGTGGGCAAGGCCCTCAAGCAGGGCGGAGGCCTAAAGGCCTACCAGGACCTGGTGCTGGGCAGCCGCTCCATGGGCTACCTGCTGCTTTACGAGGCGGTGATGCTCTTTAGCCAGTGGGTGCCAGGCGCCCTGGGCCTGTTTCTGCGCAAGCTCCTGTACCCCCTGCTGCTGGGCGCCTGCGGCAAGGGCTGCCTCTTCGGACGGGGGGTGAGTCTCAGGCACCCTGGCAAGATTCACCTGGGGCAGGGGGTGGTGATTGACGACCATGCCCTCTTGGACGCCAAGGGCCAGGACAACCGGGGGCTCTTCCTGGGCGACGGCGTCTTTATCGGGCGCAACTCCATCGTCTACACCAAGGGCGGCGACATCGAGCTGGCCCCGGGGGTCAACGTCAGCCACAACTGCGAGCTTTTTTCCAGCAACCTCTTGAGCATTGGCGCCGGCACCTTCATCGCCGCCTACAGCTACCTGCTCAGTGGCGGCGAGTATGACATTGACTCGCCCACGCCCTTTGCCTTGCAGTCCGGCACCGACAGCCGGGGACCGACCCCGGCTCCACCATCGGCGATTCTGCCGTGGTGGGCGCGGGCAGCGTGGTGCGCGGCCAGATACCCCCCGCCAGCCTGGCCGCCGGCGCGCCGGCCCGGGTCATCAGGAGCCTGGACCGCCGGCCATGAGCCTTGCCCCCCGCCTGGCCCGCCAGCTCGGGGATTTCTGGCTGCGCCGGCCAGTGCCAGGGGCCCCGCCCTTCCGCCTGTGGGTGGACATCACCTCGCGCTGCAACCTGGCCTGCCCGGCCTGCCCCCAGCGCCTCCTGGAGGACGGCCAGCGGGCGGACATGCCCGGCGCGCTCCTGGAGTCCCTGGCGGCCCAGGTGGGCGCCCTGGGCTCGGAGGTCAACCTCTTCCATCGCGGCGAGCCGCTGTTGCGCGCCGACCTGGGCGGATGGACCCAGCGCTTCCGGGCGGGCGGGGCGCGCCTGGTGCGCCTGCACAGCAACGCCACCCTGCTGGACGAGGCGCGCACCAACGCCCTCTTGGCCCAGCCGCCGGACATCCTGACCCTCTCGGTGGACAGCCTGGACCCGGCCTCCTATGCTACCGCCCGGCCGGGCGCCGACCTGGGGCGCACCCTGGCCGGGGTGGAGGGGCTTTTGCGGGCCCGGGGGGCGGGCCGCCGCCCCCGGCTGACCCTGTTGCTCATGGGGCCGCAGGCCTGGGGGCCGGAGGCCCAGGCCCGCCTGGCCGACC
>JACQYR010000117.1 GCA_016208115.1 Desulfarculus sp.
AGGAGCGCTCCAGCATCTCGCGCCGAAAGCGCTTGACCAGGCCCTGGACCTCTATGGAGGGGTGCGCGCTCATATCTTCTCGGCGAAGTATTCCTTGTAATGTTCGAAGACCCGAATCCCCGCCCACAAGAGCACCAGGCTCAAGAGGGCCAGGGCGCCCAGGTGGTCCCAGCGCGGCCAGCGCCCGTGGAAGATGATGTCCTGGTAGGCCAGGGTGAACAGGGCCGCCGGGTTGAGGTAGACCAGGGGGTGATACTTCTCGGGCACCTGGCTCAGGGGGTAGAGCACCGGGGTGAGGAAGAACCACAGGGTCAAGAGGTTGTTCAAGAGGTGCCGGGTGTCGCGCATGAAGACCGTGGCCGTGGCCAGTATCAGCACCAGGGCAAAGGTGAACATCAGGTGCAGGGCCGCCACCAGGGGAAAGGCCAGGGCGCACCAGGTAAGCGGCACCCCGCCGGCCAGCAAAAAGCCCAGCAGGATGGGCAGGCTCAACAGATAGTTGGCGAAGTTGGCCAGCACCCGCACCGCCGGCAGCACCTGCTGGGGGAAAAGCACCTTGGTCACCAGGCTGCCGCCGTCGGTGATGGCCCCGGCGCCCTCGCTTAAGGACTGGGAGAAGAATATCCAGGGCAGCAGGCCCGTGAACATGAAGACCGCGTAGTGCTCCATTTGCACCCGAAAATACACGCTGAAGACCAGGGCGTAGACCAGGAGCAAGAGGAGCGGATTGAGGAAGGTCCACAGAAAGCCCAGCAGCGAGCCCCGGTAGCGCCCCTTGAGCTCGCGGCCGGCCAGGGCGCCCAAGAGGGCGCGGTAGCGGTGGAGTTCGGCCAGGTGTTGGGTCAGGGTCATGGCCAGGCCTAATAGGCGTTGGGGTGGATGAAGCCCTTGACCACCGTGAGCGCCATGATCTTGAAGTCGAAGCTGAGCGACCAGTTCTCGATGTAGTGCAGGTCGTGCTTTATGCGCTCCTCCAGGCTGGTGTTGCCCCGCCAGCCGTTGATCTGGGCCCAGCCGGTGATGCCGGCCTTGACCTTGTGCCTGAGCATGTAGCCCGGCACCTTGCACCGAAAGTCGGTGATGAGGGCCGGTCTGGCACTCGGCGTCGTGGCGCATGGTGCGGAATTTCAGCATCTCGAAGACCCGGCCGTCCAGGCCCATGCGCTGCTGGCGAAAGAGCACCGGCCCCGGCCCGGAGCACAGCTTGACCAACAGGGCGATCAGGAGCATCAAGGGCCCCAGCAGCACGATGCCCACCAGGCTGCCCAGGATGTCCACCCCGCGCTTGAGCACGCTGTTCCAGCCCTCCAGGGGGCTGCCGCGCAGGCCGATGATGGGCAGGCCCTCGAACTCCTCCACCGAGCCGTGCAGGCTGATGAAGCGGTGCAGGTCGGGCACGATCTTGATGTCCACCATCTCGTCGGCCACGAAGTCCACCACCTCGTGGATGTGCTCGTGGGCGGCGATGGGTAGCGCGATGATGAGCACCTGGATGCCATATTGGGCCAGCACCTGGGGCACCTGGTTGTACAGGCCCAAGACCGGCACGCCCTCGATATCCTGGCCCACCAGCTCGGGCCGGCGGGTCAAAAATCCCACGATGCGCAGGCCCAGCACCGGGTGCTGGCGTATCTTGGCCGCCAGTTGCCGGCCCAGGTCGTCAATGCCCACGATCAAGACCGCCTCGCCCTGGTGCTCGGGGTGGGTGCGGCTCCACACCAGGCGCAAGAGCGGCCTGAAGGCCAGCAGGGCCAGGAAGAGCAGCACGTAGAAATGGGCGAAGACCAGACGGCTGAAGTCGTAGGGGCGCACGAAGAAGGCCAGCGTCACCGCCACCACCACGCCGGAGGTGGCGGCCTTGAAGACCGGCCACCAGGTCTGGGATAGCCCCGCCCAGGGCCGCCTATACAGCCCCAGGGCCTGGAAGACCACGGCGTAGATCACCAGCACCAAGAGCAAGAGCGCCAGGTAGAGCTGCACGTCGGGCACGCCCTTGGTGACCGGAAAGAGGGGGTAGTAGAAACGAATGTAGTAGGCGGCGACCCAGCAGACCACCACCAAGGACAAATCGCCCAGGTAGAGAATGGAACGGAAGAACTGCAGGCGTTGCTGGAACATGCCTATCGCCGCCCGCGCGAGGGAAGGACTAGGTCAAGCGGCGGGCCGGGCCGTGGGGTGGTGCCGCCTATTTGCCCCGGGCCTTTTCCATGACCTCCTGGCGTTTCTTGCAATCGAAGCACAGGGTGGTCACCGGCCGCGCGGTGAGTCTTTCCTCGCTGATATCCTCGCCGCAGGACTCGCAGATGCCGTAGGTGCCGTCATCCAGGCGCAAGAGGGCCTCGTTGATCTTGCTGATGAGCTTGCGCTCCCGGTCGCGGATGCGCAACACGAAGTTGCGGTCCGACTCCAGGGCCGCCCGGTCGGTGGGGTCGGGAAAGTTCTCCTTGGCGTCGGTCATGCCCGCCACGGTGCGCTCGGCCTCACTGACCAACTCGTCGAGCTGCTCCTGCATGAGCTTGCGGTAGAACTCCAGCTTTTCCTTGTCCATGGGCACCTCTCCCGGTTATTGGCGAGGATTGAGGGCGGAGTTTATCATGCTGGCCCCTGGCTGTAAAGACCGCCAGGCCCGGGGGTCATTTCCTGGTGTAGGTGCCGCTCTTGCCGCCGGACTTGGCCACCAGCCATATGCCCTCGATGACCGCGTCGCGCTGCATTGATTTTATCATGTCGTAAAGGGCCAAAGCGGCCACGCTCACGGCGGTCAGCGCCTCCATCTCCACGCCGGTGGGGGCGGTGGTCTTGACGGTGGCCTCGATGAGCACGCCGTCGGCCTGGGGCGTCAGGTCCAGGCTCACGGCGCTGATGGGCAGGGGGTGGCACAGGGGGATCAGCTCGGGAGTGCGCTTGGCCGCCTGGATGCCGGCGATGCGGGCCACGGCCAGGGCGTCGCCCTTGGGCAGGCCGCCCTGGGCGATCAGTTCCAGCACCTGGGGGTTCAACAGCACCTTGCCCCGGGCCGTGGCCTGGCGCTGGGTGGGGGGCTTGTGGCCCACGTCCACCATGCGGGCCTGGCCCTTGCCGTCCAGATGGCTGAGTCCCATGTTAGGCCCTTCCCCGGTTGGTACCCCGCGTATATCAAGTTGCGGGCCATGGATGGCCCGCCGAGCGCGCCAGCGCCCGGGAGGCCAGGC
>JACQYR010000118.1 GCA_016208115.1 Desulfarculus sp.
GATGGGCATGATGTTGAAGTTCTTCACCAGCACATCCAGCACATTGGGGCTGATGAAGGCCGGCAGGCTGGGGCCCAGGTGGATGTTCTTGATGCCCAGGTGCAGCAGGCTGAGCAGAATTACGCAGGCCTTTTGCTCATACCACGACAGGATCATGGACAGGGGCAGGTCGTTGACCCCGCAGTTGAAGGCGCCGGCCAGGGCCACGGCGATCTGCACCGCCGAGTAGGCGTCGTTGCACTGGCCCACGTCCAGCAGGCGCGGGATGCCGCCGATGTCGCCGAGCTTCTTGTCGAAGAAACGGAACTTGCCGCAGGCCAGGGTGAGGATCACGGTGTCCTGGGGCGTCTTCTCCACGAACTCGGTGTAGTAGTTGCGGCCGGGCTTGGCGCCGTCGCAGCCGGCCACCAGGAAGAAGTGCTTGATGGCGCCGGACTTGACCGCGCCGATCACCTTGTCGGCCACACCCAGCACGGCGTTGCGGCCAAAGCCCACCAGCACCGAGCCGGCGTCCAAGTCCTCGGCGAAGCCGGGCAGCTCCAGGGCCTTCTGGATGGCCGGGCCGAAGTCCTTGCCCTGGCCGGTGCCGGGGATGTGGGCCACGCCAGGCCAGCCCACCAGGCCGGTGGTGAAGAGCTTGCCGGCCACGTCAGCCTTGGGCCTCTGGATGCAGTTGGTGGTCATGACGATGGCGCCGGGGAACTCGGGGAACTCCTTGAGCTGGTTCTGCCAGGCGGTGCCGTAGTGGCCAAAGAAGTGGGCATACTTCTTCAGGGCCGGGTAGCCGTGGGTGGGCAGCATCTCACCGTGGGTGTAGACGTAGATGCCCTTGCCCTCGCTCTGCTTGAGTATCTGCTCCAGGTCCAGCAGGTCGTGGCCCGAGACCAACAGGGCCTTGCCCTTCTTGTGGCCCAGGGGCACGGACGTGGGCACCGGGTGGCCGTAGGTGCCGGTGTTGCCGGCGTCCAGCAGCTCCATGGCCCGGATGTTGGTCTCGCCGGTCTTCAGAGCCAGGCCCACCCAGTCGTTTAGCCCCAGGCCGGCATCCTGGGTGGCGGCTAGGGCCTGGTGGATGAAGGCGTAAACGGCCTCGTCCTCCTGGCCCAGGATGGCGGCGTGATCGCTGTAGGCGGCCACGCCGCGCAGGCCGAAGATCACGATGTGCTTGAGCGAGGTGATGTTGGGGTCGGCGCCGGGCGCGGGCTTGAAGCCGAAGACCTCGTGCTGGGCGATGAGCCCGGCCAGGTCGCCGGCGGGCTGGAAGGTGGCCGGCCCCTGGCTGGGGGCGTCACCGGCCAGCTTGGCCTTGAGCCCCTCGCGCAGGCTCACGGCGCGCCGGATCAAGGGTGGGAAGCGCTCGGGGTCGAAGTCCACGTTGGTCAGGGTGCTGAACAGGGCCTCGGCGGTGAAGCGGTTGACCGCCGGGTCGCTGATGCCCTTTTGGCGGGCGGCGTGGGCCACCTGGCCCAGGCCGATGACGGCATAGGTCAGCACGTCCTGCAGGGCCGCCACCTCGGGGGGCTTGCCGCACACACCCAGAATATTGCAGCCGGCGCCTTTGGCGGTTTGTTCGCACTGGTAGCAGAACATCTCCATCGCTCTCCTCCTCTTCGTTGGTAATGACTTATTAGCCTGGTGAATTGATATGTATTAATTGTGCACTTGCACGGATGAAGCCGTCTAGCCGCTATTTAGGCCCAGCCCCCGGGCCATGCCCGCGGCCAGGTCGCCCAGTTTGGTGCGGGCCAGGTAGGCCTGCACCTCGTTGCCCAGGATGTGCACCAGGCCGTCCAGGGCGCAGCCCCCCTGGCAGGCCGGCCGGTCCAGCAGGCAGGCGCGGCCCCTTAAGGGACCCTCCACTGCCTCGTAGATCTCCAGCAGGGTGATGGCCGAGCCCCGCCGGGCCAGGCGGAAGCCGCCCCGGGGGCCGCGGGTGGAGTCCACCAGCCCGGCGCGGCCCAGGCGCTGCATCACCTTGGAGAGGTGGTGGTCGGAGACCTTGAGCTGGCCGCTAATCTGCTTGGTGGACATGGGCCCCCCGCCTTGACTGGCCAACAGCACCATGGCGTGCAGGGCCAGGGAAGCGGCTTCGGATATTTTTAGGGGGGCGGACACCGTGGTTGCTCCTTTCATGTATTCTGGTACCAGAATACCATATAGGCGCAGACTGTCAACACCCTGGGTCAAAAATATTTTGCGCCCTGGGGAGCGGAGGCATCTTGTGTATGTTGGTCAATTATTACGCGATATTATCATGCAGAGCGTCGCCGGGAGGCCCCAGCTTCGCCCCCAATAGACCCAATTGTTTACATCACCAGCGGTTGGCCAGATTTTTTTCGGGGAACGATAGCATGGCCCGCCGGGCCGTGTGTGGGGAGGGTAGATGGGACGTGGGGCCTGGATCAGGCCAGGGAACCCCTGCGGCGCTGGTGGTCAATGGTGGGGGCCAGGCCGAATTTCTTGATGCGGTAGCCGATTTGCCTGAGCGTCAGGCCCAGATCCCGGGCGGCGTGGGATTGCACCCAGTTGTGCCGCTCCAGGGCGGCCATCACCTCCCGGCGCTCTATCTCCTCCAGGCGCGACAGGGCGTGCTCCTCGGCGGCGGCCGGGCCGCGCCCCGGCACCCCGGCCAGATAGGGCACCACCTCCGCCAGGTCCACCAGGGGGCCCGAGGCCAGAAGGGCCAGGCGCTCCAAGAGGTTGGCCATCTCCAGCAGGTTGCCGGGCCAGGGGTGGGCCAACAGCCCGCGCCGGGCCGCCGGGCTCAACTCCAGGCGCCGGCCCCGGCGCCGGGCCAGGCGCTCCAGAAAAAAGTCCAAGAGCAGGGCCTGGTCCTGGCCCCGCTCGCGCAAGGGCGGCAGGGGTATGGGGAAGACCCCCAGGCGGTAGTACAGGTCCTCGCGGAACAGTCCCCGGTCCACGGCCGGGGCCAGGTCGTGGGGGCTGGCGGCGATGAGCCGCACATCCACCCGCCGGGTATGGCCGTCCGAGGGCCGCTCCACCTCGCCCTCCTGCATGAAGCGCAGGAGCTTGGCTTGCAGGGGCAGGCTCAGGGCGTTGACCGCCTGCAGAAACACGGTGCCGCCGTGGGCCTGCTCCAGAAGCCCGGCGGGCTCCTGGCCGCCCTGGCCCGGCGCGCCCTGGCCGAATAACTGGGCCTGCAACTCCTCCTCGAACCAGCCTCCGCAGTGCAATTCCTGGAAGGGGCCGCCAGAGCGGGGGCTAAAATCATGGATGATGCGCGACGCCAGGGATTTGCCGGTGCCGGTCTCGCCCAAGAGGAGCACCGGCGTGCGGCTGGGGGCCACTTTTTCCATGAGTTGGTAGGCCTCGCGCACCAGGGGCGAGTGCCCCACCCACGGCCTGAGTTCTGCCCGTGCCCTTTCCATGGCCCCTGGGGGAGCAAAAACCGTGCCCCCTCCGCCATGATGCATCTCCCCAGACCCGTCCTGGGGCACACCGGCTAAACCTAATTATTATGGGCAGTTATAGGCTGAGGACCGTGACCGGCCTGTCGGCGGTCCCGGAGACGTGCCTACAAATTGGTAGGTTGCATGCCTGTTCCTACCCAATGGTGGGATATTTGGCGAAACGGGGCCAGGGGCTTTAGCGCAACACCTTGTAGCCCTGGGCCTTCAGCAGTGGCAGGGCTTGGTCCTCCTCGCTGATGACGCCGGTCACCTCCACCTGGCGCCCCGCGTCCTTGGACATGTCCAGGCCCTTGATCCGGTAGTCGCCGTCCTGGGCGCGCAGCACCAGCCCCCGGGGGGTGTTCTCCAGCTCGCCCACGATGATCTCCACGGTGCCCGGGGCCTCGCCGGCAAGGGCGGGGGGAGCAGCTAGAAGCAGCAGACCCAATAGACAAGCAGCCATCATTCTGAGAAGCATGGCACCTCCCGGCGGCCCAGGGGTTATCCAGCGGCAAGGGAAATGACCGCAACCCCACCCGCGCCCACCGGGAGTTATATACCACAGGCGGCGGCCAACACAAACGGCGGCGGCCCCGCCAGGGCCGCCGCCGCGCGCGCGGCGCCAGCGCCGCGCCTAAAGGCTACAGCCCTTGCCGGCCATTAGGTTGGCCAGGTCCGCCACCCGGCAGGAGTAGCCCCACTCGTTGTCGTACCAGGTCACCAGCTTGAGCAGGTCGCCATGCTGCACCTGGGTGAACTCCATGTCCACGATGGAACTGTGGGAGTCGCCCTTGAAGTCCATGGAGACCTGGGGCTCCTCCTCGCAGGCCATGACGCCCTTGAGCCGGCCCTGGGCCGCCTCCTTGAGCTTGGCCCGCGCCTCCTCGGTGCTGGTGGGCTTCTTCAGCACGGCTGTCAGGTCCACCACCGAGACCGTGGGCGTGGGCACCCTCAAGGCGTAGCCGTCCACCCGGCCCTTGAGGCTGGGGATGACCAGCCCCACGGCCTTGGCCGCGCCGGTGGTGGTGGGGATGATGCTCATGGCCGCCGCCCGCGCCCGGCGCAGGTCCTTGTGAGGCAGGTCCAGGATGCGCTGGTCGTTGGTGTAGGAGTGCACGGTGACCATCATGCCCTTGACGATCTCAAAGGCCTGGTGGATCACCGAGGCCGGCGGGGCCAGGCAGTTGGTGGTGCAGGAGGCATTGCTGACGATGTGGTGCTTGTCGTGCTGGTAGTCCTGGTCGTTGACCCCCAGCACCACGGTCAGGTCCACCTCCTTGGCCGGGGCGCTGATGATGACCTTCCTGGCCCCGGCCTCCAGGTGGGCCGCCGCCTTGGGGCCGGTGGTGAACAGGCCGGTGCTCTCCACCACGATCTGCACGCCCTCGTCGTCCCAGGGTATCTGGGCGGGGTCGCGATAGTTGTAGTTCTTGACCGCCTGGCCGTTGATGACGAACCCGTCCTCCCGGCACTCCACCTGGCCCTGGAAGCGGCCATAGTTGGTGTCGTACTTGAACAGGTGGGCGTTGGTGTGCACGTCGCCCAAGTCGTTGACCGCCACCACCTGCAAGGTGCCCGCGTATTTCTCCATGACCGCCTTCAAGACCTGGCGGCCGATACGCCCGAAACCGTTAATGCCGATGCGAACCATGGTCATCTCCTAGCCTGGCCGGCCCCCGGGGCGCTGCCCCGGCGGGGCGGCCGGCACCTGGGGATTTTAGTTGTCGTCCAGGCGGTATTCGTGGGCCACCAACAGGTCGTAGTCCTTCTTGAGCGCCTGGTGCAGGCGGGCGTTCTCCAGGGCGATAGCGCTCAGGTTGGCCACCGCCTCCAGAAATAGTATCTCCTGCTCCTCGAAGACGCGCTTCTTGGCGGTGTAGACCCTAAGCACTCCGATGACCTGCTTGCCCACCTTGAGCGGCACCACCAGCACCGAGCGGATGCCCTCCTGCTTGGCCCGCTCGTTGTACTGGAAGTCCGGGTCCTTCTGGGCGTCGGCCAGGTACACGGTCTGGCCCTGGAGGGCCTTCTGGTCTATGCCGCTCTCGCTGATCTTCACCGGTCCCTTGCGCAGGTAGCCCTCCGAGAGCCCGCAAAAGGCTCCCAGCAAGAGGCGCTGGCGGCGGGCGCCCAATATGCGCAGGGACGCGGCCTTGGTCTTCATGGTCTTGGCCACCGCCTTGACGATCTCCCCCAGGACCTGGCTGGGGTCCAGGGAGGCGTTGATCACCTTGGCCACCTCGTACAAGGCCTTGAAATATTCTTTGTCCTTGGCTTGCATGACACTCTTCCCCTGTATGATCCACCTGGCTCCGCCGGGAGCCGTCAAGGCCGGCCAGGATGAAACCCTCACCCGGCCCGATATGGGAGCCGGGGCGCCCGGCCAGGGCCGGCCTCGCTAGGGGTACCGGCGGCTACTCAAGAC
>JACQYR010000070.1 GCA_016208115.1 Desulfarculus sp.
CCAGCCCGCGCTAGCGGTGGCCGAGGTGGAGGGCCAGGTGCTCACTCCCGTGGAGGTCACGCCCATACTGCGCGGCCGGGGGACCCAGCACGTCATGGCTGGCTGGCTGTATTACGACGAGCGGGTCTGGGCCGGCTATCTGGGCGATGGCTATTACGCGGTCTTCGACCTGAAGGATAAGGGCAGTCCCGAATCCAAGGCCAAGGGCTATGTGAAGGCCTCGGCTCTGCGCAAGCTCACCGAGGAGGAGCGTGCCGCCATGGCCGCCCCGGCCGGCGTGGCCGCGGCCAAGCCCACCGCCCCCGCCCCGGCGCCTGCCGCCGTGGCCCCCGCGCCCGCGCCGGCGGCCAAGGCCCCCGAACCGGCGGCCAAACCCGCCGCCCCGGCGCCCGCGCCGGCGGCCAAGGCACCCGAACCGGCGGTCAAGCCGGCGTCCGCTACCCCGGCCCCAACACCAGCCCCCGCGGCCACCGCGCCGGCCCCGGCGGCCAAGGCCCCCGAGCCGGCGGCCAAGCCCGCCCAGGCCGCTCCGGGCCAGCCCCTACCCATGGGCGTGCCGGTGACCATGGGCAAGCCGCCCTTGCCCAGACCCTTGACCCTCAAAGCGGCCATTGCCTATGCCCTGGACAACAACCTGGACGCGGCGGTGGCCCGCCAGGAACAAGTAGTGCAGGAGGAGATGCGCACCAGCGCCAAGTGGTCCCTTTTGCCCTCGCTCATCCTGGAGTCGGAGAACAGTTGGAAGGACCGCGAGGTGGCCACCTCCTCGCGCTCGCTCAAGACAGGCAAGCAATCCCTGGAACCCTCCATCTCCAGCGACCAGACAGTCAACCGCCAGACGGCCATAATGTCCTGGGATCTGCTGAACCTGGCCGTCAACGTCAACCGCTGGATGCAGGCGGACGCGCGGGTCAAGGCCAGCGGCGAGCACCTGCGCCGCATCAAGCAGGACTTGGTGCTGGACATCACCAGGTCCTACATGCAGACCGCGGTGGCCGAGTCCTCGGCCAAAAACACCCGCGGCATCATGGACAAGCTGAAGAACCGCACCAAGCTCGTCAAGCGCCAGGTGCAGGAGCGCACGGTGCCCGAGGTGGCCGGCCTGGAGGCCGAGGCCCATTTCATCAACCTCATCATGCGCTTCAAGCAGCATGAGCGGCGGGCCGAGACCCACCGCGCCGAGCTAGCCCGCCTGCTGGGCACCGACAGGGTGGACGACATCGAGATACCGCCCCTGGCGGTGGAAAGCCCCCTGCACAAGGAACCCGCGCCCAAGATCGAGACCCTGTGGCGCGAGGCCCAGAACCTGCGGCCCGAGCTGATGGCCCTGGACCTGGACAAGGAAATCTCCCTGCGCGACGTCACCAACTCCATGGCCCGGCTGCTGCCCGCGCCCACCATCTTCGCCCGCTTCGACCACGACAACAACTCCTACCTCTCCGAGAGCGAGTGGTTTACACTGGGGCTGAAGATATCCTGGGACCTGTTGGGTATACCCCGCAACCTGGCCGAGCGTAGCGCCGCCCAAGCCCGGGTGCTCATGGTGGACCGGCGCAAGGAGGCCATGGTAACGGCGGTCTTCACCCAGGTGCGCCTGGCCACCATCGAGCAGGCCGAGAGCATGGATGACATCGAGTTGTTGCGCGACCTCAACGAGAGCCGCTCGCGCTTACTGACCGCCATGGAAGGGCAGGTCAAGCAGGGCAAGTCCCACGAGGGCGACCTGCTGGACGCCGAGCAGAAGTACCTGGTGGCCAACCATGAGTTCATCAACTCCTATGGACGCCTGGTAACCTCGCGCGCGCGCTTGAACAACAGCGTGGGCCGCGATTGGAAGGCCAAGTAGGGCAGGGGACTCCCCCCGGCCAATGGTGGATGAAAAGGGGGGGCGCCCCTGGCCCCCCCTCTCAAATTGCAGCGCCGCGCTCCAGGGGATTGGCCAAGCCCTCGCGAGGTAGGCCGGGCAGTACGGCCCCTGGCGCGTGGCGGTGCCTTTAGCGGAGTTTAACCAGCATGATGATATTTCGCATGCTCTTGCTGTTGGCCGGGCTGGGGCTCCTGGCCGGCGGCCAAGCGTGGGCGGCGGAACTTACCCCCCCCTCCCTGATGGCCCCATCCTCGCGCGACCAGTTGTCGGTGGTGCTGACCAGCCGCCGGGAGTCGGTGATCTCGGCGGAGGTGCGCGCCCAGGTGCACCGCATCCACCGCGAGTTCGGCCAGTCCTTCAACACCGGCCAGCTCCTGATTGAGCTGGACTCCAGCACCTTCCACCGCCTCAATCTAGAAAAAGCCGAGGTGATGCTGGAGGCGGCCCGCAAGGCCCACGCCGTGACCCTGCAATTGTTCAACGAGAAGTCCGCCTCTATACTGGAATTGGAGAAGACCAAGGCCGAGCTGGCCGTGGCCGAGGTCAACCGCAAGTTCGCCTTGCGTAGCGTGACCCTGTGCCGCATCGCGGCGCCCTACGCCGGCAGGGTGGAGAAGCTGTTTGTCAACGAGCATGAGCTGGTGGATGAAGGGCGCCCCCTGGTGAAGATCGTGGACGACAGCGTGTTGCGCGCCCGCATCATCCTGCCCTCGGACCTGTTCGGCAGCCTGAAGGTCGGCCAACCCATGAACATCCTCATCAAGGAGACCGGCAAGGAGGTGGCGGCCAAAATCTCGCACATTAGCGCCGTGCTGGACCCGGCCAGCGGCACCTTCGAGGTGTACGCCGAGGTGGACAACGCCGGCGGCGCCCTGCGCAGCGGCATGACCGGCCGCCTGCAACTGGCCGGCGGCCGGAGCTGAGGTGGCCGAGGGCCAGCACAACCCGCCGCCCCCCGGCCAGGGGCCCCCGGCCGCCGCCGGCCCCTTGCCCCCCGGCGAGGAGGCCCTCAAGGTCCTGGGGGTGCTGCACCAACTGACCCTGGAGTGTTTCCTGAGCCAAAATCGGCGGGAACTCTCCTTCCGCCTGCTCAACCGCACCATCAAGCTGATCGCTTACGACCGCGCCGCGCTCTGGGATTTCGGGGGCCGCAAGCCCCGCTGCCTGGGCGTCTCGGGCCACAGCAAGGTGGAGGAACATTCCGAGCAGATGCGCCGCTGGCGCGACCTGGTGCAGGTTATGACCCAGCGGGCCGAGCACCAGGTCCTGGCCGAGGGGGCCTTTCCGCCCCAGGTGGCCCAGGCCTGGCGTGCCCTGGCCGGGCAGAACGGCGGCATCGCCGTGATGTGGCTGCCCATCCTGGAGGACGGCCGCCTGCTGGCCGGCTTGTGGCTGGAGAGATGGAACGGCCGGGCCTGGTCCCTGCCCGAGCTGAAGCTCGCGGCCTCGCTGGCGGTGTCCTATGCCGCCGCCTGGCGCGCCCATCACCGACCGCCCAAGTGGGGCATGCTGGCCCGCCGGCTGTTGCGGCCCAACCGCGTGGGCCTGGCCGCCCTGGCCGTGCTCTTGTTTTCGCTTTTGTGGCAGGTCCCCCTGCGGGTGGTGGCCCCCTGCGAGGTGGTGCCCAAGGACCCCTGGGTGGTCACCGCCCCTGTCAACGGTGTCATCGCCGAGGTGGCGGTGCAGCCCGGCCAGGAGGTCAATCCCGGGGATGTGCTCTTTTCCTATGACAAGCGCACCGCCCTGGAGGAATTGAAGGTCGCCCGCCAGCAGGTGGAGATCATCCGCTCGGGCCTGAACCGGGCCAAGCTGCAGGCCTTCGTGGATCCCAAGTCGCGGGCCGAGGTGGGTCTGTTGGAGCACCGCCTGGAGCAGGAGGAGACCCGGCTGCAGATGGCCCAGTACACGGCGAGCAAGCTGGAGGTGAGCGCTGAGACCAAGGGCCGCGTGGTGCTGGACGACCCCCACCGTTGGCGCGGCCGGCCGGTGGCCCTGGGCGAGATGGTGCTGATGATCGTCAACCCCCAGAGCAACAAGGTACGCATCTGGCTGCCCGAGACCGACAACGTGGACTTCGACCGCGACCACTCCCTGAAGGTGGTGCTCAACGCCTTTCCCGAGAAGGAGCACCAGGCCCGCCTGACCTACGTGGCCCAGAACGTGGTCACCAACCCCGAGGGCGTGGCCAGCGTGCTGGCCGAGGCCCAGTGGCAGACCGAGCAGCCCCAAATGCGCATTGGGCTCAAGGGCATGGCGGTGCTCTACGGTCGCCAGGTCTCCCTGGCCTACTGGCTGTTGCGCAAGCCCCTGGCCAACACCCGCACCTTCCTGGGTTGGTAGGTACGCCGCCCAAGGCGGTCCGCCTCATACCAATATGCAATCAAAGCTATCCATGGCTTTGATTGCTGATCGGCCAGGCAAAAACGTGGTTCCACCCCACAAAGCTGACGCTTCGTGGCGACCCCGGGTTTTGCCCGACCTCCCGGTCGCTTACGCGCCCGGGGGGCGATCCTCGGGGGCCCCGAGCAAACGCAGTTTGCGTGGGGTGAATCCATGCTCGCATGCCAAGTTGCGATCAAACCACGTGTTTGATCGCAACTTGGTATCAGTTATTGCTGAAATACCACCACAACCCCAAGGCGGCCGCCGCCAGCAGGACCAGGTAGATAAAGGGCTTGGTCATGGCGGAGCCGCCGGCGCCCGGGGCCTGCTGGCTGGTCTGGCCGCCAGGCAGCTTCTCGGTCAGGTCGCCGGTGGCGTTGGCCATCTCTCCGGTGGTGGCTTCGTTGTCCACCCGCACTAGGATGACCGAGATGTTGTCCGGGCCGCCGGCCTTGTTGGCCCGCTTGAGCAGCTCCTGCACCTGGTCGGCCAGGGGTTGCCGGGATGAGAGCACCTTGGCGATCTGGGCGTCCTCCACGGGGCCGTGCAGGCCGTCCGAGCACATCAGGAGGATATCGCCGTCCTCCAGGTGCTCGCGGAAGACATCGGGCTCCACGTCGGGTATGGCCCCCGCCGCCTTGGTTATCAGATTGCGCATGGGCGAGGTCTTGGCCTCCTGGGGTGTGAGCACGCCCTCGCGCACCTGCTGGGCCACCAGGGAGTGGTCCTCGGTGATCTGCCGCAGGCGGCCGCCGCGAAAGATGTAGGCGCGGCTGTCGCCCACGTTGGCCACCACGGCCAGGCTGTCCTGCACGGCCAGGGCCACAATGGTGGTGCCCATGCCCCGCAGTTGAGTCTCCTCCTCAGACTTCTGGTAAATGGCCATGGAGGCCTTTTGCACGCCGTCGTTGAGGGCCTTGGGCAGGTCGCCGTCGGGGCCGCTGGCAAAATACTCCCGCAGCACCGCGATGGCCGTCTGGCTGGCGATGCTGCCGCCCTTGCGCCCCCCCATGCCGTCGGCCAGGAAGAACAGGGCTGGGTTTCCCTCGGCGGGCGGGTCGTCGGGCACGAATATGGAGTCTTGGTTTTCCTCGCGCACGCGGCCCACGTCGCTGGCGCCGGCAAAAGCTATCTTCAAAAGGAACCTCCAACTCTACCCCGGGGGGGCGCCGCGGTTCTGGGTCTCCGCGGTTTTTCCCGGCGGCGTTCGTTCGCCATGGCCCCGGCGCGGGGCGAGGCAAGGCCTGGGCCGGAACGCCCGGCGCCGTCAGCCTCTACTCCGGGGGCTAGCGCCCCTCGGCCTTTTTGCGTCTCGCTTCTTCCACCAGTTGCTTGGCCCTTTGCGAGCCTGGTTCCATGGTTTGTACCAAGTTGCCGTAGCTGATGGCTTGATCGTATTTGCCGGCCTTCAGAAACTTGTCGGCATTTTCCAACAGATCGTCGGTCTTGAGCTGGGGCGCTTGAGCCTTGGCCCCGGCCTGGGGGCCCGCGCGGCCCTGCTCCAGTTGCTTCTTTATCTCGGCGTAGGCCTTTTCGCGGGCAGGCAGGCCGTTTAGGGCGCGCCGGGCCGACTCCAGGTCTGGCACCAGTTGCAGGGCCTCGTTGAAGAGCCTGCGCGCCGCGGCGAAGTCGTTTTCATTGGTCTTCTGCTCGCCCTGCTCCACCAGGGAGTTGGCTCGGGCGGCCACCTGCCTGGCCTTGCGCCATTCCTCCTCGCGGCCGGCCTGGGCGGCCAGGGCCTGCCCAGCCGGCTCGAAACCAGGGGCCACCCGCAGGGCCTCTTCCCACAGCTTGCGCGCCGCGGCGAAGTCGCCCTTGATGGCTTTTTGCTCGCCCTGTTCCACCAGGGCATTGGCCCTGAGCTCGCGCCTTTCCTTCTCGGCCCTCTGGGTGATCTCCTCCAGCTCCCGGCGGGCCTTCTGGCTCTCTTGGGTCAGCCTGGCGGCCTGCTCCTGGGCGGCGCGGGTGTTGGGGTCGGTCAAAAAGGTGCTTTTCACCCACTTGTCGCCGCCGGCGAACCAGCTCCCCACCAACAGGACCAACAACAGCCCGGCCGCCGCTCCGGCCAGGGCCAGCTTCTTTTGGCGGGGCATGGTGGGGATGTAGTGAAAGCTCTTGCCCTCGATGATGCGGTCCAGTATCTCCAGCAGGGCCTCGGCGCTGGCGAAGCGCTTTTCGGGACGCCTCTCCAGGGCCTTGAGCACCAGGGCGGAGTAGGAATCGCTGATGGAGGGCTCCAGTTGGCTGGGAGGCGGGGGAGGGTCCTGGCTGCTGGCGCTAGTCTGCACCTGGGACGGCGTCTTGCCGGTCACCATCTCGTACATCACCACGCCCAGAGAGTAGATGTCGCTACGGCCGTCCACCTTGAGGGCGGCCTTCTGCTCGGGGCTGGCGTAGCGTGGGGTGCCCAGGGCCACGCCGAACTGGGTGATGGAGGTCTCCCGGGTCCAGTCCTTGGCGATGCCGAAGTCGGTGACTATCACCTGGCCGGTACTGGTAATCATGACGTTGGAGGGCTTGATGTCGCGGTGCACCAGGTTGTGGGAGTGAGCCTTGGCCAGGCCCTTGGTTATCTGGCGGATTATGTCCAGGGCCTCGTTCTCGCCCAGCTTGCCCCGCTCGGCCAGGATGTCGGAGAGGGTGCGACCCTCCACGTAGTCCATGGAGAAGAAGTGGGTGCCCTCGTGCTCGTCAACGTAGTGGATGCGTAGGCCACGTTGCCCTGCATCATGTCATGGTGCCCCAGGTACACCTCGGCCATGCCCCCCCGGCCGATGAGCCGCTCTGTGCGGTATTTGCCCAGCCGGGTACCCGGCGCCAGGGACTGGCGCATCTCCCGGCGCGGGCCGCTGACCTGGGTGTGCTGCGATTGAGAAGCCATGCTACCGCTCCCTTATGGGGTGGGCACTCCGCCGGGGCACGGGTCTCAGCCCCTGATGGCCGCCAGGGCCCGGCCCAGATCGTCCCGGAAATCCTCGGCGGTGGCGTAGCGCTTGGGGATTTCCTTGCACAGGGACTTGTCCACCACCCTAGCCAGGGCCTCGGGGATGTTGGGGTTGCGCTTGCGCACGGGTATGGGCTTGTCCTCCAGGACGATGAGCTGGGGACTGCGCAGCTTCTCCTTGCGCATGAACTGCTTGAGCGCCCCCAGGGGCGAGACCTGGGTATGCTCCCTCTTGCCCTGCATCCGAGCCAGCTCCTGGGGCGTGGGGAAGTTGAAGGGATATTTGCCCGTGAGCATATGGTACAAGGTGGCGCCCATGGAGTACAAGTCGGCCGGCTCCTTGACCGAGTGGGCGTCCTCCACCTGCTCGGGGGGCATGTAGAGCACGGTGCCCATGGCCATGCCTAGGCGGGTGAGCACCGTGCCGCCGGCGCTGGAGAACTGCCGTGACAGGCCGAAGTCGCCTATCTTGGCCGCCACCCCCTTGCTGGAGGTCTCCTTGAGCAGGATGTTCTCGGGCTTGAGGTCGCGGTGCAGGACGTTCTTGCGGTGCAGGAAGGCCAAGCCCTCCAGGGCCTGCAGGATGTAGCCCGCGGCCAGCCGGGGTTCCACCACCCCGTGGCCCTTGCGGATCAGCTCCTCCAGGCTGCCCAGGGGGGCGTACTCCATGACCAGGTAGGGCTTGCCCGAGGCGGCGTCGCAGCCGTTGTCCACGTAGGCGATGAGCTTGTCGTGGAACAATTCGCGCATGATGAATATCTCGCGGTCGAAGCGCGCCCCTAGAATGGGGTTGTCTATGCTCATCTTCTTGAGGGCCAGCAGGCGGGCTGTCTCCTGGTGGTAGACCAAAAAGACCTCGCCCATGCCGCCGTGCCCCAGGGTCTTTAGGGGCCGGTAGGGGCCGATCAGCCTGTGGGTGTCGTCCTCGCGGCGGGGCAGGCAGTCGGGGCAGCAGTATATGGGTATTTCGCCCAGGTCGTAGCCGCGTCCGTCGGAATCGGCCAGGACGGTCAGGTCCAGCCCGCAGCGGTGGCAGCGCACCCGGCTGGTGCCCAGGGAGGCGGTGGAGTACTCCTGGCTGGGGGAGCCGTCCGACTGGGCGGCGGTGGCGGGGCCTGGGGTCTGGGCGGGCGGGGGCATGGGCGAGGCCGGCGGCGGGGCGGGGTGGCCCGGGGACGGCTGGCCCTGCTGGCCGCCCTGAAGGGTCACGCGTAGCTTGGTGTAACCCACCTCGATGACGTCGTCGTCGCAAAGCTCGGCCTCGTCCACGAAAAAGCCGTTGATCTGAGAGGGATTGGTGACGTCCAGGTCCTTGAAGTAGACGCGCGGCGGCGCCACCTCCACTAGGAAGTGATGGCGCGAGATGTAGGGGTCGCTGTCGCTGAACCTGATCTTGGCCTTGCTCCCCCGGCCGGCCACGTAGGTGGTGGTTCCGGCGAGAGTGAAGACCCGTCCCTTGTCAGGCCCCTTGATGACTTCCAAGCCGATCTTCATGTGTCAGCCCGCATGGTGCTTGGCCCTCGGCCGCATCAGGACTTGGCGCAGTTGAGGCACATCTCCTTGCCGTCCTTTTCCGTCACGCACTTGGCGCAATAGGCCTGGCGGCACAAGGGGCAGAGTTCGGTGGCCGCTTCGCCGGGGTGGTTGGGGCAGTTGGGCATCTTGATCATGGTGCGGTTAAGGTTGTCCAGGTCCTCGTCCTGGGTTTCGGCGTGGGTGGATTGTCCCAGCACCTGGGTGGGTGGCTCGGCCGGCTGGCCGGGTGTGGACAGGCCTGGGGCCATGGCCTCGCCGGCGGTCTCCCTGAGATCGCGGGGTGGGGCGGCCTGGTCTGGGGCGGGCTCCTCCAGGGCCATGGTGGGGCTTTCGATAT
>JACQYR010000119.1 GCA_016208115.1 Desulfarculus sp.
GCCTGGAAGCGGGCGCCCGCCTGGATTTGTGGCTACGGCCCCTGGGCCTGCCGCTCTTGGTGCGCGCCGAGGTGATCGAGGCCGTGGAGGCCCAGGCCGTGGGCTGGCGGGGCCGGGCCTGGGGCATAACCAGCCAGCAGCGCTACACCTTCAGCGACCAAGGCCCCCACACCCTGGTAGGCTTTCAGGAAACCCTGAGAGGCTGGCCGCTCTTGCTGGCCCGGCCCATCTACTCCCCGCGCTATTTGAGCATGCAGGCCCAGGAGTGGCTCAAGGCCCTGGCCGGGCAAGCCGAGGCCCGGGTGTCCACCTACCGGTGAGGGATTGGCCGAGGGCGGGCGGGCGCGTAGAAAACGGGCGTGGGCAACCCCGGCCCCCACATCAAGAAAAGGCAATTATCCCGTCGCCTTAATGTAGGGGCGGGGTTTATCCCCGCCCGGGCTTTCATCCCGCCGCCTGGGCCGAGGCCTTGAGGTCGCGCAGGAGGCGCGCCAAGGCCGCCTGATAGGCGTCGTGCTCCTTCCAGCGGGTGAAGTCGCCGATGTGGCGGGCGCGGCGGATGTCGGCGGCCCAGGCCTTGTTGGTGGCAATGACCTCCTCGTCCAGGCGGATGGGGAACAACACCAGCTTCCCCTTCCTCTGCTCCTTCTCGAAAGCCGTCTCCACCTCCTTTTCCACCCAATTGCTGAAGATGGAATTTTGGGAAAGGATGATGAGCAGCTTGTCGTAGACCCGGATGGACTCGTCAATGCGGTCGCGGAAGGGGTCGCCTATCCTCAGGTCGTGGGGCGCGAACCAGCAGCGCACGCCCTGGGCTTGCAGGTCGGCATGCAGGCGCCGGGCGAAGCCGTCGTCCTTGGACGAATAGCTGATAAACAGGGAGTAGTACTCGATGGCCTTGTTGACAAAGGATGGTATGTACTCGATGAACTCCTCGGGCACGCCACAACCGCGAAGGAAGACTTCGGGGATGTTGCCGCCGGATTTGTAGATGGTGTCTATGCCGATGGTGGAGGGGCCTGCGTGTCTCACGCTTTCCAGGCCCTTGACCTGGCTGAGGTCGAGGTTTCCCAGCGACGTATGGCCAAGAATGGCCTTGGCCATATCGGCCCCGGCGAGGTTCGCCTCGATGAGGTTCGCCCAGCGGAGGTCCGCCCCCCCGAGGGTCGCCCAGCGGAGGTCCGCCTCACCGAGGGTCGCCCTGAGGAGGTTCGCCTCACCGAGGTTAGCCCCTAGGAGGTTCGCCCCGCCGAGGTTCGCCCCGTCAAGGGCCACCCCGGTGAGGTCCGCCCCACCGAGGTCCACCCAGTTGAGTTCCGGCCTTACTCCCGGATTCTCTTCCCGCCATTGGTTCCAGGCGGTGGCGCCACGCTTGAGCATGGCCAGATGTTCCGGGTTGGCCACCCTCCCCCCTTTCCCTGATAGTCTTTTTTCTTCCCGAGGCTAACCCAGCCACCGCAGCCCTGGCAAGGCCCGCGCAGGGGCCGGGGCCATGGGTGGCCCGGACAACAGCTTGGTGTTGCCCGGGTGCCGAAGGCACAAGAGGTTTCTTGCCCTGCCCCCGACATGGTCCTAACAGACCATCAGCCGGCCATCTTCTGTAAACCTCTTGTCGCTACGCGACCTGGACAATGAATTGTCCAGGCCACCCGATTAAGACCAACAGGGTGGATTGCCGCGTCGCATCCCTGCCGGGGGGGCCTTCCCTGATGATTTTACTGCCCCCTCACCCCAGCCCTCTCCCCCGGTGGGGGCGAGGGGTAAGAACAGCTCAGCCCCGCTGGCCCCGGCCCTATTCCTCCTCCAGGTTGGGCGGCTGGTTCATGAGCTTTACCACCGGCACGCCGTCGGCATAGACGTCAATGATGTTCAGGCAGGCGTATTCCTGCTCGATGCGGAAGATGCGCTCCAGGGGCGCGCCCAGCACCTTGGCCAAAAAGACGCGGTTGACCCCGGCGTGGGAGATCACGCAGATGCTGCCGCCGGTATTGTCGCCCACCATCTGCTGGAAGGCCGGCACCACCCGGGCGGCCAGGTCGTCCAATGATTCCCCCTCGGGGATGCGGTGGCTGGCCAGGTTGTCCTGGCGGGCGGCCAGGTCGTGAGCGAATTTATCGGCGATCTCCTGGAAGGACATGCCCTCCCAGGCGCCCAGGTTGAGTTCGCGCAGGGCCTCCAGGACCTCCACCTTGCGGCGGGGGCTGTTGCGGCGGGCGATGGTCTCGGCCAACAGGCGGGCGCGTTGCAGGTCGCTGGCGTAGACGGCGTTGAGCTTCTCGCCGGCCATGCGCCTGAGCACCGCCACCACCTGCTGCTTGCCCCGGCGGGTCAGCGGCACGTCGGTGTGGCCGAAGTAGCGCCCATCCTTGGCGCCTTGCACCTCGGGGTGCCGCCAGAGGAAAATTCGCGTATATTTGAGGGCTGAATCCACGGCATATCCTTCCCGGTCGGCGGGGTAAGGCCTCCAGGGCCCTGGCCTGATAAGACACCGGCCCCGGCCCGTTCGTCAAGGGTATTGCCCGGAGCGGATTATGATAATGCCCCCCGGCGTCTGGTGGACGGCCCCGGGGGCCTGTGATATCCTCACTGCCCGAGGGGGCCATTGGGCCCCAAACACAACATGCCTCAAGGGAGGTACCCATGTCCAGGCTGCTTCGCCTTGCCTTCTTGATCTCGGCGCTGGCTTGCGCGCTTATCGCCGCGCCGGTTCAGGCCGCCGAGCCCCCCATGACCAAATCCAACGCCCCCAAGGCCGTCTTCGACAAGATGGAGATCGTCTACAACAACATCACCGAGGGGGAGATGCTCAAGGCCGTCTTTCCCTTCAGCAACCAGGGCAAGCAGAACCTGGTGATTGACAGCGTCACCCCCTCCTGCGGCTGTACCGTGGCCCAGTTCGACCGCGTGATTCCGCCCGGGGGCAAGGGCCTAATCAACCTGGACCTGGATACCAGCGGCATCAGCGGCTCCTTCCGCAAGACCGCGGTGGTCAACACCAACGACCCCAGCAACCCCTTCATAACCCTCATCATGACCGGCGAGACCGCCAGCAAGGTCAAGGTGGAGAAGGGCCGGCGCCTGGACCTGGTGGGCTGCGTGGGCCAGAACACCGCGGTTTCCACCACCATCAGCGGCATCGAGGGCCAGCCGGTGATCCTGGCCGGGGTGGAGAACCCCATGCAGGAGTACCTGACCACCGAGCTTAGCCCGGTACCCGGGGGCCGCTCCTACAACCTGACCGTGCGCGCCAAG
Organism: Desulfarculus sp.; assembly: GCA_016208115.1. Lineage (GTDB taxonomy): Bacteria > Desulfobacterota > Desulfarculia > Desulfarculales > Desulfarculaceae > JACRDC01. Next base: position 3,253 of record JACQYR010000119.1, read on the forward strand.
GCCAAGGAGCCCATGGAGTTCAGCGGCCCCATCTTCCTCTTGGTGGCCGGGGCTCCCAAGGTGAGCATCTACGTGGTGGCCGACATCCGGGGCGCCTTCACCGTGCAGCCCCAGGAGGTCTTCTTCGGGGGGCTCAAGCGCGGCCAGCCCCAGGAGGTGGTGCGCTCGGTGGCCATCAACAAGACCTGCGTGGATAGGCTCAACGTGGACCGCCTGCTCTACAACCCCGACCACTTCAAGGTGGAGGAGCGCTGGCTGGACCACGAGGGCAAGCTCATCCTCATGGTCAGCCCCCGGCCCGAGAACCTGCCCTCCGGCCCCTTCGAGGAGAAGCTGGGCATCCAGGCCGCCGACAAGATTTTCTACGTGCGCATGAAGGGCGTCATCAACTAGCCCCCTAGCCACGCTTGATAGCCATGCGGGCCGCCGGTGAAAGCCGGCGGCCCGCCCTGTTTTGGTGGGCCTGCGGGGCCATGGCCGCCACGAAAACGGCAAAGAACGGGCGGGAATAAACCCCGCCCCTGCATTAATATAACATCGTAAAAACGCGGTCTTAATGTAGGGGCGGGGTTTATCCCCGCCCGTGTCCTGGTCTTTTGGCGGCCCCTGTGGATCAGAGGCGCTGAGCCATCTCCCGATACAGCTCCAGGTAGGCCCCGGCCATGGCCGCCAGGGAGTAGCCCTCCAGCATGCGTTGCCGGCCCTGGGCGCCCAGGGCCTGGCGCTCCGGGGCCGGCAGGCGCAGCAGATGCTCCAGGGCCTCGGCCAGGGCGTAGGGTTGGCCGGGTGGCACCACCCGGCCGGCAGGCCCCACCAGGGCGGCGGTGTCGCCGGCCTCGGTGGCGGCCACGGGTAGCCCGCTGGCCAGGGCCTCGCCCAGGGCGTTGGGCAGGCCCTCGCTGAGCGAGCTCTGGGCAAAGACATCCATGGCCGTTAACCAGGCCGGCACGTCGTCGCGGCGGCCCAGCAGCCGGCAGCGCCCGGCCAGGGGCGGCTCCTGGCAGGCGGCGAAGAAGGGGTTGGCCTCCTCCACCCCCTGGCCGATGAGCAGAAAGCGCGCGGCGGGCAGCCGCCCGGCCAGCAGGCGGGCGGCGGTGAGGAAGCCGGCGTGGTCCTTGGCCGGGTCCAGGCGGGCCACGTGCCCCACCACCAGGTCATCCGGCCCCCAGCCCAGCGCCGCCCGCCGCCGGGCGCCCTCGGCGGCGTCGGGGGCGAACATCTCGGTGTCGAAGCCGTTGGCGATGAGCCTGAGCTTGCGGCGGGGGTAGCCCAGGCGGGCGTGGAACTCCAGGCCGCTAATGCTGTTGGCCACGATGACCCGGGGCTGGGGCAAATGGGCCAGGGCCGTGCAGGCCTTCAGCACCAGGCGGGTGGAGCGCCGGTAGCGGGAGAGGTCCAGGTCGGAGCAGCGTAAGCTCCAGACCACGGGCAGCCCCAGCGGCCGGGCGGCCAAGAGGCCCAAGAGGTCGGCGTGGTACATCCAGGTCTGCACCAGGTCGGGCGGCTGGGCGGCCAGGAGCCGGCGCAGGGCCTTGACCCCAGCGGTCAGGGCCTTCAGCCCGGGTTGCAGGTCCAGGCTGGCCACCTGGGCGCCGGCGGCGGTGAGCGGCCCGGCCAGGGCGCCCAGGGGCAGCAGGCAGGCCACGCGGTGGGCCACCCGGTCCGGCCCCAGGGCCCGCACCAGCCGCATAAGCTGGGTCTCGGCCCCGCCCACGTCGGTGCTGGTGATGACGTGCCAGACCTGTAGGGGCTCGCCTGTCATGGCCTAGCCCCGTCCCTCCAGAAGCCCTTCCACGGCCTGGGCCAGGCGGGGCAGCACGGCGCTGGCGCTCTCGTGGAAGACGTAGTCCGAGACATGGCGCGACAGCCCCGTGGGCTCCAGGTTGATCTCCACCACCTTGGCCCCGGCCTGCTTGGCCAAGACCGGCAGATGGCTGGCCGGGGCCACCACCGCCGAGGTGCCCACCACCAGCATCACCTGGCAGGAGCTGGCCAGGGCGAAGGCGGTCATGGCCGCCCGCTCGGGTATGGGCTCGCCGAAGAAGACCACGTCGGGCTTGACGACCCCTCCGCAGGGGCAGCGGGGGGGCATGGTCTCCATGAGTACCTCGCCCCGCCGGACCTGGCGGCCGCAGGCCAGGCAGACCAGGCGCCGGCCCGAGCCGTGGAACTCCACCACGAAGCGCGAGCCCGCCGCCTGGTGCAGGCCGTCAATGTTCTGGGTCACCACCCCGGCCAGGCGGCCAGCCCGCTCCAGGCGGGCCAGGGCCTGGTGAGCCGGGTTGGGCTGGGCCGAGCGCACCAGGTGGTCCAGCTCCAGGAGCATGCCCCAGACCCTTTGGGGGTCGGCCATGAAGGCCTCGATGGAGGCGAACTCCATGGGGTCGTACTTCTCCCACAGGCCCTGGGAGCCCCGAAAGGCCGGGATGCCGCTCTCCACGCTGATGCCCGCCCCGGTCAGGGCCACCACCTGATCGGCCCGGGCCAGGAGCCGGGCCACGGCCTCAATCTGGGACTGCGTTTGCGCCTCGTTCATGATATACACCATGCAGTGGGCATTTTTGCCTCGCCGGCCCGCCGCTTGTGGGCCGGCCTCCGTGGGGTCTTGGCCTCGCGGACCACCCAGGCATCATAACCCAGGGGGCCTGCCGCCCCCAAGGAGAACCGCACATGGCCGCGCAAAACGACCTGCCGGTGCCCCTCTTGGACCTCAAGGCCCAGTTCGCCGCCATCAAGGACGAGGTCATGGCCGCCGTGACCCAGGTCTTCGAGCAACAGGCCTTCATCCTGGGGCCCCACGTGGACCAGGCCGAGAAGGCCCTGGCCGCCCACCTGGGGGTGCCTTACGCCCTGGGCGTCTCCTCGGGCACCGACGCGCTTCTGTTGTCGCTGATGGCCCTGGGCGTGCGCCCCGGCGACGGCGTGGTCACCACGCCCTTTACCTTCTTCGCCACCGTGGGCTCCATCGTGCGCCTGGGGGCGGTGCCGCTTTTGGCCGATATTGACCCCTTGACCTACAACCTGGACCCGGCCCGGGTGGAGGCGCTCTTGAGCCGCGCCGACCTGCCCGCCCCGCCCAAGGCCATGATCCCCGTGCATCTCTTCGGCCAATCCGCCGACATGATGCCGCTCATGGTGCTGGCCCGGGCCCACAACCTCAAGGTGGTGGAGGACGCCGCCCAGGCCATCGGCGCCGTCTACCCCGGCCCGGCCGGCCTGGCCAGCATCGGCTCAATCGGCCACACCGGCGCCTTTAGCTTCTTCCCCAGCAAGAACCTGGGCGGGGCCGGCGACGGCGGGCTCATCACCAGCCTGGACCCGGAGTTGGCGCAACGCCTGCGCTCCATGCGCACCCACGGCTCCCACCCCCAGGAGAAATACCGCCACGTCCTGGTGGGGGGCAACTTCCGCCTGGACGCCGTGCAGGCGGCGGTCATCAGCGTCAAGCTAAAGTACCTGGAGGCCTGGAGCCAGGCCCGCCGGGCCAACGCCGCCGACTACGACCGCCTGTTAACCGCCAGCGGCCTGGTGGACAAGGGGCTGGTCAGCCTGCCCCACCGGGCCTGGCCGAACGAGCCCCGCACCCACGTCTTCAACCAGTACGTCATCCGCGCCACGGACCGCGGCGGCCTGATGCGCCACCTGGCGGCGGCCAAGATCGGCCACGCCGTGTACTACCCCATCCCCATGCACCTCCTGGAGTGCTTCACCCACCTGGGTGGCCAGCCCGGCGACCTGCCCCAGGCCGAGCAGGCCGCCGCCCAGGTGCTGGCCATCCCCATCTACCCCGAGCTGACGCCCCAGCAGAAAGAGCGGGTGGTGGAGGTCATCGCCGATTTCTACGCCCAAAACAAGTAGGGTGACGCCAGGACCGCCTTCTCCAAAGGGAGCCAAGACATGGTGAAGAAGCCAGCCGCCGTCCTGATTCTGGTCCTGGTGATCTGGGCCGCCCTGGCCGCTCCGGCCCGGGCCGAGAGCGTGCCCAGCCTGGACCCCCGCCAGTACACCGCCGGCCAGTTCCTCAGGGACGTGGAGAGCAAGGACAACTCCGAGATGGTGGGCCTGGCCATCCTGTGGGGCTACGGCTACATGTGCGGCAAGGACGAGTCCTTCATCCAGCCCATGAACGACAGCCTCATCGAGGGGCTGACCTTCAAGTACCTGGTGGTGTGCAAGGAGCGGCCCCAGCTCAACCTGATCCAGGCCACCCAGGAGGTCATGCGCCTGAGCGAGGCGCTCAAAAAGCCAGCCGGCAACTGATCCCGGCCAGGGGTGCGGACCATTATGGGCTTTGACCGCGTCTTCACGGTCTTCACCCCGGCCTACAACCGCGCCCACACCCTGCCCCGGGTGTACCAGAGCCTGGCCGCCCAGACCTTCCGCGACTTCGAGTGGCTCATCGTGGACGACGGCTCCACGGACGGCACCGCCGAGCTGGTGGCCGCCTGGCGGGGAGAGGCCGCCTTCCCCATCCGCTACCTCCGCCAGGAAAACCAGGGCAAGCACGTGGCCTTTAACCGGGGGGTGGAGTTGGCCCGGGGCGAGCTGTTCCTCACCCTGGACTCCGACGACGCTTGCCTGCCCCAGGCCTTGGAGCGCCTGCTCTTCCACTGGCGGGACATCCCCGCCGGGGAGCGCGCCCGCTTCGCCGGGGTAACGGCCCGTTGCCAGGACCAAGAGGGCCGCCCCCTGGGCCGGCCCCTGCCGGCGCCGGTCATGGACTTGAGCGCCCTGGAACTACGCCACGGTCATCGTTACCAGGGCGAGCTGTGGGGCTTCACCCGCACCCAGGTGCTACGGGCCTTTCCCTACCCAGAGCCGCCGGGGGCGCGCTTTTTGCCCGAGGACCTGGTGTGGAGCCCCATCGCGGCCCGCTACCTCACCCGCTTCGTGGACGAGCCGCTACGAGTTTACTTCACGGAGGGCGGCGACCGGCTGACCGGCTCCGGGGTGCCGGCCAGCCACCTCACGGGCCTGATGCTCTGGCACCAGATGGTGCTCAACCTGGAGATCCCCTGGCTAGCACGCCACCCGGCCTATTTTTGGCGCTCGGCGGTCAACTACGCCCGCTTCAGCCGGGGCCTGGGCCTGGGCCTGGGCCAGCAGTGGCAAGGGCTCAGCAACGCCCGGGCGCGGGCCTTGTGGTTGTTGGGGCTGTTGCCCGGCTGGCTCTTGGCGGGGCGGGACGGGCGGCGGAGATGAAGGCCGGGCCACCAGCGCCCAGCCGCCTTTTGGCCTAGCCGTACTCGGCGGGTTACGCTTCGCTAACCCGCCCTACGCGCTAATTTCATCTTGGCCATATTGTTTTTTCGATGCGAATACACGGGCGGGGATAAACCCCGCCCCCACATTAAGACAACGTGATAATTGCCTTTTCTTGATGTAAGGGCGGGGTTTATCCCCGCCCGTGTTTTGTCTTTTTATGAAAACCATGCGGCTGATGGTAAGTTGCAATCAACCCCGGCCCAGCCTGACCTTCAGCAGCACCCAGATGGCCTCGAAGCCGTCCTTGAAGGTGATCTTCTTGCCCTGGCCCTTGTCGCGGGGGACGTAGGAGATGGGCACCTCGTGGATGGTGATGCCTCGCTTGAGGAGTTTGCCCGTGACCTCGGGGCAGAACTCAAAGCCGGTGCAGGTAAGCCCCAGGCTTTTTAGCAACGGGGTCTCGAAGGCCTTGTAGCAGGTGGGCTCGTCGGTCAGCCGCGAGCCGTAGAGCAGGTTGGTGGCCAGGCTCACCAGGCGGCCCCCCCAGTAGAAGCTCAGGTAGGAGTAGCGGTTGGCCCGGTTGAGCACCCGCGAGCCGTAGACCACCCGCGCCAGGCCCCCTATTATCGGCCCCACCACGGCGTGGTAGTCCTCTGGGTCGTACTCCAGGTCCGCGTCCTGGATGATGACCACCTCGCCGCTGGCCCGCTCCAGGCCGCTGCGGATGGCCGCGCCCTTGCCTTGGTTCCGGCCATGGCGGATCAGGGTCAGGTCGTCGCCCCCCAGCCCCTCCACGATGGCCGCCGTGGCGTCCTTTGAGCCGTCATCCACCACGATGATTTCCTTGGGCATGGCCACGGCCCGCACCCGCTCCAGCACCGTGGCGATGTAGGCCTCCTCGTTGTAGGCCGGGATGATGACCGAGAGCATCATGGCCTTTCCTGGCCGGCTGGCGGGATCCGCTGGTCCGGCAGCCACAACACCAGCCTGTCGCCGGCCAGGGGCCGGGGCTGGTAGCCATGGGCCTGGGCATAGGCCATCAGGTGGGGGTCAAGCTCCTTCTCCAGGCCGCTGAGGATGGCCGCCGGCGGCCGGGGGGCCAGAAACTCTTCCAGGTCCGCCGGGGCGACCATGCGCCGCGCCCGGCGCTGCTCGGGCGGCAGCAGGTGGGCCACCCGCAAGGCGAACGGCCCGGAGGCCAACTCGGGATAGATATCCAGGCCTCCCTCCAGGGGGAAGATGGGGGTCAGGGTGAGCACCCGGCCCGCCCCCACCTGGCGGGCCATCTCCCGGCCCAGGGCCGCGGCGGCGGCCCTCTCGGAGTTAGCCTCCGGTTTCCAGGCCTTATAGCCGGCGTGCGCCAAGTGGTAGCCGCCATGGGCCAAGACATAGGCCACCAGCAGGCCCAAGGGCGCCCAGAGCCAGGGGCCGCGCGGGCCGGCGGGCGCCAACTGGGGCAGGGCGCCCAGGGCCAGGGCCAGGGCCAGCAGGCACAAGGGCACGGCTTGGTAATAGTATTGGAACATATTGGGCGTGGGCAGCATGGCCCCCAAGAATACCACGGGCAACAATAGCAGCATCAACCCGCTTTGCCGCCAGGCCCCGGCCCTTTTGGCCAGGGCCAGCAGGTTGAGGGGCAGGGCCAGGAGCAGGGTGGCGGCCATGAGCAGGCGGGTCTGGGCAAAGGTGCCGAACAGGGCCAGGTCACCCGGGGCGGGGAGCACATGACGGTGGAAAAAGTCCAGCTTGCTGGCCCAGGTCATGGCCTTGGCGTAGCCCTGCTGGGCCCAGAACTGGGTGGTGAGCTGGCCGGGGTAGACCAGGACGCCGAACAGCAGGTCATCCCAGGCGGCCAAGGCCAGGAGTAACAGGGGCAGCCCGGCCAGGCCCAGCCCGCCCAGAAAGGGCAGGCCCAGCCGCCAGGAGCGGGGCCGGCCCAGCGGCGGCCCCAGCCAGTGGATGGCCACCAGCATGGGCAAGACCGCCGGCGCCCAGGACAGGCGCACCCCCGCGGCCAGGCCCAACAGGAGCCCGCTGGCCCAGAGCAGCCGGGCGGGCCGGGGCCGGCCCAGGGCGTGGCCCAGGACCAGGAAGGAGGCCAGGGCCAGGAACAGGGCCAGATCATGGTTCCAGGCCCGCCCGCTGGTGTAAAGGAACAGGGGGCTGTGGGTGAGCCAGACCATGAGAGCCGCGGCCAGCCCCAGCCCCAGCCAGCGGGGCAACCCACCCAAGTAGCGCCAGGCCCCCCAGAAGACCAGGCCCAGGCAGCCCAAGCCAAAGGCCAGGGAGCACAGGCGGGCGCCGGTCAGGGGATCAGCGCCGAGCTTGATTAACAGGGCCTGCGCGGGCACCTGGTAGGGCACGTGGAAATAGGGGTAATCGCGAAAGGGCAGCAGGCCCTGGCGGGCCAAGAGGGCCGCCGAGGCCACGAATTGGTGTTCGTCGCGCGATACGGGACGGTCCAGGGCGTTTTGCATGAGCAGGGGCGCGGCCAGGGCCAGGAGCAGCAACAAGGCCACGGCGGGCAAGACGCGGGCGCCCCCCCGGCTGGGCACTCCCTCCGCCGTGGCCGGGCTAGGCATCCGCGAGGGCGCGGGCACGCAAGCGCCCCATGCCATCAGGCCTCATCCTCGACGGCCTCATCTTGAGGCTGTTGAGCATGGCCGCCAAGTTGGTGGGGCCGGCGGCCTGCACGCGGTGCTCGCGCCACAGGGCCTCGGCCAGGCCGGGCCGCCTGAGCACCTCGGCGTAGAGCCCCTCGGTGGGCAGGTACATGATGGCGAAGTCAGTGCTGTGCGGCGGGCAGATGTATTTTTCGCCTATGTCCTTGGCAAAGCCCCGGATGCGCGCCTCCAGGGCCTTGACCGCCGCCTCCTCGGCAATGGGGTCGGCCTTCTCGGCGGCGTCCAGCAGGCGCTCGTAGTCCTCCTGGGGGAACTTGGCGTCTATGGGCAGCAAGAGGTCGTTGTCGCCGCTGGCCCCGGGCAGGCGGATGGCGAACTCCACGCGCAGGCCGCTGCCCGGGCGTATCTCCACGTTCTTGGCCACCTGCTCGGCGATGAAGACCTCCTCCAACAGGCTGCCCAGTTGCACCTCGCCCCAGGTACCCCGGGCCTTGACGTTGGTCAGCACCCGCTTGAGGTCGCCCACGCCGCTGGCCAGGCTCTGCATCTCGCCCACGCTCTTGTGCACCATCTCCAACTGGCGGCTGACCTGGCCGAAGGACTCGCCCAGGCGTTTTTCCAGGGTGCCCTGGAGCTTCTCGTCCACGGTCTGGCGCATCTGCTCCAGCTTGGCCGCGTTGTCCGTGGTCAGCTTCTCCAGGCGCTCCTGCACGGTGCTGGCGATGGCCTTGAGCTCGCCCTTGACCTCGGACAGGGCCTGGCCCTGGGCCTCGGAGAGCCCCTTGAGGGTCTGGGCCATCTCGGCCCGCCCGGCGGCCAGGCCGCCCTCCAGGGCTTGGCGCTGGGCCTCCAGGCGGGTCTCCTGGGTCTGGGTCAGGGCGTCCAGGCGCTCGCCCAGGGCCGTGAGCCGCTCCTGCTGGGCGCTGGCCAGTTGGGCCAGGGTGGCAGCCTGGACCTCGCCTAATTTGCTCAGGCTGTCGCTCAGCTCCTGGCGGGCCTGGCGGGCGTTCTCGCCCTCCTCGGCCCGGAACTTGTCCAGTTGGCCTTCCATGATCTTGCGGAAGACCTCCAGGGAGTTGGCGAACTTGTTGAGCTGGGCCTCCTGGCCGCCCGCCGCCCGCTCCATCACCCGCACCAGGTCCTGGCGCAGGGCCAGCAGGTTGGTGTTGACCTCCTGGCGCAGGGTGCTGGCCTGGCTGGCCGCCTCCTCGCGGGAGCGGGCCATCTCCTCGCGCAAGGCCGCCTCCAGGACGCCTTGGCGGGGGGCGCGGGCCAGGAGCACCAGGGCCACCACCAGCAGTAGAAGGGTAAGCAGGCCCAGGCCGGCGCCGATCAGGGGCCAAAGTTCGGGGTTCATGTCTCACCTAGCATGGAGAAGAGATTCAGGCTCAGGGGATGATTTCCAGGGCCGCCAGGCCCAACACCTGGGCGTACTCCTCCGGCCCCAGGTCGGCCTGCTCCAGCTCCTGCCGGTAGCGGCTCACCGGCAACAGGGGGTAGTCGCTGCCTAGGAGCAGCTTGTGCGGCCCCAGGAACTCGCACGCCAGGGCGTAGGCCCGGGGGCCGTAGAGAAAGGGGCCAGCCGCCGTGTCCAGCCAGACATTTTGCAGGCTCTCTTTCACCTCGCGCTTGAGCAGCGAGTAGAGAAAGATGCCCCCGCCCATGTGGGCCAGCACCAGCTTGGTGGCCGGGTGGCGGCGGATCAGCTCGTAGAGGGTGGTCAGGCTCATGGGCGATTTGCCCGGGTAGCGGTGCCCCACCGGCTCGTTGGTGTGCAACAACAGCGGCTTGCCCGCCTGGGCGCACAGCTCGCACAGGGGCGCCAGGGAGTCCAGGTCCAGGTCGCTGTCGTAAAAGGCCAGCTCGCCCAGGCCGGCCAGACCCATATCCAGGCAGCGCCGGGCCTCGCCCAGCGCCCAATTCGCCGGCGGGTGCACGCAGCCCAGGCCGCGCAGGCGGCCCTGGCTCTGGGCCACGGCTTGTGCCAGGTAGTCGTTGTGCAGGCGGGCGTGTTCTTCCTTGATCCAGGGGAAGCCCAGGGCCCAGGAGATGTCCACCCCGCCCTGGTCCATGGCCGCGACGAGCCCCGGGCCGTCCACCATGGGCGCCTTGGGGTTGGCGTAGATGGCGGCAAAGGCCGGCTCGCCCTCCAGGAAGGCCTGGCGTTCGGCCAGCACCTGGGGCGGAAAGATATGGGTATGCGCGTCCACGACCATGGCCGACACTATAACAACCCGTGGGGGCGAGGTAAATACCGGGGTGGCAGGGACTCGGCGGGTTACGCTTCGCTAACCCGCCCTACATGCTTGTGCCACAAGCCGCAACGGGAGCCGGCCAGGCTGGCCCAGGGGACAGCACCACTCGACCCGTTTATGGGCGTCGAGGCACTCGACCCGGCTATGCCCCGCCGGGGGCACCCAGTCCTACAGCAGCCCTATCAGCTCGTCCAACCGCTTGATATATCCGGCCGCGCCTTCCACCCGCACCGGACGGGCGGGGTCGCTGACGATGTAGGTGGGGATGCCGGCGGCCAGGGCGGCGGCCGCGCCGATGGCGGTGTCCTCCACGGCCAGGGCCTCGGGGGGCCTTAGGCCGGTCACCTCCAGGGCCTTCTGGTAGGGATCGGGGTGGGGCTTGCCCCGGGGCGTGGCCTCGGCGCCCACCACGGCCCGCACCTGGTGCCACAGCCCCTGGTTGTGCAGAAAGCCCCGGGCCACCACCCCCCGGGCCGAGGTGACCACCACCACGGCCACGCCCCGGGCCTGGGCGGCGGCCAGGAGTTCCTGGGCCCCGGGGGCCGGCTGGGCCGCCGTCTGGTACACCTTGTCCACCAGCTCGTAATAATTGGCCAAAAGCTCGGCCAGCGGCTCGGGGAGCTTGTGCAGCTTCTTGAGCCTGGCCACGGTTTCCATGAGCGGCAGGCCGGCCAAGTCGGCGAACTGGCGCTGACTGCCCTTCCGGCCCCGGGCCTCCAAAAAGCGGAAATAGACCCGCTCCAGGACCGGCATACTGTCGGCCAGGGTGCCGTCCAGGTCCAGGAAGAGGCCGCGCGGCGGGGCCTGGGCCATGGGCTTGCTCCTAAGTATTTGTGCACATTAACTATATATCAGGCGGCCCCCTCTGGCCAGGGCTCTGGCCCCCGCCGAGGCCGGGGCCGATAAATTTGCCGGCCCACCCCCTTTAAATGCTTGCCCGGCGGGGATAAAATTCCCCCCGCGCCGGCCGCAAACGCCTGGGGAATCCTTGACTTTGACCCGCCCCCTGGCTATAGTGGCCACAATATAATGTGGGATGGTATGTCCATGACCAACTATATCTGGGGACTGCTGGCCGAATCCCTGCCCACTTTCCAGGCAGCGGCCGGGGGCGGGGCCTCCGGCGGGCTGGATGTGTGGAGCCTGGTGTGGCACTCCGGCCTGGTGGTGCAGTTCGTCCTGTTTACCCTCATCCTGTTCTCGGTGCTGACCTGGGCGGTCATCATCTCCAAGTACCGGGTCATCCGGGCCGCCCAGGGCCAGGACCAGGAGTTCCAGGAGGTGTTCTGGCACGCCGGCAGCCTGTCGGCGGCCTACGGCCAGACCAAGCACCTGGAGATGAGCCCCCAGGCGGTGGTCTTCCGCCTGGGCTACGGCGAGCTGGGCAAGGTCATGCGCGCCCAGGCCGGCGAGGGCGGCGACACCAGCCTGGTGGCCACGGGCGTCATCGAGAACCTGCAACGCTCGCTCAACCGGGGCATGGCCGCCGAGAGCACCCGCCTGGGCAAGGCGGTCACCTTCCTGGCCACCTGCGCCAACACCGCCCCCTTCATCGGGCTCTTCGGCACGGTGTGGGGCATCATGGACTCCTTCCGCTCCGTCGGGGCCACCGGCACGGCCAACCTGGCCACCGTGGCCCCGGGCATCGCCGAGGCCCTGGTGGCCACGGCCACCGGCCTGTTCGCGGCCATCCCGGCGGTGGTGTTCTACAACCACTTCAACCGGCGCATCCAGGTGCTGGAGGCGGAGATGGCCTCCTTCACCCAGGACTTCCTCAACCTGGTGGAGCGCGACCTCATGCGCCGCCAGGGTCCGGCCCCCGCCGCGGAGACCGCCCATCCCGGCCAGGCCGGGCGCCAGGGGAGCTAGGGCCGTGGCGGGGGGGGTCGGCTCGGGCAAGGGCCGCGTCATGGGCGAGATCAACGTGGTGCCCCTGGTGGACGTCATGTTGGTGCTGCTCATCATCTTCATGGTCACGGCGCCCATGATGATGCAGGGCCTGGACGTGAAACTGCCTGAGACCGACACCACCACGCTCAAGCAGAGCGAGGAGCTTCTGGTGCTGACGGTGACTCGGGAGGGCAAGATATTCCTGGACGAGTTCCAGGTGGGCAGCGAGGGCCTGAGCGACAAGATCGCCGGCATCACCGGCCGCAAGCCCGAGACCAAGGTCTACCTGCGGGCCGACAAGGACGTGCCCTACGGGGTGGTGGTGCAGGTGATGGCCGAGGCCCGCAAGGCCGGGGTGCACAACCTGGGCATGGTCACCGAGCCCGAGAAGGTGCAGGCACCGGAGAAGAAGAAAACCCCGTGAGCGCGGCGCTGGCCAGGATATTCCATCCCCAGCCGGGGGAGCCCTTGGGTTGGGCCTTGGCCCTGAGCCTGGGCGCCCATCTGCTCATGGTGGCGGTGATCCTTTTCTGGCGGGCCTGGGGACCCAGCAAGGCCGAGCTCTTCGCGCCGGTGTACCAGGTGCAGTTGGTGGGTGTGCCGGGGCTGCCCCAGGCGGGACCCAAGGCCCCGCCGGCCCCCAAGCCGGCGCCGCCGGCGCCACCGGCGCCCAAGCCGGAGCCCAAGCCCGAGGTGAAAGAGGCCCCCAAGCCCAAGGCCGAGCCCAAGCCGGAGCCCAAGCCCAAGGAGGCCATCGCCACCAAGCCCGAGGAGGTCAAGAAGCGCCCCGAGCCCAAGCCCAAGCCGCAGGAGCCCACGCCCGACGCCAGCAAGGAGCTGGAGAAGCGCCTGGCCAACCTGCAGAGCAAGGTAAGCGACCAGAAGCGCCTGGAGAGCGCGCTGAACCGCCTGGAGGAAAAGGCGGCCACCCGGTCCAACCAGGTGGGCGGGGCCTTCAGCGCCGCCGCCGGCACCGGGGGCGGCGGGGCCAGCGGCAACCCCTCCCTGCGCGACCAGGTCTACCTGACCGAGTTGTGGCAGCGCATACAGGCGGCCTGGGTGCTCTCGGAGGTGTTGGTGCAGAAGCCCAGGGGCCTGGTGGCCATCGTGGGCATCAGGCTACGGGCCGACGGCGGCCTGGAGCGGGCCTGGCTGGAGCAGGGCTCGGGCAACGCCCGCTTCGATCAGTCGGCCATCCGGGCCACCGAGAAGGCCGCGCCCTTCCCGCCGCCGCCGGGGGCCTTGCGCGAGCTGGGCGTGCGCTTCAGGGTCGAGGACGCAAACGGTTAAGCAAAGCGAGCGCCATGAATAGACTCATCGCCATAATGTGCCTGGCCCTCATGGCCCTGGGCCTCTGGCTGCCCGCCGAGGCCCAGGCGCGGGTGTACATAGACATCACCAAGCCCTCCTCGCGCAAGCTGCCTCTGGCCATGCCCGAGTTCAAGCCCATGGCCAGCTCCCAGTCCCTGGGCGGCGAGGGCAACCGCATTCTGCGCGGCGATTTGGAGCTGACCGGGCTGTTTGACGTGCTGGACCCCAAGACCTATCTGGGCAGCGGGGCCTGGGCGATCAACCCCCGGGAGTGGCGGCGCATCGGGGCCGAGCTTCTGGTCACCGCCGAGTACACCCAGATCGGCAACACCCTGGGCATCGAGTGCAAGCTGCACGACGTCACCGACGGCAAGCTTTTGGTGGGGCGGCGCTACGACGGGTTGAAGGCCGATCTGCCGGCCATGATGCACCGCTTCGCCGACGAGATCATGGAGGCCATCACCGGCCAGAAGTCGGTCTTCTCCACCCAGATCGCCTTTGTGCGCGCCGAGGGCGGCAAGAAGGAAGTCTGGCTCATGGACTTTGATGGCAGCCACGCCCGCCAGCTCACCAGCCGCGGCGATTTGACGCTCTTCCCCTCCTGGTCGCCCGATGGCAAGCTCGTGGCCTACACCACCTATGTCAACCGCCGGCCCACGGTGGCCCTGCACGCCCTGGCCGGGGGCTCGGGCCAGGTGATACTCAACAAGCCCGGCGTCAACCTCACGCCGGCCTTTCGTAACGACGGCCGGGTGGCGGCGGCCCTTAGCTTCTCGGGCAAGACCAACATCTACCTGTGCGACCAGGCCGGCAACGTGGGGCAAAACCTCACCGACGGCTGGGGCATAGACGTCAATCCCACCTTCAGCCCCGACGGCCGCCAGATGGCCTTTGTCTCCGACCGCTCGGGCAACCCCCAAATCTACGTGCGCGACATGGCTAGCGGCCAGATGCGGCGCATCACCTATGGCCACAAGTACTGCGCCGCTCCCGACTGGTCGCCCAAGGGCGACCGCATCGCCTTCATGGTGGACATAGGCGGGGTGTTCCAGGTGGCCACCATCCGCCCCGACGGCGGCGACCAGCAGATTCTGACCAGCGGCCACGGCGGCGGCGAGGACCCCTCCTGGTCGCCGGACGGGCGGCTGATCGCCTATTCCAGCCGTAGCACCGGGCGTTACCAGATTTATGTCATGACCGCCTCGGGCCAGCCCCTCAAGCGGCTCACCGAGCTTTCCGGCGAGAACAGCGATCCGGCCTGGTCGCCCCGCGGCGTGATCGGCACCAGGTAGGCAAAAGGTACTTTCCAAGCAACATTGGAGGATAAAGTGAAAAAGCGCATGGTGTGGACGTTGGTGCTGGCCCTGATCCTGGGCCTGGCGGTGGGTGCCTCCACCGGTTGCAGCAAGAAGGAAGTGGGCGCGCCCGGCGAGCTCAGCGCCGAGGAGCAGGCCCGCCTCAAGGCCGAGGAGGAGCGCCGCCTGCGCGAGCAGCGCCTGCGCGAGGGCCAGGGCGCCGGCAGCGGACTCACCGGCACCGAGGCCCAGATGCGCGAGATCTTCACCAACCAGGACATCCACTACGACTACGACCGCTACGACCTGCGCTCCGACGCCAAGCAGATACTCAACGACAAGGCCGGCTACATGCAGAGCCACCCCGAGGTCAACGTCATCGTGGAGGGCCACTGTGACGAGCGCGGCTCGGCCAGCTACAACATGGCCCTGGGCGAGAAGCGCGCCAAGGCCGCCGCGGCCTACTTGCAGGCCATGGGCATCTCTAGCGCCCGCCTGGAGACCGTGACCTACGGCAAGGAGAAGCCCTTGGTGCGCGGCAACACCGAGGAGGCCTTCGCGGCCAACCGCCGGGCCCACTTCGTCATAAAGTAGGCGCTGGAGCGCCGGGCGCGGGACGGTCCCCAAGCATCCCGCGCCCGATCCGGCCCAGCGCCGGCCAACAACCGCGGCGTGTGACGCCAAGTTGTGGCCAACCGGGTAGTCTGATCGCGACTTGGAATGCGGGCCATGGATGGCCCGCCGGGCGCGCAAGCGCCCGGGAGGCTGGGCAAAACCGCGCTTTTGTCCGGCCGATGAGCAATCAAAGCCATGGATGGCTTTGATTGCCAGAATGAGGGGGACCAGATGACCATGCCCAGGATTAGCCTTGCCCTGTGCCTCTTGCTGGCCCTGGCCCAGGGCTGCTCCATGGTGGACCAGCAGGACTTCAACGCCCTGCAAAGCCAGGTGGCCCGCGAGCAGCAGAAGGTGCGCGAGCTGACCCGCCGCGTGGACCAGTTGTCCAAGAGCGTGGAGGGCAGCCGCGGACCCCAGGCCAGCGTGGTGGCGGACATGGACTACGTGCGCCAGGAACTCATGCGCATCAACGGCCGCCTGGACGAGGTGGGCATGCAGTCCGGCCAGGCATCCGCCCCGCCCGAGGTGGAGCAGCGCCTGGCCCGCCTGGAGGCCTATCTGGGCATGCGCCCCGGCGAGGGGCCAGCGGCCCCGCCGCCGCCGGCCGCCGTGGCCCCGGCCCCGGCGTCCGCCCCGGCCCCGGTGGCCGCGCCGCCCAAGCCGACGCCCAAGCCGGCCCCCAAGGCCAGCGACGACGACGACCGGCCCAGCGCCGCCTCGCCCAAGTCGGCCCAGGGCATCTACGACCTGGGCCTGCGCCTGTACAAGCAGAAGTCCTATGACGCGGCCCGCGACCGCTTCGAGGACCTGGTCAAGAAGTTCCCCAAGGACAAGCTGGTGGACAACGCCCAGTTCTGGGTGGGCGAGTCCTACTACGCCCAGAAGAAGTACGAGGAGGCCATCCTGGCCTACAACCAGTTGGTCAAGAAGTGGCCCCAGAGCGACAAGGCCCCCGGCGCCCTACTCAAGCAGGGCATGGCCTTCAAGGAACTGGGCGACAAGCGCACGGCCAAGATCGTGCTGGGCAACCTGATTAAGAGCTACCCCAAGAGCGCCGAGGCCAAGAGCGCCGAGAAGCTCATGGAGAAGCTGAACTAGGCGGCCGGAGCTCATTTAACGCCGACAAGACGGGCGGGGTTTATCCCCGCCCGTCTTGCTTTTTTGAAAACTTAATGAGTTGGTGGGCGCCTGGCCTGGGCGTTACCTCTTGGCCCTCTTCTTTTTGCGTTTGGCCGGCGGCTTGGGCTTCTCCGGCGCCCTGGGCGGGGCGGCCTCGCCCAGGGGTGGGGCCGCGGGCAGGGTCAGGCCGGCGGCGCGGGGGTTCAGCAACAAAGTGTGCCCGCATTGGGAGCAGATCACCGGCAGCACGGGCAGGAAGTAATCGCTGGCCAGGTCCTGCCCGCCCTGGCGCCAGGGGCGCAGCTCGAAGCACTGGCCGCCCACCTCCCATTGGGTGCCCTGGCACAGCGGGCAGCAGGCCTCGGCGCTCCACTTGGCCTGGATGTGGGCCATCAATTGGCTGGCCAGGTCTTCGGTCATGGTGCCCCCTTGCTGGCATGGATGGGAGCGCCGGCGACGGCCGGCGCGGCCATTGCTGCCGGGCATGGCGATGTTGGGGGGGCAGGCCTTGGGCCGGAGGGCCGTCCCCGGGCCTGGTGGCGCGGGGCGGGCCATGGCGGCCTGGGGGCATGGTAGTCAATGAGCCGCCAGGACGTCAAGGGGCTGGCCGGTCAAGCCGGCGGCCTTTGCCAGGGCAATTACTCCGCCCGACCCGCATTGCCCGCCCAGGCACTGGACCGGCCCGACGCTTATCCGCCGCGAGCCTTTTTCGGGAGCCGGCGGCCTTTGCCAGGGCAATTACTCCGCTCGACCCGCATTGCCCGCCCGGGCACTGGGCTTGATGTGGGGGCTGGGGTGGGATAGACTGGGCCGTCATCCAAAATGTTTGGCCTATTCAATAGCTGGGGCGTGGGCATTGGCGCAGGGTGGGCAGATGGGCATCGGCCTGTTGGGCTTCGGCCGGGTGGGGCGGGGGCTCTTTCGGGAGCTGTGGCGGCGCGGCGGCGGGCTATCGGTGCGCGGCCTGGCCGAGGTGAACCCCCAGGGCCGCGACTCGGAGGAACTGACCGCCAATCTGGCCTATCTGCTGGTCCATGATCCCGCCTATGGCCGTTTTCCGGCCTCGGTGGAGGCCCGGGGCGGCGATCTGGTGGTGGACGGCCGGGCCATTCCGGTGATCTATGGCGGCCGGCCCGGGAGGGTGGACTGGCGGGGCCTGGGGATATCGGTCTTGGTGGAGGCCTCGGGCGACCCGGCGGCGGCGGCGGAGGCGGCCAGCTTGGCCGGCCTTGGCGTGGACAAGGTGGTCATCACCCGCTCGGCGGCCACGGCCCATGCCACCCTGGTGCGGGGGCTGAACCTGGAGACCTACGACCCGGCCCGCCAGCACGTCATCTCCTGCTCCACCTGCACGGCCAACGCCTTGGCCCCGGTGCTCAAGGTGCTGGATGAGGCTTTTGGGGTGGAAAGCGCGGCCATCGCCACCATCCACCCGGCGCTAAGCGGCGACACCATCCTGGACGCCCCCAGCCTGGAGGCGGCGGCGGGGCGCTCGGGCCTGGGGGTGCGGCCGGTGACCAGCGAGGTGGCGCGCACCACGGCCCAACTCCTGCCCCACCTGGAGGGGCGGTTGATGGCCATGAGCTTTAGGGTGCCCACCCTCTTGGTCAACGCCCTCCTGGCCGACATGGTGCTCCGGCGTCCGCCGGCCGGGCGCGAGCCGGTGATCGCGGCGCTGAAGGAGGCCATGGCGGGGCCGCTGAAGGGCGTGGCGGCCCTGGAGGAGGGCTTCCTGGGCCGGCCCCGGGTGGCGGCCGACTTTTTGGGCGACCCCCATTCGGCCCGGGTGGACCTCAACTGGCTTAGCCTGAGCGGCTCTCTGCTGCGGGTGCTCTTGTGGCACGACAACGAGTATGCCTATTGCTGCCGGGTGGCCGACACCCTGGAGCAGATAGCTGGACATCTGGCCTGACCTTGCCCGGCTTTGCCCACGCAAAGCCCAGGCCGCCACAGCCCTTGCCACCCGGCCCCTGGCCGGCGGCGGGCCACGGGTGCGCGGGGCATCCGCGAAACAGGTAGGGGGAGGAACCGATGTCTCTGCAGAAGCACGGCTATCCCAGGCCGCTTATCCTCAAGAATGGCGAGGAGGTGTGGCTGCGGCCCCTGGAGCCCGGGCAGGATGAGCAGCGCCTGCTGGACTTCTTCGCCCGGGTGCCGGACGAGGACCGCTGGTACCTGGAGAACGACGTGGCCAACCAGGAGATCGTGCGCCACTACCTCCTGCAATACCACCCCTCGCGCAGCCTGCCCATCGTGACCCTGGACGAGATGGAGCGTATCGTGGGCAAGGCCACCCTGAACCGCTACCCCACCCCGGGGGCGCGCGCCCACATCGGCCGCGTGCGGGTGGTGGTGGACCCCGAGTTCCGAGGCCAGCGCCTGGGCACCTACCTGCTGTTGGACATGATCCAACTGGCCATGAACCTGGGCTTAAGGCTCTTAATCACCGAGTTCATCAAGGGCGTGGAGGACAAGGCCATCCGGGCGGCGCGCAAGCTGGACTTTTTTGAGCAGGCGGTGCTGCCCGACTACGCCAAGGACAAGCGGGGCAACAACTACGACCTGGCCATCATGATCAAGCGCCTGCATGGCGACTACGAAGACTTTTAGGGCCATTCGCCAGCCATGCCCGCCAGGCAGAACATAGGCATCGAGACCCCCCGGGGGCGGGTGGATATAATCACCTACGTGGCGCCCGAGGAGGTGCCCCAATACGAGCTGGACCCGGGCATCGGCGTCTTCTCCTCCTACCGTTCCATACTCACCTGCACCGACAGCCTGATGCACCAGGCCAGCTTTCCCGGGGCCAACCTGTGCCTGGCCCTGCACCAGGGGCAGAGCATCGTGGGCTATTGCGTGCGCCGGCCGCCCCTGGCCGGCGAGCGCTGGGCGGCCATGGACCCGCCGGTGCTCTCGGAGGTTTTTGGCGAGAACGCCCGGGGCTGGCGCAATCTGGGGCTGATGAAGCCCATGCTGGGGCTGGTGGTGGATGAGCCGGCCAACGACGAGCGCATCCTCTACATCGTGGGCTACTCCTGGCACTGGGACCTGGACGACACCAAGAAAACCATGATGCAATACCGCGACACCATCATAAACCTGCTGACGCCCCTGGGCTTTAGGCAGTACCCCACCAACGAGCCCAACGTCAGCCTGCGGGCCGAGAACCTGTTCATGGCCCGCATCGGACAGAATATCGAGCGGCCGGTGAAGCGCCGCTTCACCAATCTGCTGTTTGGCATCAGCGATGACTAGACGGGGCGTGACCGCCCCCGGACGCGGGGATGTCTTAGGCTGCCCGGACGGGCGTGGTAAAATGGGCCTGGAGACGACAGCACCCAGGAGCCGGTGGAGATGAGGATTCGGGCCGACATCCAGCCCTTGGCCGAGCGCATGGCGCCCATCCTGCGGCGGCACGGGGTGGTACGGGCGGGGCTGTTCGGGTCGGTGGCCAGGGGCGAGGCCGGTCCGCGAAGCGACCTGGACCTCCTGGTGGAGTTCGACCGCCAGACCAGCCTGCTGGAACGGGCCAGCCTCAAGTTGGAGTTGGAGGCCGCCCTGGGCCGGCCGGTGGATGTGGTGCACTACCGCTCCTTGTACGAGCCCATCCGTGAGCGGGTGCTGGCCGAGGAGCTGCCCATCCTATGAGCAAGGACCCGTACATATACCTGGGCCACATCTTGGAGAGCATCGCTGATATTGAGTCATATTTAGCGGACCTCTCGGAGGAAGCGTTCCTTGCGTCTTCTGAAAAGCAATCCGCCATCACTTGGAAGCTGGTGGTAATCGGGGAGTCGGTGGCCAATCTCCCGGAAGAATTCAAGTCCAGATATCCCGATGTCCCCTGGGCTCAAATAAAGGCAGCCCGCAACATCTTGGTTCATGAGTATTTCCGCCTGGACGTCCAAGAAATCTGGCGCATGGCCACCACCGATTTACCGGCCCTGAAGCGAAACCTTCGCGCCATTCTGAACGCCAGTTGACCAGCGCCGTGGATCAACCCGCCAACCCCGCCCCCATTCGCGTCTTGCGGCTCATCGCCCGGCTCAACGTGGGCGGGCCGGCCCGCCACGTGGCGGTGCTCATGGCCGGCCTGGACCCCGGGCGTTTCGAGCAACTTCTGGTGGCCGGCCGGGTGCAGGGCGACGAGGACGACATGGGGCCGGCGCTCCGCGCCCAGGGCCTGGACTACCTGGAGGTGCCCGAGCTGGGGCGCAGCCTGCACCCCTGGCGGGACCTCAAGGGGCTATGCAAGCTCCTGGGCGTGATGGCCCGCTTTCGCCCCCAGGTGGTGGAGACCCACACCTCCAAGGCCGGCTTTTTGGGGCGCCTGGCCTGCTGGCTCTACCGGCCTTACGCCCGTCTGCGGGGCTGGCCCGTGCCCAGGGCCATCCACACCTTCCACGGCCACACCTTCCACGGCTACTTCAGCCCGGCGGCCAGCGCCTTCTTCCTGAGCCTGGAGCGGCTCTTGGCCCGGCTGGCCACCTGGCGGGTGGTGGTCATCAGCCAGCGCCAGTACGAGGAAATCTGCCTTCACTACCGCGTGGGCCGGCCCGAGCAGTACAAGGTGCTGCCCCTGGGCATTGACCTGGAGCCCTTCAGCGACCCCGCCCCGGGCCGGGCCGCCTTCCGGGCCGAACTGGGCCTGGGGCAGGGCGACTTCCTGATCGGCGCCGTGGGACGGGTGGCCCCGGTGAAGAACTACGGCCTGCTGCTCGATGCGGCGGCGGCCTTCAGGCGGACGCGCCCCTACCTGGCGGCCGGGGTGCGCTGGGCCTTGATCGGCGGCGGCCCGCCGGCCCAGGTGCAGGCCCTCAGGGACCAGGCGCGGGAGCTGGGCCTGGAGGGGCGGGTGCTCTTTTTGGGCAGCCGGCCCGACCCCGAGCGCTTCATGCCCGGCCTGGACGCGCTCATGCTCACCAGCCTGAACGAGGGCACGCCCATGGTCATCCTGGAGGCCGGGGCCTGCGGGGTGCCGGTGCTGGCCACGGCCGTGGGCGGGGTGCCGGACCTCCTGCGCCAGGCCCAGGGGCAACAGGCGGGCGGCTTCAGCCGGCACGAGCGGGGGCTGTCGGCCCCCAG
>JACQYR010000120.1 GCA_016208115.1 Desulfarculus sp.
GCCGCGTTGGCCGGCGCTGGTGGCGGTGTGTCTTGCGGCGTACGCCAGCGGGCAGGCCGCCGGGGCCACCGGTCCCACCGCGTACTGGCGGCACCGGCCGGTGGGCGCCGGGCGCGCCGGGCTTGGCGGCGGCGGGCGCCGGCCGGCTGGCCAGGTAGGCGCTGACCAAGGGGCGGGCCACCAGCAGCAGGAAGGCCATCACCAGGATCAGGTTCAGCGCCGGCTTGCCGTACTCCTTGAGGTAGTCCGTCCAGGCCTTGCCCGCCATGACACCGGCGGTGGGGGCGATGGCAAAGGGCACGTTGGCCATGGTCACCTCGTCGCCGCGCCCCTGGCTGTAGCCCACGGCCCGTTGCACGATCTCGGTGAGCTGGCGCATCTCCTCGGCCGAGCGGGGGGTGAAGGTGCGGGTGGTCTGGCCCTTTTCGCCGGCCTCCTCCTTGTAGGGGCCGTCCACCACCACGGCCACGGTCAGGCGCTTCAAGCCCCCCATGGCCTGGGTGATCTGCTTCTGGGTGCGGCTGATCTCAAAGTTGGTGGTCTCGCCCTCGCGGCTACTTTCCGATCCCTGCTGGCCGGGCTTCTGGCCGGGGGTGGCGTTCTGCTGGGCCAAGGCGTAGCGCTGGTCCGGGGAGCCCTCGGGGCCGGGGGAGCTGTTCTTGGAGGAGTCGCTGTTGCGGGTCTCGGAGCGGATGGCCACGGCCTCGGGGTCGAAGAGGTCCTGGGTGATGTTGGTGCGGGTGAAGTCCAGGTCGGCGGCCACGCGCACCACCGCGCGTCCCGGCCCCAGCACCTCCTCCAACATGGACTGCACCTTGGCGCGCAGGGCCTTCTCGTAGTTGCGCTGGTAGTCCATCTGGCCGGCGGTGAGCCCGGCGGCGAACTCGGCGCTGTCGGCCTGCTTGCGGTAGATGAGGTTGCCCTTGATGTCCACGATGGTCACGCGGTCGTCGGTGAGATCGGGCACCGAGGAGGCCACCAGGTGCACGATGCCGGCGATTTGGCTGGGGCTAAGGACCCTGCCGGCGGCCAGGCGCACCACCACGCCGGCGCTTGGCTTCTTCTCCTCCTCCACGAACAGCGAGTCCCGGGGCATGACGATGTGCACCCGGGCCTCCTCCACCTCGCCGAAGCTAGAGATGGTGCGGGCCAGCTCGCCTTGCAAGGCGCGCTGGTAGTTGATCTTCTGCACGAAGTCGGTGGTGCCCATCTCCACCTTGTTGAAGACCTCGAAGCCTATGCCCTGGCCCCGGGGCAGGCCCTCGCCGGCCAAGGCCAGGCGGGCCTCGTGGAGGTTCTCCTGGGGCACCTTGATGGTGCCGCCGTCGCCCTCCAGGCGGTAGGGCACCTTGAGGTCCTTGAGCTTGGCCACCACCTGGGAGGCGTCGCGCTGGGCCATGCCCGCGTAGAGGGTCTGATACTCGGGCTGGTTGATCCACAACATCAGGGCGATCAACCCGCCCACCACCAGGGCGCCCCCGGCCATGAAGGCCAGGCGCCGGCCGGTGGACATGCCGCCCACCGCCTCCTTGAGCAACCCCAACCCCTTGGCCTTGTCCTGGTCTTCCGCCATGTCTCAAATCCTCGCGCCCCTGCCGGGCCTCGATGCTGTTGGTCCCTACGCTGCCTTGTCCCAGGTCCTAGAACTGCATGCGCATGACTTCGTGGTAGGCGTTGATGACCTTGCCGCGCACCGCCAGGAGCAGGTTCATGGAGATGCTGGCCTGCTCCACGGTTATCATGGTTTCGTGCAGGGTCTTGGTGCGCCCCACGGCCAGGTCGGTCATGGCCTGGTTGGCGCTCTGCTGCATGTTCTCCACCTTGGCTATGGAGTCCTTCATGGTGTCGGCGAAGCTCTTGCCGCCGCTGGCCGGCTTGGTCTCCTTGCGGCCCACGCCGGGGGTTTGCAGCATGTTGACGGAGGGGTCGTCCAGGCGATAGGTGTTCATCTAGGGTCTCCCTTAGCGGCCTATTTCCAGGGCCTTCATGGCCATGCTCTTGCTGGTGTTCACCGCCGTGACGTTGGCCTCGAAGGAGCGGCTGGCGTTGATGAGGTCCGCCATCTCGGTGACCACCTCCACATTGGGGAGGTTGACGTAGCCCTCCTTGTCGGCGTCGGGATGATTGGGGTCGTAGACGCGCTTGAAGGGCGCGGGGTCGGTATCCACCTTGTCCACCAAGACGCCCCGCCGGGGGTCGCCGCCAGGCGGGTAGGGCGGCAGGTCCATGGCCCGCTCCAGGTGGTTGGTGAAGGGCTGGGCCTTGAAGACCGTGATCTTGCGGCGGTAGGGGCCGCCCTCCACGGTGCGGGTGGTGAAGGCGTTGGCCAGGTTCTGGCTGATGATGTTGATGCGCGTGCGCTGGGCGCTTAGCCCGCTGGCGCTGATCTCCATGCCGGTGATGAAGTCCATGGCCGTTTACTTTCCCGCCTCGCTGATGGCGTACCTGATTCCCGAGAGCTTCTTGTTCATGAGCTGCACCATGGCGTTGAACATGATGTTGTTCTCGGCCAGCTTGCTCATCTCCACGTCCAGTTGCACCGGGCCGATGTCCTTGTACTCCGGGGGGGCCTGGTCAAAGGGGCGCTGGGGCTCCAGGGGCAGGTGCCGGGGGTCGGTGCGTGCCAGGGAAGGAGGCAGCACCCCGCCCTCCAGGGCCGCCCGCAGTTGCTTTTCGAACTCCAGGCCGGTGCCCCGGTAGTTGGGGGTGTCCACGTTGGCCAGGTTGCGGCTGATGAGGTTCTGGGCCGTGCCGCGGCGGTCCAGGTTGGCGCGCAGCAGGTTGGTGGTGCGGTCAAAGAGCTTCACTGGGTCCATGGGCATCCTCCGGCGGTTCTGACGCTCCTGGGGGGTCGCCCATAAGTGCAGCAAACAGCGTGCCAGAACCCCTCCAAGCGGGGCCGCCGGGACCCGGTTAAAATTGATTTGGTTTTTTGACACATTAGCTTGGCGGTTCCGCCCCGGCTTCCGGACGGCCCCTGGGGCCGCCGGTTTGCGCCAAGGCTTTGACGCCGGCTGGGCCGGCACTATGTGCCCGGCGAGGAGGGCGCCGGAGGACCGGCGGTGGGAGGAACACCAGGCCCCTCACCCCGGCCCTCCCCCGGTGGGGGAGAGGGGGCAAGAGGCAACCGCCGGCCTGGGGGGCTGTCACCGGCCCTTTCCCTCGGCGGCCTGACGGCGGGAGCCAGCGGCCTGGGCCGGGGCGGCAACCTGACACGACCCGTTATGCCCGCCGCGGCTCGCGGCCCGGTAGGGGCGCCCCTATCCAAAATACGGGTTAGCCCCCATGGCGGATGCGGCGTGGTTTTTCTAATATGTTCCAAAAGGCTGGAGATTAGGTTGGATTGGTCCGCCGCCGGGTCCCCGGCCCCCGGGGGTGGCGGGCCGGCCGGCCTCCCAGCGTAGCGGCGGCCCAGGGGCGGCGCCCCGGCGGGGGGGTGCCCCTTGGAGCCAGCCAGGGAATGCCATGGGCGACTTTCCTCTGCCGCGCATCAAGGACTTCATCCACACGGTGGTGCCCTTCGACACCCTGCGCGCGGAGGATTTGACCCGGGCGGTGTCGCGCATGGAGATCGCCTACTTCCCCCGGGGCGAGGTGATAATCCGCTCCGGCGACGCGCCCGCCCAATTTCTGCACATCATCAAGTCCGGGTCGGTAAAGATCACCCTGAGCGACGACGCGGGCAACGAGATGCTCATTGACCTGCGGGGCGAGGGCGACTGCTTCGGGGCGGTGAGCCTGTTGCAGGGGGTCAAGGCCCTGTTCGACGTCACCGCCCGCGAGGACGTCATCGCCTTCCTGCTGCCCGGCGAGTACTTCCGGCGCCTGGTGGAGGCCTACCCCACCTTCAAGCGCCATTTCAGCTTCTCGCTGGCGCGCAATATCCAGGCCTCGCGGCGGGCCAACCAGGCGCCGGGCTCGCTACTGACCGGCGGCCAGTCGCTGGGGCTGGACGCCATCCTGGGGCGCAGCCTGGTTTCGGAGCTGATGACCACCTCGGTGCTGGCCTGCGCCCCGGTTACCCCGGTCAAGGCGGCGGCCCGGCGCATGACCAAGCAGCGGGTGGGCTCCATCATCGTGGAGGACCAGAACGGCCTGCCCCTGGGCATCATCACCGACACCGACCTCAGGGTGCGGGTGCTGGCCGGGGGATTGGACGCCGACACCCCGGTCACCGAGGTGATGAGCCAGCCCATGCGCACCATCCACACCAAGGCCTACGCCTTCGAGGCCATGCTGGAGATGATCCGCCACCGGGTGCACCACCTGGGAGTGACCGAGGGCGAGCGTCTGGTGGGGGTGATAAGTGACCACGACCTCAGGGTGGTCACTGGCGCGGCGCCGGTGGGCGTGGTGCGCGACGTGGACAAGATCAGCTCGGTGGACGAGCTGGAGTTGATACACCAGCGCCTGGACCCGGTGCTGGAGATGCTCCTGCGCCTGGGCGGCTCGGCCGAGTACATGCTGGAGCTGGCCACCGAGTTCAACGACAGCCTCATCACCAAGATATTGGAACTGAGCGAGCTGGAGATGGAGCACGAGGGCCTGGGCCGGGCGCCGGTGCCCTATGCCTGGCTGGCCCTGGGCTCGGCCGGCCGGCGGGAGCAGGCCCTGCGCACCTGCCAGATGAACGGCCTGATCTTCGCCAACCTGCCCGAGGACCGCTGGCACAAGACCCAGGGCTGGTTCCTGACCCTGGCCAAGCGGGCGGTGGAGCGGCTGACTCAGGCCGGCTTTCCCACCTGCCCCGACGGGCTGATGGCCAACCAGCCGGGCTGGTGCCAGGGCGAGGCCGGCTGGCAGGACACCTTCCTGCGGCTTATCGAGGAAAAGGACATCTGCGTCATGCCCCACTCGGGGCCCTTGTTCGATTTCCGGTGCGTGCACGCCGAGATGGATTTTTGCGAGCCCCTGCGGCGGATCATCCACCGGGCCCAGGAGGGCAACCGCCAGTTCCTGGCGCGCCTGGGGCGCCTGGCCCCGGGCGAGCGCCCGCCCCTGGGCTTTTTGCGCGAGTTCGTGGTGGACAAGGCCGGCCAGTACCAGGCCCGTCTGGACCTCAAGCTCTCGGGCCTGCAACCGGTGGTGCGCGTGGCGCGGGTCTTGGCCATGGAGCAGGGGCTTAAATCCACCAGCACCCTGGACCGTCTGGCCGAGCTGGCCCGGCGGGGCATCTTGAACGAACGCTTCGCCGGCGATCTGCGCGAGGCCTTCAGCTTCATCACCCTCTTGCGCATCGCCCGGCACCTGGAATCGCGGGCCGCCGGCCGCGAGCACGACAGCCAGTTGGACCCGGCCAGCCTGTCGGCGGTGCAGCGCAAGATGCTCAAGGAGAGCTTCGCGGTCATCAGCCAGCTCCAGGAATTCATGGAGCAGCGCTACCGCGCGCAGATGATCGCCTAAAGCCGCGCGGCGGCCGGCGGTGTAAAAACTTCTCGGGGGCGTGGAAGAATCTCCATCCCCGACCGGCGGGCCGGGGAGGACCGGCGGCTGGATATCAACAATAAGAGGCACCTTCCCTGCCCGGGTTGCCGCGTGTGTCCCTGGCATGGGTTATGCTTTTAATCACTGACTTGGGCGCCCGACCAATTAAGGTGCCGCCGGCTGGCGGGGCCGGGGAGGCCCCGGGGCCAGGGCCTGGGATACCTCAAGGTTAGGGAGGGCAGCGCGTGAACTGGGGTCTGGCCCGCCTGCGCAATAAAGTGCTGCAACTGCGCTTGGGCGGGCGCTCGCTGGACCCCCTGGCCCGGGAGAACCTGCACGCCCTGGAGGGACTGCGCCTGGACTCCCCGGCCCGCGAGCACAACTTCGTGGTCATGGACCTGGAGACCACGGGGCTGGACCCCACCCGGGACCGAGTGGTGAGCGTGGGGGCCTTCCGGCTGGTGCAGGGACGGGTGAGGCTGGGCGAGGTCTTCTCGGAGCTGTGCAACCCCGGCCGCGACATCCCGGTGGAGTCAATTAAGGTGCACGCCATCGTGCCGGACATGATAAAGGACGCGCGCCCGGCCTGGGAGGTCTTCGAGGACTTTTTGGCCTTCATCGGCACCGACATCCTGGTGGCCCACTACGCGGCCTTTGATATTTACATCCTCAACCTGGCCATGAAGGCCCGCACGGGCTTCGGCCTGCAGAACTTGGTGCTGGACACCGTGGAGATGTGCCGAGCCCTGCTCTTGCGGCCCGACCCCTACGGGGTGTACAGCGACTTCAGGAAATGCGGCCTGGACCAGTTGGCCGAGGATTACGGCCTGGAGGTGCCCGAGCGGCACACCGCCCTGGGCGATGCCCTGACCACGGCGCTGATCTTCCAGCGCTTCCTGCAAAGGATGGAGCAGGACGGCGAGGGTAGCCTGCGCGACCTGATGAGGATCGGCTACATGAGTTTTTAGCTGAGCGGTTTCCAACAGCTCCGCCGCGGGGCTGATCGAGATAAGAATTGGGCAGGCATTTGCGTCTCAATGGTCCAACAAGCGTGGGAGGAGGAATCAATGGCTGAGGACAAGGTCGTCGAGAAGGGTGGCAAATACTATCCCCCCCAGTCCTTCGTGGACAAGGCCCACATCAAGGACATGGGGACCTACCAGAAGATGTACGAGCGGTCCATCAAGGACCCCGAGGGCTTCTGGGGCGAGGTGGCCGAGGGCTTTTACTGGCAAAAGAAGTGGGACAAGGTCCTATCCTACAACTATCACCGCAGCAAGGGCCCCATCTCCATCAAGTGGTTTGAGGGCGGCAAGACCAACATCACCTACAACTGCCTTGACCGCCACCTGGCCACCCGCGGCCAACAGACGGCCATCATGTGGGAGGGCAACGAGCCCGGCGAGGACAAGGTCCTGACCTACCAGGAGATGTACGAGCAGACCACCAAGTTCGCCAACGTGCTCAAGAGCTTTGGCCTCAAGAAGGGCGACCGCGCCACCATCTACCTGCCCATGATCCCCGAGCTGGCCATCGCCATGCTGGGCTGCGCCCGTATCGGCGTCATCCACAGCGTGGTCTTCGGCGGCTTCTCGGCCGAGTCCTTGAAGGACCGCGTGGTGGACTCCAAGTGCAGCATCATGATTACCAGCGACGGCACCTACCGGGGGGCCAAGGCCGTCACCTTGAAGCAGATCGCCGACGACGCGCTCAAGGGCGCCGAGAAGGAAGGCGTCAAGGTGCCCCACTGCGTGGTGGTGCAGCGCGTGGGCGAGGGCAAGGGCATTGATTGCCCCATGGTGGCCGGCCGCGACGAGTGGTGGCACGAGCTGATGGCCAAGTCGCCCGTGGGCTGCGAGCCCGAGTGGATGGACGCCGAGGACCCCCTGTTCATCCTCTACACCAGCGGCTCCACCGGCAAGCCCAAGGGCGTGCTGCACACCATCGGCGGGTACATGGTGTACACCTCGATGACCCACAAGTACGTCTTCGACTACCACGACGGCGACGTCTACTGGTGCACCGCCGACATCGGCTGGGTCACCGGCCACAGCTACATCCTCTATGGCCCGCTCTTGAACGGCGCCCAGAGCATGATGTTCGAGGGCGTGCCTACCTATCCCGACTCCGGGCGCTTCTGGCAGGTGGTGGACAAGTGGGGCGTGAACATCTTCTACACCGCGCCCACGGCCATCCGCGCCCTGATGCGCATGGGCGAGGATTTCCCCCGCAAATACACCCGCAAGAGCCTGCGCCTGTTGGGCACCGTGGGCGAGCCCATCAACCCCGAGGCCTGGCAGTGGTACCACAAGGTCATCGGCGAGGAGCGCTGCCCCATCGTGGACACCTGGTGGCAGACCGAGACCGGCGGCATCCTCATCACCCCGCTGCCCGGCGCCACCCCCACCAAGCCCGGCTCTGCCACCTTCCCCTTCTTCGGCGTGCAGCCGGCGGTGGTGGACGACCAGGGCCAGGAGATCAGCGGCAACGGCGTCAGCGGCCGCCTGGTGGTGAAGGCCCCCTGGCCCGGCCAACTTCGCACCACCTACGGCTCCCACGAGCGCTTCGAACTGGTGTACTACTCCGACTTCGACGGCCTGTACTTCACCGGTGACGGCACCAAGCGCGACGAGGACGGCTACTACTGGATCACCGGCCGCGTGGACGACGTCATCAACGTCTCCGGTCACCGCATGGGCACCGCCGAGGTGGAGAGCGCCCTGGTGGCCCATCCCTCGGTGGCCGAGGCCGCCGTGGTGGGCTTCCCCCACGAGATCAAGGGCCAGGGCATCTACGCCTACGTCACCCTCAAGGTGGGCATTGACTACACCGACCAGCTCAAGAAGGACCTGGTGCAGCACGTGCGCAAGGAGATCGGGCCCATCGCCACGCCCGACGTCATCCACTGGGCGCCGGCCCTGCCCAAGACCCGCTCGGGCAAGATCATGCGCCGCATCCTGCGCAAGATGGCCCACAACGAGATGGACCAGTTGGGCGACACCTCCACCCTGGCCGACCCCTCGGTCATCAGCACCTTGATCGAGATGAAGGGCAAGTAAACCGCTAATCAGCCCATCAGCCGGGGCGTCCCAGGGGGGCGCCCCGGCTTTTTTGACGCGGCGGGGCGCCAATCCTCCGTCCACCGCCCAGTAACCGTTGTGTTAGAATTAATCTCAGCCCATCTCCCCCTTCGAAAGCCTCGCGCGGGCGGGTCCAGGAGACCTTATGGCCACCACCAGCACGTCATCATCGTTGTCGCAGGCCCAAATAGTGGACTTTTTGCGGGCCACGCCCCCCTTCAACGACCTGGACCAGGCCAGCCTGGACGACCTGGCCGGCCGCTGCGCCCAGGAATCCCATGCCCCGGGGGCCGTGATCCTGGTGCGGGGCAGGAGCCAGGTGGACGTGCTGCGCCTGATCGTCCAGGGCCGAGTCAAGGTCTTCTTCCGCGATGAGGAGGGGCAGGAGAACCTCCTGGACCACCGGGGGCCGGGCATGAGCATCGGCGCGCTCGGCATCCTGCGCGGCAGCCTGTCCAACCTGGACGTGGTCAGCGTGGAACAGACCCTGTGCCTGGTGCTGACCCGCGAGGACTTCCTGGACCTGATAGCCCGCCATCCCCGCTTCTCCCAGCACTACCTCAAGCTGTTGTCCGAGAGCTACGTGGGCAAGGTGCTGGCCGAGCTCTCGCGCCCCCGTCCGCCCCAGCCCGCCGAGGGCTCCCTGTTTCTGTTCAGCGCCCAGGTGGGCGACGTGGTGCGCCGGCGGCCGGTGACCATCCCCGCCTGGGAGAGCGTGCAGCGGGCGGCCATGCTCATGAGCGACCAGCGGGCCGGCTGCCTCTTGGTCACCGACTCGGCCGAGGCCATCGTGGGCATCATCACCGACCGCGACCTGCGCACCAAGGTGGTGGCCGCCGGCCGGCCCATCACCATCCCGGTGGGCGAGATCATGAGTAGCCCCGTGCAGACCATCCCCATCCACACCGTCTGCTTCGACGCCATGCTGGAGATGATGAAGCGGCGGGTGCACCACATCGCCATGGAAAAGGGCGGGCGCATCGTGGGGGTGTTTGCCGCCCACGACCTGATGGTGGTGCAGGGCTCCTCGCCCCTGTACCTGGTGCGCGAGATCGCCGCCCAGAACCGTATCGAGGGACTCTACGAGCTGTCGCTCAAGAGCCCCAGGGTGGTGCGCGCCCTGATCTACGAGGGCGCCAAGCCCGGCTACGTCACCCGCATGATAACGCTGATAAACGACTACATCCTGGACCGCATGCTCACCCTGTTGCAGGAGGAGCTGGGGCCGCCGCCGGTGCCCTTCTGCTGGATCATGATGGGCAGCGAGGGGCGCAAGGAGCAGACCTTCCGCACCGACCAGGACAACGGCCTGATCTACCAGGACCCCCAGGGCGAGGCCGAGGCCAAGGCCGCCCGCGAGTACTTCGCCCGGTTGGGCAGCCAGGCCATCGAGCACCTGGTGCGCTGCGGCTTCCCCCGCTGCCAGGGTGGCATCATGGCCAGTAACCCCCAATGGTGCCAGCCCCTGTCGGTCTGGCGCCAGTACTTCGACCGCTGGATCTCCACGCCCGAGCCCCAGGACGTGCTGCACGCCACCATCTTCTTCGACTTCCGCCCGGGTTACGGCCACCTGGACCTGGGGACAAGCCTGCGCGATCACCTCTTGCGCCAGGTCAGCGGCCAGGAGGTCTTCTTCCGTCATCTGGCCAAGGACACCTACGCCGCCGGCTCGCCCTTGACCAGCATCCTGCGCAACTTCGCGGTGGAGCGCGAGGGACCGCACAAGGACACGCTGGACCTCAAGACCAAGGGCCTGGTGCCCTTCGTGGACTTCGCCCGCCTGATGTCATTGCGCGCGGGCGTGCGCGAGACCAACACCCTGGAGCGCTACCAACGCCTGGTGGACGGCGGACATTTGTCCACGGACCTGCACCTCAAGGCCAGCCAGGCCTTCGAGTTCCAGATGCAACTGCGCCTGGTGCACCAGCAGATGATGCACGAGGAGGGCCTGGAGCCCGACAACTACGTCAACCCCGCCCAGCTCTCGGAACTGGAGCGCCGCACCCTCAAGGAGGCCCTGGGGGTGATCTCGGAGATCAAGTCCTATCTGCGCGAGACCTTCCGCCTGGGCTCGGCCTAGCCAGGCCAGGCTCGCCATGACGGGGACCCCATGACGCCGCGCCCGCCACTGGCCTGGCTGCTTTTACTGGGATGCCTGGCCGCCGCAGGGCCGGCCGGGGCCCAGGAGGAGCCCCTGGCCATCTATTACTTCCACCGCCCGCCCTACTACCTGGGCGGCAGCCAGCCCGGCCCGGGCTGCCGGGGCCTGGTGCTGGCGCGGGCCTGCCGCGCCCTGGAGGCGGCTGGCGTGCCCTACACCCTGGTGGAGATGCCGGTGAAGCGGGTGCTAAGCCAGATCAAGTGGGGGCATTACGGCTGCGGGGTGGGCTGGTTCAAGCTGGCCCCGCGCCTGGCCTACGCCAACTTCAGCCTGCCCCTGTACAAGGGCCAGCCCCCGGTCCTGGTGGTCAACAAAGAGCGCGCCGCCGCCCTGGCCCTGCCCGCCCACCCCACCCTGGCGCAGGCGCTAAAAAGCGGGCTGGTGCTGGGCGCCCTGGAGGGCTATGCCTACGGCCATTGGGCCGACGCCCTGATTGCCCGCCTGACCCCCCCCACCATGGCCATCACCGGCACCCCGGACAACATGCTGCGCATGCTGGCCAGCGGGCGTTGCGACCTTTGGCTCTCCAGCGGCGAGGAGGCCCAGTGGCTCTTGGCCCACCACGCCGGCCTGGCCGCCCTGCTGGAGATCAGGCCCCTGGCCGACGCCCCCTCCGGCGAGCCGCGCCACCTGATGTGCGGCCAGCAGGTACCGGCCCGGGTGCTGCAAAGGATTGACCAGGCCATCGCGGGCCAGGAGCCCCCCGGCAGGTAGACCCGCCCCCGCATGGTATGATTATGCGCATGGTCGGCAAACCCTCAAGGGACTGAGCATGCCCCTGTTCAGCAATGGCCGGCGCTTCCTGGCCAGGGACCTGACCCTGGCGGTGGTGCTGTTGGCGGCCCTGGTTTCGGCGGTGGTCATATCCCTGGCCTACCTGCACGCCACCCGCCAGGCCTGGAGCGCCCTGGAGGCCAAGGCCGACGAATACACCGCCTACCTGCGCGGCAGCCTGGAAACGCCGGTCTGGAACTTCGACGAGGCCGCCGTGGGCCAGATCGCCACCTCCTTCGTCAAGAACGACCTCATAAGCTCCCTGCTCATCATAGACTCCGAGGGCCGCGTGGTCTTCGAGAAAACCAGCCCCGACCCCCACGAGGCCATCGAGCGCACCGCCTCGCTGATGCGCGGCGAGGCGGTCATCGGCAAGGTGCGCTTCACCCTCACGGCCAGGCCGTTCGTGCAGGAAAGAAGCGCCCTGTTGCGGGCCAGCCTGGCCGCCGTGCTGGCGGTGCTGGTGACCCTCCTGGCGCTGACCGGCTGGGTCTTGAACCGCCTGCTACGCAGACCCCTGGACCAGCTCATGCAAAGCATGGAGGTTATCTCCGCCGGCGACTACGAGCACCCGGTGGGGGGACTGCGCTACCAGGAACTGACGGCCATCGCCGGCAAGTTCAACCACATGGCCGCCCAGGTCAAGGCCCGTCAGGAAGCCCAGCAGCGGGCCAACCAGCTCCTGGAGCAGGAGATCGCCGAGCGCCGCCGGGCCGAGCAGGCCCTGCGCATCAGCGAGGAGCGCTACCGCAACCTCTTCGACAACATCAGCGACTTCATCTACACCCACGACCTTGAGGGGCGGTTCCTGACCGTCAACCGCCAGGCCGCCCATAACCTGGGCTATGCCGTGGAGGAGCTGGTGGGCCGGCCCATCAGCGAGCTGATGCAGGCCAAATACCGCCCCTACTTCTACAACGAATACCTGCCGGCCATCATCCGGGCCGGCCGCCTGGACGGCACCGCCCAATACCTGGCCCGGGACGGATCGCTGCGCTACGTGGAGTTCAGGAACGCCCTGGTCAGCGAGGAGGGACGGGAGCCCTACGTCAGCGGCTCGGGGCGCGACGTCACCCAGCGAGTGCTGGCCGAGAGCGAGTTGCGCGCCCTGCAAGAGGAACTGGTGCAGGCCCGCAAGATGGAGGCCATGGGCACCCTGGCCAGCGGCATCGCCCACGACTTCAACAACATCCTGCAGGTGATCTCCGGCGCCGTGCACATGTGCCAGAAACAGCCGCCCCCCCCAGGCGGGCCGGCCGGCTACCTGGAGGAGATCAACCGGGCCGTGGACCGGGCCGCCGACCTGGTGCGCCGGCTGTTGACCTTCAGCCGCAAGACCTCGGCCCAGCTCAAGCCCCTGGACCTGCGCCAGGAGGTCTTGCAGACGGTCAAGCTACTGGAGCGCACCCTGCCCAAGATGATCGCCATCGAGACCCGTTTGTCGCCGGACCTGCTCTGGATAAGCGCCGACGCCGGCCAGTTGGAGCAGGTGCTGATGAACCTGGCCAGCAACGCCAAGGACGCCATGCCCGAGGGCGGACGTTTCTTGATCGAGGCCCAGAACGTCACTCTGGACGAGAAATTCTGCCAGACCCACCAGGAACTGAAACCCGGCGCTCACGTGCTCTTGACCGTCTCCGACACCGGCCAGGGCATGGACCGCCAGACCCGGGAGCGCATCTTCGAGCCCTTCTTCACCACCAAGGGCATCGGCCAGGGCACCGGCCTGGGGCTCTCGACGGTCTACGGCATCGTCAGCGCCCATGGCGGCGGTATCTTCTGCCACAGCCACCCCGGCCTGGGCTCCACCTTCCAGATCTACCTGCCCGTGCCCCAGGCCCAGGCCGCTCCGGAGGGCCAACCCCCGCAGGCCCCGGGGGCCACTCCCGGCGGGCGGGAGTCCCTGTTGCTGGTGGACGACGAGGAGCCCATCCTGGACATGGCCGCCGAATTTTTAAGCCACCAGGGCTACCGGGTCTACACCGCCACCACCGGCGAGGAGGCCCTGGACCTTTACCTGCGCCGGGCCGAGGAGATATCCCTGCTGGTGCTGGACCTGGGCATGCCCGGCATGGGTGGCCTGGCCTGCCTGCGCCGCCTGCGCGACCTGGGGGCCGAGGTGAAGGTGGTCATCGCCACCGGCTACCTCACCGAGGGCGACGAACGCGAGCTCAGCGGCCAAGGCGTGAGCGGCATCATCCCCAAGCCCTACCGCCTGGACACCCTGGCCCTCAGGGTGCGCCAGGTCCTGGACAGCCAACCCCAAGCCCAGGCCGAACGTCAGCCGGCCAGCTAGCCGGGTGCCCCCGGCGGGGCATACACGGGTCGGGAAACGCCCCGGCCAGGGCGAAGGCTGGCGGCTCCCGCCGGGCGCTAGCCGGGCAAACCCAAAGCAAAAGGGCCAGAAGCAAGACGGGCGGGGGTCGAGTGCCTCGACTCCCAATGCGGGTCGAGCGGCGCTCTCCCCTGACCAACCTCGCCGGCTCCCGTACAGACCTTGTTGAACATACAAGGGGCGGGGGTCGAGTGCCTCTACTCCCAATGCGGGTCGAGCGGTGCTCTCCCTCGACCAACCTCGCCGGCTCCCGTACAGACCTTGTTGAACATACAAGGGACGGGGGTTATCTCCGCCCTCTTTTTGTCTTTTCGTGATATCCACGCGCTGCCCTGGACCGGCCCTAGCTTCCCTCTTTGCCCTCCAGGCCATGACGCTTGAGCTTTTGGTACAGGCCGGTGCGGTGGATGCCCAGAAGCCCGGCGGCCCGGGTGCGGTTGCCCTGGGCCAGGCTCAAGGCCCGCTCCAGCACCCGGCGCTCATAACGGGCCATCTCCTGCCGGAGGCTTTCCAGTTCCCGGGGGGCCGGCGCCGCTTGCCTGGGCGCCCCCCGCACCTCCGGCGGCAGGTGCTCGGCCAGGATGGCCTCCTCGCCCGCCTCCACCGCCGCCCGCTCCAGCACGTTCTGCAGCTCGCGCACGTTGCCCGGCCACTGGTAGGCCGTCAGTATCTCCATGGCCTCCGGCGCGATGCGCTTGGGGGCCTTGCCTTGACGCTGTTTGAGCTGGCTCAGGATGTGGTAGGCCAGGCGGGGGATGTCCTCGGCGATCTCGCGCAGGCCCGGGGGGCGCAGGGGAAAGATGTTGAGGCGGTAGAACAGGTCGTCGCGGAAGCCGCCGGCCGAGATCATGTCGCGCAGGTCGCGGTTGGTGGCGGCGATGACCCGAAAGTCCAGGCGCAGGGGCCGGGTGCCGCCCACCCGCTCCACCTCGCCCTCCTGGATCACCCTGAGGAGCTTGACCTGCATGGCCACCGGCAGCTCGCCCACCTCGTCCAAAAATATGGTGCCCCCCTGGGCCAGCTCGAACTTGCCCGGCTTGCCCTGGCGTTTGGCCCCGGTGAAGGCCCCGCCCTCGTAGCCGAAAAGCTCGGACTCGAAAAGCTCCTGGGGTATGGAGGCGCAGTTGACCCGCACCAGGGCCTTGTCCCGGCGGTTGGAGAGCTGGTGGATGGCGTGGGCCAGTATCTCCTTGCCGGTGCCGGTCTCGCCGGTTATCAGGACCGGCAGGTCGCTGGCCGCCGCCTGGGCCGCCGCCCGGCGCAGGTCCTGGACCTTCTTGGACTCGCCCAGGTAGCGGTCCAGGGTGTAGCGGCTGCGGTAGAGGTGGCGTAGCTCCTGCTCGTAGTAGGAGAGCCGGCTCTCCAACAGCTCCAGTTGGCGGGCCATCTTGGCGATCTTCTGGGGGTGCCAGGACATGAGCTTGCCCACCGCGCCGATGACCCGGCCCTCATTGTCGCGCAGGGGCAGGCGGGCCACCAAGCGCTCCTTGCCCCGCATGCGCAGCAGTTGGCCGATCTCGGCCCGGCCCGACCTGAGCACCCGGGGCAGTTGGCTCTCGGGGTTCAGATCGCGCACCTGGCGGCCCACCGCCTCGGCCTGGGTCATGCCGTAGAGGTCCTCGCTGTGGGAGCTCAAGAAGCGCACCACCCCCTGCTTGTCCACCAGGATCTGGGACTCGTAGGGGTTGTCGAGAAGCGCCCGCAGAAGCTCCGGCGGGATGTCGCTCAGGTCAAAGGGGGCCATGCCGCGCTCCCGGTGGGGGTCTTTTGCCCAGGTGAGGAACTACCCGGAACCTTGGCACGCCCACGGCCAATGTCAAGGGCCAAGCGGCCCCCCGGTTAGCGCCCGGCCCGGGGATGTGCTACCCTGCCGGCAAACTACCCCAGCAGGGAGCGTCCGGCATGGAGTTCAGCCAGATCAAGTACCAGGTGTCTGAACGGGTGGCGCTGGTCACCTTGAACCGCCCCGAGCAGTTGAACGCCTTCACCCCAGTGATGCGCGAGGAGCTGAAACAGGCCATGGCCATGGCCGACCAGGACGACGGCGTGCGCGCGGTGGTGGTCACCGGCGCCGGCCGGGCCTTCTGCGCCGGGGCCGATCTGACGGGCGGCGGCCAGACCTTTGACCGCAAGCGCCCCGACGGCACGCCGCCCCGCCTGGCCGAACACCGCGACGGCGGCGGCCAGGTCTCCCTGGCGGTGCACACCTGCCGCAAGCCGGTGATCGCGGCCATCAACGGCCCGGCCGTGGGCGTGGGGCTGACCGTCACCCTGGCCATGGACATGCGCCTGGCCGCCGAGGACGCCAAGCTGGGCCTGGTCTTCGCCCGGCGGGGCGTGGTGCTGGAGGCTTGCTCCAGTTGGTTTTTGCCCCGCCTGGTGGGTATGGCCAAGGCCCTGGAATGGGCCAGCACCGGCCGCGTCTTCACGGCGGCCCAGGAGGCCAATAGCGGCCTGTTCAACTACGTGCTGCCCCGCGAGGAAGTACTGCCCAAGGCCCTGGACCTGGCCCAGGAGATCGCCCAGAACACCTCGGCCATGTCCGTGACCTTGAACAAGGCCCTGCTCTGGCGGGTGCAGACCCAGCCCGACCCCCAGTCGGCCCACCTGATTGACTCCCAGGTCTTTCTGTGGGCCGGGCGCTCACCCGACGCCCGGGAGGGCATCCAGGCCTTTTTGGAGAAGCGCCCCCCCAACTTCAGCCTGAGCCCCACCCGGGACCTGCCCGACTTCTACCCCTGGTGGAAGGAGCCCAAAGTTTAACCGCGGGCCGTATATGCCCCGCCGGGGGTAGCCGGCAAGGCGGGTTACGCTTTCGCTAACCCGCCCTACGTTTTTCCATGGTCCCAAGCCCTCGCGACGGGAGCCGCCGGCCTTGGCCAGGACCACAACCCCAACCGACCCGTTTATGCCCCGTGGGGGGCACCCCACTAGTCGTCGGGGACGGCGAAGCCGTGCTCGCTGCGGTATTCGTGCAGTTTGTTGCGCAGGGTGCGCACGCTGATGCCCAGCATCTTGGCGGCGTGGGTGCGGTTGCCCTCGGTGTGGTCCAGGGCGCGCATGATGAGTACCTTCTCGGCGTCGCGCAGGGTGGGGGGCAGGCCCAGTTCCGGGCTGGCGCCGGCTGGGGCCAAGGCGGCGGCGGCCAGGGCCTCGGGCGGGGGCATCTGGTCGTCGAACAATAGCGCCGCCGGGGTGATCTCCTCGCCCTGGCTGAGCAGCACCGCCCGCTCCATGGTGTTTTGCAGCTCGCGCACGTTGCCCGGCCAGGGGTGGACGGCGATGAGTCGGCGGGCGGCCTCGCCCAGTCTCAGGCCAGGCCGGTGGTTCTCGGCGGCGTAGCGGGCCAGGAAGTGCTCGGCCAAGAGCAAGATGTCGCCGGGGCGCTCGCGCAGGGGCGGCACCTTCAGCGGTATGACGTTGAGGCGGTAGAAGAGGTCCTCGCGGAACTCGCCCTTCTCGATGGAGGCCTTGAGGTCGCGGTTGGTGGTGGCCACCACGCGCACGTCCACCGGTTGGGGGCGCTTGCCGCCCACGCGGTCTATCTCGCCCTCCTGCAAGACGCGCAACAGCTTGGCTTGCAGGGCCGGGGCCATCTCGCTGACCTCGTCCAAGAGGATGGTGCCGCCGTGGGCCAGCTCGAACTTGCCCGGCTTCTTGGCGATGGCCCCGGTGAAGGCGCCCTTCTCGTGGCCGAAGAGCTCGCTCTCCAACAGGCCGTCGGGCAGGCTGGCGCAGTTGACGGCCACGAAGGGCGCGCCGGCCCGCGAGGAGTTCTCGTGCAGATAGCGGGCGAAGAGCTCCTTGCCGGTGCCGCTCTCGCCGGAGACGAGCACCGTGGCCCGGCTGTCGGCCACGGCCTTGGCCATCTGCAGCAGGCGCTGCATGCGCCCGTCCTGGGTGACGATGGCCCGCCCCGGGCGTCCGCCGGGCTCGCCGGCGGCGCGGGGCCGCAGCATGCGGCTGCTTAACTCCTCCAAGAGCTCCACGGTGACGGGCTTGAGCAGAAAGTCGGCGGCGCCCTCCTTCATGGCCTCCACGGCCGAGTGCACGCTGCCCTGGCTGGTGAGGATGACCACGGGGGTGGCGGGGTCGCGGCGCTTGACCCGGCGCAGCACCTCCATGCCGTCGGCGCCGGGCAGGGAGAGCGCGGTGATGACCAGATCAAAGGGGTAGCCGTCATCCAGGGCGGTCAGCGCCTCCGGGCCGCTCATGCTCACCTTGACCTGGTGCCCGGCGCGGGCAAGGAAGCCGGCCAAGCGCTTGGCCAGCTCCTGGTCGGTGTCCACGATGAGAATGCGTTTGGCTGCCGCCTCGGCCATGCCTTGTCCTTGGCTTTGGTCTCGCGCCGGCCAGCCATGGCCGGGTCTTGGCTATCAACTATAAATCATCACCGGCCTTTTGGCCAAGGGGTCTACTTCTAGAGGCAATCAAAGCCGTCCATGGCCTTGATTGCCTATCGGCCGGGCAAAAGCGCGGTTTTGCCCGGCCTCCCGGGCGCTTTCGCGCCCGGCGGGCCATCTTCGGGGTCCCCGAGCAAACGAAGTTTGCTTGGGGTGAAATCCATGGCCCGCATAATGCCGCCGCCGTCACTTAGCGCATGGCCTGGGCCAGGCGGGCGGCCATGGCCAGGTCGGCCAGGTGGCGCTCGGCCATGGCCGACCAGGGGCTGATCTTCTGCTTGGCCAGTTCCTGCATGGCCGCCTCCAGGCGCTCCTGTTGACCGGCCTGGCCATAACCCTGGGCGGCCTCGTACAGGGCCTGGCCGCGCTCGCCGTCGCCGGGGGCCAGCTTGCGGGCCTGCTCCAGGTAGGCCAGGGAGGCCTCGTGCAGGCCGGCCTGGCGGGCGGTGAGCCCGGCCTCCATGGCCAGCAGGTAGCGCCGGGCCTGGGCCTGGGGCGCCGGCTCCTGGGCATAGAGCTTGTCGGCCTGGTCAAAGGCCTCCAGGGCGCGGCCCAGTTGCCCCATTTGGGCCAGGGAGAGGCCCAGGGCCTGGTGGTCGGCGGCCTTGGCGGCGGTCTTCTGGGTGTCGGACTTGAGCAACAAGCCCAATACCTGCTCGGCCGGCTGGTGATAGCCCAGGCGGCTCAAGGCCCGGCCCAACAGCGACATGGACTCCAGGCGCTCGGCCGGGGTCAGCCCGGCGGTGTTGAGCCCGCCCCGGGCCTCGGCCACGCCGGGGTAGTCGCGCTCGGCCATGAGGCTGCGGGCCAGGCCCACCTTGAGGGCCGGGTCCTTCGGCCCCCGGCCGATGAGCACCCGGTAGGTGCGCGCCGCCCGGTCGGTGAGCCCCGTTTGCTCGTATGCCCAGCAGAGCATCATGAGCACCTCGTTGGCCCCTGGCCGGGTGATGAAGGGCCCGTAGCGCAAATAGGCGCTCATCAGGTCCATGGGCCTGCCCTGTTCCCTCAACTGCTGCATCAGCCCCAGGGCGGCCAGGTTGAGGGTGTAGTCCATCTCCACCTTGAAGGTGCCCCGGGGATGGTCTTGCAAGAGCTTTTCCAGGACATCCAGGCTCTTGGCGAAATCGCCCGTCTTGTAGTAGTAGACGCCCAGCTTGAGCCGGGCCAGCTCGCCCACCGGGCGGTTGGCGTGGGTTTTGGTGATCTCCTCGTAGGTGTCCTTGGCCTCGGTGGTGGCCTGCACCTGGAAGATGTCCCAGGGGTTTTTCTCGTCCTTGGCCGGGGTCTCGGCCAGGCGGATGCGGCTGACCAGGGCGCCGTCGCTGTCGGGAAACAGGCTCACCACCTGCTTGTAGACCTCCTGGGCGGTCTTGAACTCCCCCTCGAACTTGTAGGTGTCGCCCACCCGGGCCAGGATGATGTCGTTGTCGCGTATCTCGGGCTTGAGGTTGTAGGCCCACAGGTAGTAGGAGCGGGCCTGGGGGTAGTCGCGCTGCTGGAACAACGACTCGCCGATGTAGTAGAGCAGCTCGGGTTCCTGCTGGTGCAGGTCGGGATGGCGCTTGTGCATCTCCTTGAGGGCCTCGCCGGCCCGGCCCCAGGCCCCCAGGCCGAACAGGGCCTGGGCCTGGCCCCAGTCGGCCTCCTTGCGGGCGGCCCAAGGGCAGTATCTCGCTCTGGGGGTAGTCCTTGATGGCCAGATCGAAGTAGCCCAGGGCCTTGAAGGGTTGCTCGAAGAGCTGGCTGGCCTTGCC
The DNA here is from genome assembly GCA_016208115.1 of Desulfarculus sp. Taxonomy (GTDB): domain Bacteria; phylum Desulfobacterota; class Desulfarculia; order Desulfarculales; family Desulfarculaceae; genus JACRDC01. The sequence continues at coordinate 19,932 of JACQYR010000120.1, forward strand.
CATCATGTACAGGGCCCAGGGGGCCAGGGGCGAGTCGGGGTAGAGGTCCAGGGCGCGCTGGTAGTACTCCATCACCTGGGCGTAGTGGGGAATGATCTGGCGCTCGCGCAGGTAGAAGAGGGCGTCGGCCAGGCGGTAGGTGGCGTCGGCGGCCAGCTCGTGCTGGGGGTAGGTGGCCAAGAAGCGCTGGAACAGGGCGCCGGCCTCGGTAAAACGGCGGTTGTCCAGGGCCTCCTTGCCCAGGGCGAAGAAGGCCCGGGCCTGGGCGTCGGCCTGGCCTTCGGGTCCCAGCTTGGCGGCCTGGGGCGGACGCTGGGAGATGGTGGCCGGCGGCCCCCCGGCCGGGCCGGGCTGGCCCTTGACCAGGGCCTGGCCCTCGCCCGGGGGCATGGGCTGCTGCACCTTGGCCGGGGCCGGCGCTTGGGCGGCTGGCGGGGCCTTGGGCGGTGGGGTGCCTGCCGGGGCGGCGGCCAGGGGGGGGCGGGGGGCCTGGGCGGGCGGCGGGGACCCGGGCGGGGCCAGGGTCAGGTCCAGCACCAGTTTCTTGCCGCCCTCCAGGTAGAAGAGCTTGTGGCTGGCCAGGTGGCGGCCCAGGGTGAGCCCCAGGCCCAGGGGCTCCTTGGAAACCAGGGCCATCTCACGCACCCGGGCGTCGGCCCGGGGCAATTCCACCTTGGGGGCTAACTTACCCCGGGCCAGGCGCAAAAGCACCTGCTGCCCCTGGTCCTCCAAAATGGCGCTCAAGGGCGCGTCGGCCTCCAGCACCAGGCGGGAGAAGTCGGGGTGGCTGCCCAGGCGCACCCTCTGCACCTGGGGCGCCGGCCCCTTGGCCGCCGCCGGGGGCGGGGGAGCGACCGTCGCGGGTTGGGCCGCCGGAGGGGCCGGTGGGGCCGGGGCGGCGGGGGCCACGGGGGCCGCCGCCTTGGGCGCGGGCAGGGCCGGCTTGGGGGCCGGGGCCGCCGGCTCGGGCTGGGGCATGGCCGACCTGACCTGGGCGGCGGGGGCTTGCGCGGCTGGCCTGGCCTCCTGCGCCGGGACGGCGCGCTTGGCCTCTGGCGGGGGGGCCGGCTCCGGGGTGATGGTCCCCCGCACCACGGCCAAGGGGCCGGCGGGCTGGGCGGCTGGAGCGTCGGCCGGGGGCCGGCTGGCCGGCGCCGGCTTGAACAGGGGGGCCGAGGGCTGCACCGGGGCCGGGGCCGCCGGGGCCGGCGGCGCGTCACCCAGGGGCACCGTCACCCTGGCCGCCGGCCCGCTGGGCTGGGCCCTGGCCCCGGGGGTGCGGGGCAGCACCAGGTCCCGGGGCTCGGAATCGGCGGGCATGGCTGCCTTGGTCTTGGGGCCAGCCGGGGCGGGCGCCGCTGGCGGAGCCGGGGTGGGCACGGTTTCCTTGGGGGCGGGCGCGGCCGGGGCCGGTTCGGCCGCCTTGGAAAGCGGCGCGGGCACCGCCACCTGCAGCGACGGCGGCCCGCCCAGCTCCAGGGTCAGGCGGCGGTTGGCGGCCTCGTAAAAGGGCAGCACGGTCAGGCCGGGGCCGCTGGTGCGGATGACCAGGTCAATGCCCTTGGAGGTGGGCTGCACCTCCACCCAGCGCACCAGGGGGTCTTTTTGCAGCTCAGCCGGCACCACCGGGACCTGGGTCACCCCGCGCAGGCGCAGCACCACGGTCTGGGGGTCGCTCAGCTCCACCTGGTAGTCCAGGGGAGAGTCGGCGCTAAAGATCAGGCGCGTGGCCTGGCCGTCGCGGGCCACCTGCCAGGCCGTGATCTGGGTGGCGCAGGCCGGGCGGGGCCAAGCAAGGATGGCCAGGGCCAGCAGGGTAAGCAGCCGATATGTGCGGGACTTGGCTATGGGCCGCTCCTGGGGCGCTTAGGTTGCACGCATTGGACCTCCCAGGAGGGGAGCAAGATGGGTGCCAAGGAGACCCCAGGGGCGCCGCGCGAATAAGGCTGCGTAATAGCTTACCGTTTTGCCTGGGCCTCCGGCGGCGCCCCGGCGCTGCGTCAATTTTTCGGCTGCCAGGGCCGCGGTGGGCTCAGGAGAGCGTCAGGTTGTCCGGGGCCTTGATGCCCTTTTTCTTGATCTTCTCCACCAAGGTGGTGCGGTTGAGGCGCAACAGGGCGGCGGCCTGGTTCTTGACCCATCCGGTGCGCTCCAGGGCAGCCACGATGAGCCCGCGCTCGAAATCATCCACGGCGGCGTTGAAGTCCACCCCATCTTCGGTGAGCACCGGCGGGCCCGGGACCGGGGCCGCCGGGGGAGGGGCCTCGCCGGGCTCCGGGGGGGGCAAGGCCCCGGGACCGGCCAGCTTGGGGGGTAGGTCCTCCAGGAGAATCACATCGCCCTCGGAGAGAATGACCATCCGTTCCAAGAGGTTCTCCAGCTCGCGCACGTTGCCCGGCCACTGGTGGCGCATCAGCCGCTCGATCACCTCGGGGTGCAGGCGCTTGTGCCCCAGGCCCTTGAGCCGGCCCAGGCGCTCCAGGAAGTAGTCGACCAAGAGGGGTATGTCGCTGCGGCGCTCCCGCAAGGGGGGCACCTTGATGGGCACCACGTTGAGCCGGTAGAAGAGGTCCTCGCGGAAGGTGGCCTCCTCCACGCGCTTCTTGAGGTCGCGGTGGGTGGCGGCGATGACCCGGATGTCCACGTTGATGGTCTTGGCCCCGCCGATGCGCTCGAACTGGTGCTCCTGCAACACGCGCAAAAGCTTGACCTGGAGCATGGGCGACATGTCGCCCACCTCGTCCA
>JACQYR010000121.1 GCA_016208115.1 Desulfarculus sp.
CCTGGTCCACCTCCAAGAGGATGGGCTGCACCACGTCGTGGCGGATAAGCTCGAAATGCGGCCGCCCCAGCAGGTGGGCTATGTTGGCCTTGCTGCCAGTGAAGAAGTTTTCCAGGCACAGCACCTCGTGCCCTTGGGCCAGCAGGGCCTCCACCAGGTGGGAGCCGATGAATCCCCCGCCGCCGGTCACCAGGATGCGTTTCAAGCTCCCTCCTCCTGTCTGGCCGCGATATACCTGGCCAGGGCCTCTGGCCATTCCGGCAAGGGGGCGCCCAGCACCCGGGCCGCCCGGCCGGCATCCAGCACCGAGTAGGCCGGCCGCCTGGCCTGGCCGGCGTCTTGCCTAGTCGCGGCCGGCTGGGCCAGGCCGGGGTCCAGGCCGGCCAGTTCCAGGGCTTTTTGCGCCAACCCATGGCGCGAGGCCTGGCCCTGGTTGACCACGTGCAGCACCCCGCCTATCCAGCGCCCGCCCAAATCCAGGAGGGCCCGGGCCAGGTCGGCGGTGTAGGTGGGGCTGCCCACCTGGTCGCTCACCACCGCGAAGGGCTGGCCCAACCGGCCCTGGGCTATGACCTTGTCCACGAAACTCTTGCGCCCCCGCCCGAAGAGCCAGGCCGAGCGCACAATCAGGGCGCCAGGCAGCTCGGCGGCCACCAGGCGCTCGCCCAGGAGCTTGCCGCGGCCATAGGCCGACAAGGGCGCCGGCGGGTCGTCCTCGCGAAAGGGCCGGTGCCCCGAGCCGTCGAAGACGAAATCCGTGGACAGGTGCACCAGGTGGGACCCGGCCTCGGAGCAGGCCCGGGCCACGGCCTGGGCGCCACGGCCATTGACCGCCTCGGCCACTTGCGGCTCCCGCTCGGCCTGGTCCACGTCGGTGTAGCCCAGGCAGTTGAACACCAGGCGCGGCCGGCCCTGTTTGAGGGCCAGACGCAGCACGTCCAGCCGGGAATGGGCCTGGCTGGCCGCCTGGGCCATCACCGGCAACTTAGCCCTCAAGCAGCCCAGGCTGGCCTGGGCCTGGGCCTGGCCCACGGCCAGGCCGCCGGCCGGGGCGGCCTCCAGGGGCTGACGGGCCAGGTCAAAGACCTCCCGGCCACCCTCGATGACCTGGCAGCGCCCGCCGCAGGCCGCGACCAGGGCCTGGCCCAGCAGGCCCCGATGGCCCAGCACCAGTATCTCCTCAGCGTCCGTCATACATCCTCTGGTAATACTGGCGATACTCGCCCGAGGTTACCCGCCGGCACCATTCCTGGTGGCTCAGGTACCAGTCCACGGTCTGCTCCAGCCCTTGGGCCAGGCCCATCTGGGGGGTGAAGCCCAGCTCGCGCTCCAGCTTGCCGGCGTCTATGGCGTAACGCCGGTCATGGCCCGGGCGGTCCTTGACGTGGCGGATCAGGCCGGCCAGGCGCTCCGGGTCCTGGCCGCTACGCTGGGCCACCAGGGTGATGAGCCGCCGCACCAGCTCCAGGTTGGCCAGCTCGCTGTTGCCGCCGATGTTGTAGACCTCGCCGGGGCGGCCCTGGCGCAGCACCAGGTCGCTGGCCTGGCAGTGGTCCAGCACGTGGAGCCAGTCGCGCACGTAGAGCCCGTCGCCGTAGACCGGCAGATCGCGCCCGGCCAGGGCGTTCAATATCATCAAGGGGATGAGCTTTTCGGGGAACTGATAGGGGCCGTAGTTGTTGGAGCAGCGGGTGACCAGCACCGGCAGGCCAAAGGTATGGTGATAGGCCCGGGCCAGTTGATCGCCGGCGGCCTTGCTGGCGCTGTAGGGACTTTTGGGGTCCAGGGGCCAGTCCTCGCGGAAGCGCCGGCCGTCCTCCAACCTGAGCGCGCCGTAGACCTCGTCGGTGGAGACGTAGAGAAAGCGGCGCTCCTGGCCGTCGCCCCAGGCCTGCTTGGCGGCGTGCAAGAGGCACTGGGTGCCCAGCACGTTGGTGCGCACGAAGGCCTGGGCGTCCTCGATGGAGCGGTCCACGTGGCTCTCGGCGGCGAAGTGGGCCACGGCCTGGGCCTGGGCCACCAGCGGCCCCACCAGGGCGGGGTCGCAAATATCGCCTGGCACGAAGCGGTAGCGGCCGGGGTAGTCAGCCTCCACGTCGGCCAGGTTGGCTGGATTGCCGGCATAGGTCAAGAGGTCCAGGTTCACCACCTGGTCGCCGGGGTGGCTGGCCAAGACATGGCGCACGAAGTTGGAGCCGATGAACCCGCAGCCCCCGGTGACCAGAATGAGCAAGCCCTGCCTCCCCTTGATTTGGCAAATTGCCGTCCGGCCTGCATTATCTATGAGGGGCCTGGCCCCGTCAAGGCCGGCGGCAGGGTGCCCCTGCTGGCATACACGGGTCGGGTGGGGCTCTTCCGCGAGCCAGGGCCGGCGGCTCCCGGTGGGGGCTTGCGGCAAGGGATAAAAATTGGGGCAGGGTGCCCCTGCCGGCTGACGGGCCGGACTTGCCGGCGGGCCTGGCGCGTGCTACTTAACAACATTAGCCGCCCGGAGCGACACATGAGCCAAGCCGACACCTGCCGCCATCACCCCCACCAGAGCGCCGTGGCCCTGTGCCAGAAATACGGCCACGGCTTGTGCGCCCGCTGCCTGGAGGAGGACCCGGCCTGCCCGGACCCTGATATTTACTGCAAGTATCGGCCCCAGTGCCTTATCCACTTCAACTACAAAGAGCGGCGCCGCCAGCGGCGGGGCCACGGAGGCGACTCATGACACCCACCGACTTCGCCAGCTTCATCACCAGCCTGCCCCAGGCCGACATCCCCATGGCCGGGGTCACGGCCTACCTCCTGGCCGCGCCCCAGGGCCAGGCCGTCTTCTTCAAGCTGCCGGCCGGAGCCTCGGTGCCGCCCCACAGCCACGGCGCCCAGTGGGGCATCGTGGTGCAAGGCGAAATACTGCTGACCATCGGCGGCGTGGAGCGCGTCTACCGCAAGGGTGACGACTACTACATCGGCGAGGGCGTGGTGCACAGCGGGGTGATCAAGACCGACAGCCTGGTGATTGACGTCTTCGCCGACCCTGGGCGCTACCGCGCCAAGGCCTAGGAGAAGTCGCCGCGCACCAATGCCGGCCCTGGCTTCTTCTTGGTTTCTCTTGCGGCTCCCCGAGAAAGCGACACTTTCTTGGGGAGCTTATGCGTTGCCTTCAATTTGGTTGAAGGCCGTGCGCACCAGCTCCAGGATTTGGTGCAGGTCCGCCGGCTTGGTGAGGTAGCCGTCAAAGCCGGCCTGGCGGGCCGAGTCGGGGGTGAAGAGGCGGTGAAAGCCGGTCAGGGCGAAGATGCGCGCCTGGGGCAACCGGGGGCGGATGGCCCGGCACAGGTCCAGGCCGCTCATGCCCGGCATGTTCAGGTCCAGGAGCATCACCTGGATAGGCTCTTGCTCCAGGATGCTCAAGGCCTCGCGCCCATCGCGGGCCGCCGAGACCTCATAGCCGAACTCTTTAAAAAAGCTGCACAATATGTCTCTAATCGCCGGCTCGTCATCCACGACCAGTATCTTGGGGCTCATGGGAACCGCCTCGCTCAAGAATTGGCCTAATATTTAATATGATAATACTCCATAGGGGAATGTGCAACCCGACCCGCCAGCCGGCAAGGCGTTTGGCCCTGCCGTCCGCGGAGGCGGGGCTTGCGCGCCCCGGCGGGCATAATCTATTTTAGGGGTGATGGTAACCCGCAAGCTGGGAGGCGAGCATGCCGGCCTACGAGTATCAATGCCAGAAATGCCAGGAGGTCTTCACGGTCTACATGACCGTGAGCGAGCACGGTCGAAAGAACCCCTCTTGCCCCAAGTGCAAGGGCCGCAAGCTGACCCAACTGCTGGGCGGGGTCAGCGTCATCACCAGCAAGAAGAGCTAGGCCCGGTCAACCGGCCAGGTAGCCCACGAAATCCAGCAGGTAGCGGCCAGCCACGTAGAGCAGCAGAATGGCCAGGCCCAGCTTGATCCACTTGGCCGGCACGAAACGCTGGGTGCGGGCGCCCAGGTACATGCCGCAGACCCCGCCGAAGCCAAACAGCGCGCCCAGGAGCCAATCCGGGGCCACGTGCATGCCGGCGTAGGCAGGCACCAGGGCCAGGACCTGATAGAAGAGCACGCCGGCCACCGAGGTGATGAAGGTGCCCATGAGGGCGGCCCCGGCCACGGTGTGCACCGGCAGGCCGTAGATGGCCACGAAGAAGGGGGCGATGATGGCCCCGCCGCCGATGCCGTAGACCCCGCCCACCACCCCCACGATGAAGGCCATGCTGAAGATGCCCGGCGAGGAGCAGGTGTAACAGCGCCCCTGGAACTCGTAGGACACCCGCCGCCAATTGAACTCCTTGGTGCACACCGTGAAGTCCTGGGTGACCACCTGGGCCTCCAGCTTGGGGCCTGGCTTGGCCTTTATCTCGGCCTTGCGGACCTTGTTCAGGTCCATGAACATGCGCAGGCCGATATAGAACAGCACGCAGCCCACGAAGGCCTTGAAGGTCTCGGGATAGGGCAGCCAATGGATGCGGATGAAGCAGCCGATAATGACCCCGGGCAGGGTGCCCAGCACCACCACCCAGGTCAGCGGCCAGACCATGCGCCCCTCGCGCAGGTAGCGCCAGACGCCGCTGGGGATGGCCACCACGTTGAAGACCAGGTTGGTGGGGCTCACGGCCGGGCTGGTGAAGCCCAAAAAGCTCATCTGGAAGGGCAGCAGCAGAAATGCGCCCGACACGCCGCCCATGGAGGTGAAGAAGGAGACCACGAAGGCCACCAGGGGCGGCAGCCACAGGTAGGTCTGGACCCCGGAGATGGGAAACAGGTATTCCATGACTTATCTCCCTGGGGCCGCCGCCCGCCGGTCCGGCGGGGCGGGGCCTTGTCGTGCCGCATCAGTCCACGGTCAGTATCACCGCCGAACTCTTAAAGACCACCCAGACCATCTCCCCGGGCTTGAGCCCCAAGCCCGCCACGCTGGGGCGGGTGACCAGGGCGCAGACCTGGGTGCCGTCGCTCAAGCCCACCATCACCTCGGCCGAGATGGCGTCAGTCTTGACGCGGCTGACCCGGCCGGCCAGGCGGTTGCGGGCGCTGACCCTGGGGACCTCGTCCCCCGCCACCAGGATCACCCAGGGCGCCTTGACCAGGGCCGTGACCGGCGAGCCCCGGCGCAGGCCAAGGTTCTCCAGGCTGTCCTTGGTGATGACCGAGACGATGTTGAAGCCGCCGCTGGTCATCAGCTCCACCTCGCACAAGAGCCCCGAGCGCTTAAGTGCCGTGACCCGGCCCGTGAAGCTGTTGCGGGCGCTGGTGCGCAGGCGGGTTTCCTTCTGGAGGTGGAAGCCCACCAGGCGGGCCACGTCCTCCTGGGCGAAGCTGAGCAGCCCGGCGGTGAGGTTGGCCGTGCCCTGGCCCAGGATACCCTGCACGATGGTCAGGGGCAGGCCCTGACGCAGAAGCTCGATGGCCCGGGAGCTGCGCAGCACCCGAGGGCTGGCCAGCTCCCGGGGCAGGCCGCAATCTTTGGCCCGGGCTTGGAACTGGCGGCGCACGTAACCCTGGTCCAGGGCCAAGAGCCGGCCTGCCAGCCCCGGCTGGGCGCTGGCGGCCAGCACCTGGGCCAGTTCCCGGGCCACGTCGGCGGGTATCCGCACCTGGCGCCCCGCCGCGCCGCCCAGGCGCAGCAGCCCCCGCTCCAGGTCCAGGTCTTGGCTCTCGTCCAGGGCCAGCACCTCGCCCAGGCGGGCGCCGCTAAAGCGCAAGAGCAGATAGACCGACCACACCCGGCCCCGGGCCTGGCGCCCAACCGGGCGGACGGCAGCCTGGTACCAGGCGCGGAAGGCCCCGCTCAGGGCCGTGAGCTGCTCGGCCTCCAGGTACTTGACCTCCTCGGGGATGCTGAAAACCCGCGCCGGGTCGGGGGGCCGGGTGGGGGGCGATGCTTCCTCCGCTCCCGGGGCTGACGCCTTGCCTTGGTTCAGGGCGCGCAGGAATTTCTTGACGCTCTCGGGCATGCCCTCTCCTTGGTCACGATTTTATAAAAATTAGTGACCGTATGGCAAGCAGTAAAATCAGGCCCAGCGGACCGGGCCGGTTCACCAGGCTGGCAGGGGCGATGATCGCGGCCGGCGGGTTGAATCAGGCGGGGTCGTCCTCCAGCGCCAGCCACACTTCCTGGCCGGGCTGAAGGCTTAAGCGGCGCAGGTCGCCTAGGGGCAGGCGGACGGCCAAGGCCTGGTCATCGGCCCGCACCTCCACCCTGCCCTGCCCCGCCTCCTGGTCCAGGGCCAGGCCCAGCACCCGGCCGGTCACGGCCCGCTGGCCGGGCCTCAGGTTGGAGGGCTCGTGCAGATGCAAGGCCTGGAGGGGGATTTCGCGGGGCGCGCCCGGCGGGACAGGGGCCGGCGGGGAGGTTTGCAGGCGTCCATAGGCCAGGCGCCACACCTGGTCCACGGTGCGCCCCAGCCACTCCAGATCATGGCTGGCCACCACCAGGGTGCAGCCCCACTGCTCGCGGGCGGCCAGGGCGGCCAGGCGCAGCAGCTCGGCGCTCCTGGCGTCCACCCCGGCGGTGGGCTCGTCCAGAAGCAGCACCCGGGGCCTGAGCACCAGGCGGGCGGCCAGGGCCACTCTCTTGGCCTCGCCGCCGGAAAGCTCATACCAGCGCCGCCGGGCAAAGACCGCCGGCTCCAGGCCCACCCAGGCCAGGGCCTCCTCCAGGGCATCCGGCCGCGCGGCCCCTTGGCCACGCAGCTTGACCCCGTAGGCCAGGTTGGCCTGCACGCTGCGCCGGAGCAGATAGGTTTCCTGCAACAGCAGAGTGATGCCTTGCCTGGCGCCGGGGGTGTGGAGGGAGCGCGGCTGCCCGTCGAAAAGCACCTCGCCCTGGCTGGGGGCCTCCAAGAAGGCCAGGATGCGCAGCAGGGTGCTCTTGCCGCTGCCATTGGGGCCGGACAGGCCGATCACCGCGCTGGCGGCGATGTCCAGGCGGGGGATGTCCAGGGCCGGCAAGCCGCCATAGCGGTGGGCCAGGCCGCGCAACTGGTACAAGGGCGCGCTCATGGCCTGGCCCCCCGCCGCAGCCGTATCAGGCACAGGTTGACCAACAGGGCGAAGGCCAAGAGCACCATGCCCAGGGCGATGCCCTGGGCGAACTCGCCCTTGCCGGTCTCCAGGGCGATGGCCGTGGTGACGGTGCGGGTGTGCCACTTGATGTTGCCGCCCACCATCATGGCGATGCCCACCTCGGTGACCACCCGGCCGTAGGCGTTGACCGCCGCGGCCAACAAGCCGTGGCGGGCCTCCCACATGGTGGTCAGCGCCAGTTGGCGGGGGCTGGCCCCCAGGGTCAAGAGGGTCAGGCCCAGGCGGCGGTCCAGGCCCTCCACCGCCGAGGCGGTTAGCGCCACCACCACCGGCAGGGCCAGGATGGCCTGACCGATGGCCAGGCCGGGCAGGGTGAACAACAGCCCCCAATGGCCCAGGGGGCCGCGCCGGGATAGAAAGGCGTAGACCACCAGGCCGATGAGCACCGTGGGCAAGGCCAGGCCGGTGTCCACCACGGTGCGCAACAGCCGCTGGCCCCGGAAGTTGCCGCGCCCCAGCCAGAAGCCCAGAGGCAGGCCCAGGAGCAGGCTGACCACCATGGCCAGGCTGGAGGAATAGGCCGTGGCCCACAGCGCCGAGAAGGTCTCGGAGTCGCCCCTGAAGAGCAATCTCAGGGCCTGGGCCAGGCCATCCAGGATGTAGTCCACGCCAGGTTTAAGGTTACTTGGCGTTGGGGGTGAAGAGCTGCTTGCCGTGGGCCTTGAACCCAGCAATGAGCTGCTGCCCCTGGGGCGAAACCAGCCAATCGCCGAAGCGCTTGGCCAGGGCCTGCTTGGCCTGGGGGCACTTGGCCGGATTGACCTCGATGACGCTGTATTGGTTCAAGAGTTCTAGCTCGCCCTCCAGGAGCACCACGATGGGCGGCTTGCCCTGGTTGTCGGCCTCGTACTTGAAGAAGGTGCCGCGGTCGCAGATGGTATAGCCCTTCTTCTCGGCGGCCAGGGCCAGGGTGCGGTACATGCCCTGGCCGGCCTGCAGATACCAGGGCTCCTTCTCGGGCACCTGGCCATCGCCCTTCTTCCACAAGCCCTGTTCCATCATGTGGGTGCCGGACTTGTCGCCCCGGCTGACAAAGGTGGCCTGGGCGGCGCGCAGGGCGGCCAGGGCCTGGGCCATGGTCTGGCCCTTGACCTTGGCGGGGTCCTCAGCCGGCGCCAGCAAGACGTAGTCGTTGTACATCACCTGGCGGCGGTTGACCCCGGCGCCGGAGTCCACGAAATTCTTCTCAGCCCCGGGCGCGTGTACCAGCACCACGTCCACGTCGCAGTTCTTGCCCAGCTCCAGGGCCTTGCCCGTGCCGGTGGAGGTCCACTTCAGCTCGATACCGGTGTCCTTCTGGAACAGGGGCGCCAGGTAGTTCAACAGCCCGGTGTCCTCGGTGCTGGTTGTGGTGGCCATCATGAGCTGATCGGCGGCCGGGGCCGGGGCGGCGCTCAGGCACATGCCCAGGGTCAACAGGCTGCAGACCAAGGTGGCTATACGTACAGGCATAGCAATGCTCCTCCCTCGAGTGGTGGACAGGTGTCCTGGCGGGGCGGCAACTCAAATGGCGGCCATCCCCGCGAGGCCTATGTCAATATTGGCACATGATAGAGGCATAAGGTGCACTAGGCAAGAGGGAACCAAGAACCAGTCCTCGGGAAGTACTTGGCAATGGCGGCACCTTGGCCAGCCACGTTTGCGTAATTACCATTTGGTAATTCACCGCTGGTCGTGAAATTCGCCCAGCCAGGGCAAGGGGGCGCGGCCCCGGGCCGACTCCTCTGCCTGGCCGGCCCTAACGGGCAAAGGCTAACTATTACGCACCCATGCCTCCCAGGGCCTCGGCCTGGCCCGGCCAAGGCCGTCTGGCACCTTTCTTGCCAACCCTGGAGGGCAGCCCTGGACCCGGACCACCCGGGGCGGGCCGGGCCGGCCCAAGGCTGCCCTGATCTTCCTTCACCCTAGGCAGGGGTTTGGCCCATGGCAAACTTGGCGGCCGCCACCCTCCCCGCCCCGGCCCCGGCCCTGTCGGCGGCCCGCTCGCGCCTCCTGGTGGGGCTCTTTACCCTGACCATCCTGGTCAGCGCTGGCCTGCTTTTTTGGTGCGAGCTGCTCTTCGGCAAGATGGTCCTGCCCCTGGCCGGCGGCACCCCGGCGGTGTGGACCACCTGCCTGGTCTTTTTCCAGTTGGCGCTGTTGGCCGGCTACCTCTACGCCTTCCTGGTCACCCGTTACCTGAGCCCGCGCGCCCAGGTGCTGGCCCAGTTGTCCCTGCTGGCCCTGTCGCTCACCACCCTGCCCCTGGCCGTGGCCCGCCAGTGGCTGCCCCCCGCCGAGGCCAACCCCATACCCTGGCTCTTGATGCTGCTCACCTTCAGCCTGGGGCCAAGCTTCTTCATGCTCTCCACCAACGCGCCCCTGTTGCAGGCCTGGTTCGCGCGCAGCGGCCACCCCGCCCGGCACGACCCCTATTTCCTCTACGCCGGCAGCAACCTGGGCAGCATGGCCGCCCTCTTGGGCTTCCCGGTGCTCATCGAGCCTCTTCTGACCCTCAAGGAGCAGGCCTGGTCCTGGTCCCTGGGCTACGGGCTGCTGGCCCTTTTGCTGGCCTCCTGCGCCTGGGCCTCCTTGCGCTGGCGCCAGCCTGGCGGCAGCGCCTCGATACCATTGGCCACCGCCGGCCCGGCCCCGGCCGCCGCACTTTCCTGGCGCCTGCGTCTGCGCTGGCTCATGCTGTCCCTGGTGCCCTCCAGCCTGCTCATGGCCGTGACCACCCACCTGTCCACCGACGTGGCGGCCATGCCCCTATTGTGGGTCATACCATTGGCCCTGTACCTGCTCTCCTTCATCCTGGTCTTCGCCCGCCGGCCGCCCATCCCCCAGGGGGCCATGACGCGGGTGTTGCCCTTGCTGCTGCTGCCCCTGGTCATGCTGCTGGCCGGCCCGGCCCTGGTGGCCTGGTACGTGTCCATGCCTCTGGAGCTCCTGGTGCTCTTCGTGGCCTGCATGGTCTGCCATGGCCAACTGGCCGCCAGCCGCCCGGCCGCCGGCCGCCTGACCGAGTTCTATTTCTGGATCAGTTTGGGCGGGGCCTTGGGCGGGTTGTTCAACGCCATCGCGGCCCCCCTGCTCTTCAACTGGGTGGCCGAGTATCCCATCGCCCTGGTGCTGGTGGGGATGATGTTTCCAGTGGCGCGCGGGCAGGCCGCCGGCCGCTGGGCGCCCTGGCTGGACTGGCTGCTGCCGGCCCTGCTCCTGGCCCTTCTCCTGGCCGGACGCTGGGGCTTAAGCCTGGCCGCCAACCCCGCCCTCGGCTTCTACGGCGTGCTGGGGCTCAGCGGCCTGGCAATCGTCTGGTGCTTAAGCTGCCAGACCCGCCCCCTGCGCTTCGGTCTGGGCCTGGGGGCCGTGCTCCTGTCCGGCTTCCTCGCTGGCCAGGCCGACGTGCTTCAGGCCCAGCGCAGCTTTTTCTCGGTGCTCAAGGTCAGGCACGACACGGCGCGCAACTTCCACGTGCTGGGCCACGGCAACATCGTGCACGGCTTCCAGGCCTGGGCGCCCGCCGAGCGCCGCCGCCCACTGGCCTACTATCACCCCGAGGGTCCCGTGGGCCAGATCATGGGGTCCCTGCGCCGGTCCGGCGGCAGCCAGGTGGGCGTGATCGGCCTGGGCGCCGGGGGCCTGAGCGCCTATGCCCAACCCGGCGACCAGTGGACCTACTACGAGATAGACCCCCTGGTCAGGGACATCGCCCTGAACCCCGCCTTCTTTACCTTCCTGGGCGACGCACCGGCCCCCACCCGGGTGGTGCTGGGCGACGCCCGCCTGACCCTGGCCCAGGATGGCCAGGGCCGCTACGATCTGTTCATCCTGGACGCCTTCAACTCCGACGCCATCCCCGTGCACCTGGTCACCCTGGAGGCCCTGGGGCTCTACCTGGAGCGCCTGGCCCCCGGCGGCCTCCTGGCCCTGCACGTCACCAACCGCTACCTCAACTTGGAGGGCATGCTGGGCCGCCTGGCCCAGGAGTCCGGCCTGGCGGGGCTGATCCGCCGGGACAAGGTGCTGGACCATGAGGCCGGGCGCAACCCCTCGGTGTGGGTAGCCCTGGCCCGCCATCCCGCCGATCTGGAGCACCTGAGCCGACAGCCGGGTTGGCGCCCCCTGCGCCCCGACACCAATGCCCGGCCCTGGAGCGACGACTACAGCAACGTGCTGCGCTACATGAAGTGGCTGTCGCCGGAGCAGAAACCGGACACACCTTCGTGATCGCGGCGGCCCGCGCCGCCTGACCAAGGTTGTCCCACCAGCGTGCCCCGCTCCCCTCGGGCGCCCGGCCGGCTGGCCGGCGTGGGCCGCCCCGGCCCCCTCCTGGCGCCACCGCGCCACCACCCTTGCATGATCCAACTGGCTCCACCGGGAGCCACCAGGGACGTCCAGGATGACAGCCCCACCCGACCCGCCTTGCCAGCCGGGGCACCCGGCCCCCGCCCGCCGCTCACCCGCCCCATGCTTGGCTTGACGATAATGACCCGCGTGGATTAACATGCAAATCCGTAGGTTTTATCGAGCATGCCTGGATCGCCGCGGTTTCTTTTTTGCTTAACAGGGAGGCTTTAAGGATGGGTAAAAATCACCGGGACCAAGGTGTTGGCCTGACCCGCAGACAATTTTTAACCTCCTCGGCCCTGTTGGGGAGCATGACCCTCCTGGGCGCGCCTTTATCTTGGGCTCAAGCCAAGAACCGCATCTCGGTGGCCACCGGCGGCACCGGGGGGGTTTACTATCCTTATGGCGGCGGCATCGCCTCGGTGATCTCCAAGTACCTGCCCGGGGTCGAGGCCACGGCCGAGGTGACCGCGGCCTCGGTGGACAATTGCCGGCTGGTGGCGGCGGGCAAGGCCGACTTGGGCTTCGTCATGGCCGACTCGGCCTACGATGCCGTCATGGGCACCGGCAAGTTCAAGGAAAAGATGCCCTTGATGAACGTGGCCGTGCTCTACTCCAATTTCATGCATGTGGTGGTGACCGACGACAAGATCAACAGCGTGGCCGACCTTAAGGGCAAAAAGGTCTCCACCGGCGCCCCGGGCAGCGGCACCGAGGTCAAGGCCCTGCGGGTGCTGGAGGCCTTTGGCATAGACCCGGACAAGGACATCAAGCGCGACCGCCTGGGGGCCAGTGAATCGGCCGGGGCACTGAAGGACAACAAGGTGGAGGCCTACTTCTGGGACGGCGGTCTGCCCACGGCCTCGGTGTTGGACCTGGCCGCCACCCCGGGCACGACCATCAAGCTCCTGCCCAGCGGCGAGGCGGTGAGCAAGATGGTCGGTAAATATGGCCCGGTGTACTTCCCCAAGACCATCCCCAAGGCCATCTATCCGGGCATGAAAGCCGACGTGCCCGTGGCCGCCGTGGCCAACCTGCTCTTGTGCAACCAAAAGGCCGACCCGGGGCTCATCTACAACATCCTCAAGACCATGTTCGAGCACCACGCCGAACTGGTGGCCATCCACAAGGAGGCCCTGCACCTTACCCCGCAGGAGGCAGTGATGGGCTCGCCCATCCCCTTCCACCCCGGCGCGGTTAAGTTCTTCAAGGAAAAAGGCGCCAATATTTGATTCGGCGGGCCAAGGTCTTTGGCTGGCTGATGCTGGCCGGAGTCCTGTGGTTTTGCCCGCTGGGGTCCTGCCCGGTGGCCATGGCCGCCGGCCAGGCCCCGGCCCTGGAAATCTGGGGGCTTCAACCGACCCGCCTGCTCCTGCGGGTGGCCCTGCCCAGCCAAGGCCGGTTCTGCCTGGGGCACGTCAACTCCATATACGAGGCCCCGGTGCGGGAGTGCTTCCAGGCCCGGCCAGAGGGGGGCTGTTGGTTGGTGGAGGTGGAGAGCCCCTCGCCAGCGGTGTTCGAGTATTACGGCCTGGAGCCCCCAGCCACGGGCCGGGGCGTCTTACGCCGTCCCCTGGGCGACTTCCAGTTGCGTAGCCACGACTATGCCCGGCACCACCTCGCGGTGGGGGACCGGATCATCCGCCTGGACCAAGTGGCCCGGCCAGGGCAGGCCCTGGTGTTCAAGGTGGCGGCCACACCCTAAACCGGGCCTGGCCAGGCCCAGCAGGTAACACCGTGAGTGAACAACAGCCCCAGGACTTCCACATCAGCGAAGAGAGCCTGACTCAAGCCAAGAAGTACATCGAGGAGGAAGAAGGCGTGACCCGGCGCCTTACCGGGGTCATGCAGCAAATCATCACCTGGGCCGCCATCGCCATGAGCCTGTTCCACCTCTACGCCGCCGTGGCCTCCATCACCACCCAGATACTGCGCGGCCTGCACGTGATGATGGTGCTGTTCCTGAGCTTCCTGGTGTTTCCCCCCAGCCCCAGGCAGCGGGGCCGCATCAACTGGTACGATGTGGTCCTGGCCCTCTTGAGCGCCTCCACCATCATCTACATGCTTTACGATTTCGAGGAATTCATCTACCGGGCCGTCATCCCCGAGACCTTGGACCTCGTCTTCGGGGTGGCCCTGATGCTCCTGGTGCTGGAGGCCACCCGGCGCTCCACCGGCTGGATCATGCCCATGGTGGTGGGGTTGTTCTTGGCATACGCCTTCGTCGGCCCCTGGCTGCCGGCCCCCTGGACCCACCGCGGCTACGACCTGGAACGCGTCGTGGGCCACATGTACATGACCCTGGAGGGCATCTTCGGGGTGCCCATTGACGTCAGCTCCACCTTCATCATCCTGTTCACCATTTATGGCGCCGTGCTGGAGCACTGGGGAGCGGGCAAGTTCTTCATTGATTTCTCTTTCGCGGCCATGGGCCGCAAGCCCACCGCCGCCGGCCGCACCATCACCCTGGCCTCCTTCCTGCTGGGCGGCCCCTCGGGCAGCGGCGTGGCCACCACCGTGACCCTGGGCTCGGTGGCCTGGCCCATGCTGGCCAAGGCCGGCTACGACAAGGAATCGGCCGGCGGGCTCTTGTCGGCCGGTGGCATCGGGGCCATTCTTTCTCCGCCGGTGCTGGGCGCGGCCGCCTTCCTCATCGCCGAGATACTCAAGATCTCCTATCTCGACGTCATCCGCATGGCCTGCATCCCCACCATCCTCTACTACTGGTCCATCCTGCTGATGGTGGAATACGACGCCAAGCGTTTCGGCGCCACCCTGGTGGAGACCCTGGAGGGCGAGTCCCTGGGCGCCCTGACCCGCCGCTACTGGTACCACTTCTCCTCCCTGCTGGGCATCGTGGTTTTGATGGTGGTGGGCTTCACCCCCATCTGGGCGGTGTTCTGGGCCACGGTGCTGGCCTTTGGCGCCAGCTATCTGCGCAAGGACACGGCGCTGACCTTTCCCAAGGCCAAGAAGGCCCTGGAAAGCGGCTCCATCGGCGTGCTCTCCGTGGCCTGCACCTGCGCCAGCGCCGGCATCATCGTGGGGGTGGTGACGCTGACCGGCCTGGGGCTCAAGTTTTCTTCCATCATCATCTCCTACGCCCAGGGCAACCTGTTCCTCACCGCCCTGTTCACGGGCGTGCTGATGTGGGTCATCGGCCTGGCCGTGCCGGTGACCGCCTCCTACATCATCGGCGCGGTCATCGCGGCCCCGGCCCTTATCATGCTCAAGGTGCCCGAGGCGGCGGCCCACATGTTCATCTTCTACTACGCCGTGCTCTCCGAGGTCTCCCCGCCCACGGCCCTGTCGCCCTTCGCGGCGGCGGCGCTGACCGGCGGCGACCCCTTCAAGACCATGATGATGGCCTGGAAGTACACCCTGCCGGCCTTCATCGTGCCCTTCATGTTCGTGCTGCACCCCGACGGCGTGGGCCTACTTTTGGAGGGCGACTGGCTCAACATGATCTGGACTTTCGTCACCGCCATGCTGGGGGTGTGGGCCCTGGCCGCCGGGGCCAGCGGCTGGTTTTTCCGCAGGTCGTCGTGGTGGGAAAGCGCATTGCTGGTGCTGGGCGGCCTGTGCCTGGTCTACGCCTCCACCGTGTTCGACCTGGTTGGCATCGGCCTGATGGCCTTGGTGGGCTTGACGCAAAAGTACCTGCCGGCACGGGGCGCGGCCTGAGAGGCCAGGGCCAGACCAAACCGAGGCGTCCCGCCCACATCATCCTTGTCCCCGTTCTTGAACCCCGCCCGGGGCCAGGCCGGCCCTTGGCACGGGCCTGACCGGCCTTTGTCACCAAATTGTTACGCACAAGTAACCCAACTGAAACTCGCCCAGACGCTGGCTCCTGTATATGTGGGTGGTGAACTCAGGAGTGCCACGTCATGTTGTGGGCGAGCCAGTGATGCCAGACAAATCCAAGCGCCTCAACCCGCGCCAGGCCCTGATGGCCCTGCGCCATGGCTGGGGGGAAACCGACCCCAGCCGCCTGCCCTTCTGCGCCGGCGACATCAGCGCCGGGGTGGAAAACGAACTGCAGGCGGTGGTGGTGGGGGCCAACCAGGCGGTGGACCTGCCCCTGACCATCCAGGAGTCCCTCTACTACACCAACGTCAAGAAACGCCTGCAACGCGGCGAGCTGCCCAAGCGCGCCCTGGAGGCGCTGGACCAATACCTGCGCGAAAACCCCGGCCAGGTCTGGGAGAACTCCTGGGTGCGCCTGCCGCTGTCCAGCCTGAGCCAGGCCACCCGCCAGATGCTGGAGCAAGACCTGCTGGCCGACAAGCAAGACCCCGCCGCCGGCAGGCGCCAGGACGAAAGGCTTTTCTTCCGCCGCCAGGCCGGCCGCGACCTGCTACGCGTGCCCGTCAGCTATCTGCTGAAACTCTCCCTGGCCCAGGCCTTGAACTGCCAGGCCGGCCTGCCCGGGCTCATCGCCCGCACCGGCCGGCGCTTCCTGGCCCATTACCTGAGCGACAACACCTCGCCCGAGACCTTCTCCTTCCATGTGGTGCAGGGCGCGCCCACGGGCGGGTTGGGCCTGAGCGTGGCCAACGAGACCGCCAAGCGTTTTCTGCTCACCAGCCTGCTGATTGACTTCGCGCGCTCGTCATTCGAGCTGCGGGAGTCGGGCCAGGACCCTCTGGTCTATTTCGCGCCCCATCCTCCGGTGCGGCAAAAACAGCTCAACGCGGCCATTCCCGATTCCTTCTACCGTGAGCTGTTCATGTCCCCCTGCCTGTCGGGCTGGGACCGGGGCGAGGAAAAGCACCGCTACATGCACCTGTGCCACCAGGTGCTCTCGCGCAGCCAACTCAATACCCTGGTCAAGCTCAGGGAGGCCGGCATCATCCAGAACAACCTGGTGGTATTACCGCACACCAGCAACATAAGCCTGGCCAACAACGGCACCCATGTCAGCCTGGGCTCGCGCCTGCTAACCCAGGCCCTGGCCGACGGGGGCTCGGGCTTCGGGCCGGCCCAGGAAAAATTCGTGGGCGATTTGGCCATCAAGTTCCTGGAGCATTTCCTGCCCCTGTTCGTGGGGGCCTACAGCGCCGCGCCCTACCGCCTGGACTTCCAGGACTTCCACCCCGAGCGGGTGCTGGGGTTTTTGCCCCACGAGCTGGACTACACCCACCTGCGCATGCTGTGGCGGCGCTGGAAGAAGAAGGCCCACCTCAAGGCCCTGGGAGTGCGGGTCACGCCCTTTGGTCCCCAGGTGCTGGACAGGGCACTGGCCTGGCTGTTTCGGCTCAGGGGCGACCTGGTGCCCGACTTCCGCCTGGTGGACTATATGGCCGCGGTGCTGTCCACCGAGGAGTCGCCGGCCCTGGACGGCAGGCTGGGCAACCAGGAGCGCCTCAAGCGCGACCTGGCCCAGGCCGGGGTCTTCGACGAGAGCATGGCCACCTACCTGCTTTGCCGCCAGCGGCCCTTCGCCAGCCTGGGCTTCTCGGGTTTCGAGGGACGTCACTACAGCCTGTTCCCCAGCCTGGCCGGAGACATGGCCCCGGCGGTCAATCTTCAGGCCCTGCTCACCGCCCTGGCCTTTGGCCTAATCGCCCAGGGCCGCCTGCGCCACGCCGACATCCCCGACGATCCCCAGGTGGAGTCGGAGCGCCGGCAGATATTCTTCGGGGCCGCCCTGGGGGTGCCCACCTTCTACGTCCACCGCCGCACCGGCAACCGCCTGCTGCTCTCCTTGGTGCAGCGCACCCCGCGCGTGCGTCTGAGCCGGCGCTACCCCAACTACCTGCGCGTCTACAACCTGGAATACCGCCAGGCCCTGCTGGAATACCTGCGGCGCGAGGCGGTGGACCTCTGCCAGGGCTTCGGCGGGCCGGCCCTGCTGACCGACCTGGGCCAGCGCCTGGGCGAACGGCGCGAGCGGGCCGCCGATCAAAGGCTCTGCGCTGGCATCCTGGAGCACGCCGGGGCGCGCGGCGCCCTGGCCCTGCCGGCCGGGCAGTTCAACCAGGCGGCCGAGGCCTATTACCGCCACGACCTGCGCCGTCATCACCTTCAGGAGGGCCTGGAGTTCCTGGCCCGGGACCTGGCCAGCGCGCAAGCCGGCCGCGCCGCCCTGGGACCTGAATTTCGCCTGGCCCTGGATTACGCCGCCGGCGGACGGGACGCCTCGCTGGCCGTGCGCGAACTCCTGCCCGCGGTGCTGGCGGACAAGCTGGAGCCGGCCGGCGTCCTGCGGCTCATCAATCTGCTCATCGTCTCCTTGGCCCATGACGCGCGCCAGGCCCAAGAGCCCAGCGCCGAAAGGGATGTGGATCATCATGCACAGGCTGCCGCACCAGTACATTGACCGGCGCACCGGCCGGGCGGTGACCGAGAAGCTGATCGCCGACAGCACCGTTAACTTCCTCTACCAGCGGGTGCGCGAAAAGGCCCCCCAGGCCTTCCAGGCCCTCACCAGCGCCCGGGCCTGCGGCCTGTTGGGGTGGCTGCGCTACGACCTGGCCCTGGGCCGCAGGCTGGGCGGCCAGGGCCTTTTGAGTTCACTGGGCGTGCGCGTTAACGAGCTCTTGGACGACCCCGGCCAACTGGATACGCCGCGCAAGGTCTTCGAGCGCCGTATCCGCTATTGGCAATGCCGCCCCATGCCTGACGATGCCAGCGCCGTGGTGTCCCCGTCCGACTCCAGGGTGCTCATGGGGTCCCTGGCGGAGACCTCGGCGCTGTTCATCAAGGAGAAGTTCTTTTCCCTGGCCGAGCTTTTGGGCGGGGTGGGCAGCCGCTGGTGGCAGGCCTTCCAGGGCGGCGACTATGCCATATTCCGGCTGACCCCGGACAAGTACCACTACAACCATACCCCGGTCAGCGGCCGCGTGGTGGCCCATTTCCAGTTGGACGGGGCCTTCCACTCCTGCAACCACGGGTTCCAGCCCGGCCGGGTGGCCTTTGCCCCGGACCTCCTGGCCAACCTGCGCGCGCCCGGGGTGGCCACCCGCTTCAGCCAGGGCCTGGGCCCCCCCCTGGTGGAGACCGAGGTGGAGGTGCGCGCCCCCATCGCCAGCGCCCTGCAAACAGGCCAGGTTGCACATCGGTACATGGGGAAGGAGATTTGCGATTGAGCGCCGAGTTGTTCATCGGCCTATCGGCCTTGGCCTGCGGGGTCATGCTCACCTGGGGCTTTCGCCACCTGCCCCAGGCCAGGTGGCAATTCTTGGCCTGTATCCCCCTGACCGAGGAGACGCCGGGGCGTTGGCGGGGCCTGAACCTCACCTGGTATGGCTTGCTCTCGGCCAACGCCCAGGCCCTGGCCGGGGCCTGGTTCCTGTTGCTGACCAGCGCCCTGGGCGTGGCCTGGCCGGCGGTGGCCGCTCTTTTGGCCGCGCTTTGCCTCTGCTGCCTGAGCGGATCGCGCTGGCTGGCCCGGCTGGTGGAGAAAAAGGCCCATACCTTCACGGTGGGCGGGGCCGCCTTCCTGGGCCTGCTGCTGGCGCCGGGCCTGTTCTGGCTGGCCAACCAGGCCCTGGCGGCGGCGGACCGGCCGGGCGCCCCGCTCCTGGGCTGGTGCGCCGCCTTGGTGATCGCCTACGCCCTGGGCGAGGGCCTGGGCCGTCTGGCCTGCATCAGCTTCGGCTGCTGTTACGGCAAGCCCCTGGAGGATTGCCCACCTTGGATGCGATGCCTCTTTTCCCGGGCCAGCTTTGTATTCAGGGGCGAGCACAAGAAGATCGCCTATGCCAGCGGATTGCAGGACCGGCGGGTGTTGCCGGTGCAGGCCCTGACCGCCGTCATCTTCGTGGGCGCGGCCCTGGCCGGCACCTACCTGTTTTTGCGCGGCCACTTCGCCGCCAGTCTGCTGACCGCCGGCCTGACCACCCAAATCTGGCGGGTGATCTCCGAGTTCCTGCGGGCCGACTACCGGGGGGGCGGACGGCTCAGCGCCTACCAGTGGATGGCCCTGGCCACGGCGGCCTGGCTGGGCGGTCTGGCCTGGCTGCTGCCCCCGCCAGGGCAGGCCTCTCCCGACCTGGCCCGGGGGCTGGCGGCTCTTTGGGCGCCGGGGCCGCTGGCGCTGCTGCAAGGGATGTGGCTGGCCGCCTTCATCTATTATGGCCGCAGCCGGGTGACCACCTCGCGGGTGAGCTTCTCGGTGCTGCGCAATCTAGTGTAGGCCGTGGCCCTGGCCTCGGCCCAGGAGAATCGTCATGGAAAAACTAAAGGTCCTGTTCGTGTGCATCCATAATTCGGCCCGCAGTCAGATGGCCGAGGCTTTTCTCCAGGCCCTGGGCGGCGAGCGCTTCGAGGCCAGCAGCGCCGGCATGGAGCCAACCAGCATCAATCCCCTGGTGGTGGAGGCCATGGGGGAGATCGGCCACGACCTCTCCGGCAAGTCCGTCCAGAGCGTCTTCGATCTCTTCAAGAACGGACGTCTGTTTGACTACGTCATCACCGTCTGCGACGAATCATCGGGCCAGGCCTGCCCCATCTTTCCGGGAGTGGTCAAGCGCCTACACTGGAGCTTCGCCGATCCCTCCGCCCTGACCGGCGCCCATGAGCGGAAGCTGGCGGCCGTGCGCGTCATCCGCGACCAGATCAAGGCCCAAATACAGGACTGGCTGGCTGGTCTTGACGGTTAGGGTGATGTGGCCAGTCTGATGCGGCCTGTCCTATTGCAGACCCCGTCAATCAAGTTTTGGCTGGGGGGGCTGTTGCTGGCTGGCATTCTGTGCCGCCCAGCCTGCCCGGAGGCCCAGGCCTGCCCCGGCCAAGACCATCTGCTGGCCCAGGCCGCCCTCGAGTATGAGCACCGGCAGGACCTGCGCAGGGCCGAGTCGGCGGGCACCCTCTACCGGCGGGCCCTGCGCCACGACCCCGCCTGCCAAGCCGCCGCCCTGGGCCTGATCCGGGCCTCCATATGGATCGGCGTGCTCTCCGACGGCGAAAAGGAAATGGCGGCCTATGCCGAGGCCCGCGCGGCGGCCCGGCGGCTGTTGGAGACGCGGCCCGGCCTGGCCGACGGCCATTACTGGCTGGGGGTGGCGCTGGCCTTGCAGTCCAATGCCCACGGCCCCCTGGAAGGATGGCGTTTGGTCACCTCGGCCAAGGCCAGCCTGGGCAGGGCCTTGCACCTAGACCCCGCCTGCGATGGTGGCGGCCCCCACCGCGTGCTGGGACGGCTGTATTGGAAGATGCCAGCGCTCATAGGCGGAGACAAGGACCTGGCCGAGTGGCATTTGCGCCAGGCCCTGGCCCTGGCCCCCCACTACTGGCTCAACCACCTGTACCTGGCCGCCCTGCTGGGCGAACGTTCCTGCGGGGACGAGGCCCAGTTCCTGCTCAAGCAGGTGCTCACCGGCCCTGCTCCCAGCGGCCTCTTGGCCGAGTACCGCCTCTGGCGCCAGCAAGCCCTGGAGCTCCTGCACGGGCTGGAGAACAACCGGCGCCTTGTGGGTCTGGAATAGTCCGCCGCGCCTAAACGCCGCCCCCACCCTTCATGCAAAATTAACCTTTCCGTAACCGGACCGTCATCGGACCCTGGTAGAAATGGCTCATCCGAGATATTTCGTCCCCTGGCGGGCAGACAGCCAAAGAACGACAAAGCCCGAGGCGGCTTCTTGAAATGGCACCCTAAGCAGGAATTTTGACTCATGCTTCAACAAGGCTGGATAGTCAAGGCAGGCCTCGAGGAGGTCTCCGAGGACGCGCCGCTGTCCGGCAAGGGCCAAGGCCGGCCCCTGGTGGCCAAGGCCCAACGCCGGGAACTGGAAGCGGTGCTGGCTGGCGGCACTCCGCTGGCCTTGGTCATGGTCAGGGTGGCGGGGTTCTCCCTGTTCGAACGCCTATACGGGGCCACCTTGGCCAGCCGCGTTGTCGAGGAACTGGAACGGGTCCTTCAGGAGGAAATAGGACGGCTGTCGCCCCAAGGCCAGGTACTGATATTGGAAAGGCTGGAAGGCGCCTCCTTCATGGCGCTGTTCCCCAACGGCGTCCATGGCCTGGCCGACCTCTTCGACATGGCCCTGCGGCTGCGCCTGTCGGTGCGCAACAAACTCAACCACCAGGTGATGAAGCTCACCGGCCAGTGCCTGCGCATAGAGGCTGGATGTTCCTTCCTGCCCGCGGACACCGGGCGCAACTTCGAGAGCCTTCTCCACTTCGCGCTGGATGACGCCCACCAGGCGGCGCGCGGCAGCTTGGACCCCAGCAAGCTGGGCCTGATGCACCAGTTCCGGCAGATCCTGGAGGTCCCCCTCCTGGCCAGCGTGTATCAACCCATCCTGGACCTACGCCGGGGAGAAATCCTGGGCTGGGAGGCCTTGGCCCGCGGCCCCGAGGACAGCTACTTCAGCTCGCCGCAGATGCTCTTTGACTTCGCCGAGGAGGTGGGCAACATCTTCACCCTGGAGAGAGTCTGCCGGGAGCAGGCCCTGGCTGGCCTGGGCGGCGTGGGGCAAGGGCAAAAGCTGTTCCTGAACATCCATCCCCAGACCCTGGGCGACCCCAGCTTCCGCCCCGGCCAGACCTTGAACCTCTTGGAACGCTACGGCCTGTCCCCCCACAACGTGGTCTTCGAGATCACCGAGCGCCACCCCATCAAGGACTTCACGCTCTTTCACCGCACCCTGGAGCACTACCGCTCCCAAGGCTACCTGGTGGCCATTGACGACGTGGGCACGGGCTACTCCGGCCTGAGCAGCCTGGCCAAGGTGCGCCCCGATTTCATCAAGGTGGACATGAGCCTCATCCGGGGCATAGACACCAACCCGGTGCAAAGGGCGCTCCTGGAAACCATGGTCACCTTCGCCAACAAGATAGGCTGCGCCATCGTGGCCGAGGGCATCGAGACCCAGACCGAGCTGACCAGCATCGTGGCCATGGGGGTGCACTACGGCCAGGGGTTTCATCTGGCCAAGCCCCAGGCCCCCAAGCCGCAGATATGCCTTCCCGTCTCGCTGTTGAGCCCTGGCCAGCGCCGGGGCGGACAGGAATTGACCTGCTCCATGCCGGTGCGCGAATTGGTGGAGCCGGCCTTGCAGGTGCTTCCCGAGACCCCCACCAAGAACGTCAAGCGCATTCTGGACAGCCAGCCCATCGGCGGCGTGGTGGTGGCCCAGGACGACCGGCCCCTGGGGCTGGTGATGAGCCACAGCTTGGATCGCCTGCTGGGCGCCTATTACGGCACCTCGCTCTATTGGGAGCGCAACGTCACCCGGGTCATGGACCCCGTCCCGCTCATCGTGGAGGGCTCCCTGCCCGTGGAGCAGGTGGCGGGCACGGCCATGAGCCGGGAGCGCTTCAAGATTTACGACCACATCATCGTCACCGACAACGGGCGCCTAATGGGCATCGTCAGCGTGCAGAAAATGCTGGACGCCCTGGCCCGGGTCCAGGTGGAGATGGCCAGGGGCATGAGCCCCCTGACCGGCCTGCCCGGCAACGTAGCCCTGGAGCAGGAGATCGAGCGCCTGTGCCGGCAGGAGTCGCCGGTGAGCCTGATCTACGCCGACCTGGACAACTTCAAGGTCTACAACGACAGCTATGGTTTCGAGTCGGGCGACCAGATCATCCTGCTGATGGCACGGGTCATGAGTTGGGCACTGCGGCGCCACGGCGAGCCGGACGATTTTCTGGGGCACCTGGGGGGCGACGACATGGTGGCCATCACCACCCCAGAGCGGGCCGAGCGCGTATGCCAAGCGGTGGTGCGCTGCTTCAAGCGGCTGGTGGGCGCCTGCTACACCAGCGAGGACCGCCGCAACGGCTTTGTGATGGGTAAGGACCGCGCCGGCAGGCCCGGCCGCTTCCCCCTGGTTTCGGTGTCGCTGGCCATCGTGGACAGCCTGGGCCCCTGCCAGATCGGCGACATAAGCAAGCGCGCCGCCGAGGTCAAACGCTGGGCCAAATCAATTCCCGGCAACGTGTACGTGCGCGACCGCCGCTCCCCCTTGGCCGGGGACGAGGCGATGGCCCCCGAGCAGGTCGCATAACAGGACAAATGTTAGCCAGGCCACCGGCGTGCTCCATGCCCGTGGCGGGGCCATAGGAGGTTTTCATGCTTGGCAAGTGGCGATTGGCCTCCCAGCTCGGCTGGGGCTTTGGGTTGTTGCTCATGGTCATCCTGGCGGTCGGCGGGCTGGCGGTACTCAAGATGACTGGGGTCAGCGACCTGCAAGAGAAGCTCGACAAGGCCTACCTGGAGCAAGTGGCCCTGGTTTCGAGCCTGGAAAGGCACTGGGCCCAGGCCACCTTCGAGCTGCGTGGTTACAACATGAGCAACGAGAAGGCCCTGCTGGACAGAGGCCGGGAAAGCCTGGGCTTGGTGCGCGATGACCTGCGGCAGGCCCTGGAATTGGCCGATGGGTTTCCCGAATTGTCATCACTACAGGGTCGGGCCATCGCCGCCCTGGGGCGTCTGGACGAGTACGAAAGCCTGATAGCCCAGACCGTGGAGGCCAAGGACCAATTGGCCGGCTACCAGGATTTCATGGACGCCTCGCAGGAGCAGTTTTTCCAAAACGCCTACCAATTGCTGCACGAACAAAACCAAACCCTGGCCAAGGACCTGGCCGAAGGGGCCGCCCAGGAGAAGATTATCGCGCGCCAGGAGCGGGTGATCCTGCTGGGGCGCATCATCGAGTTGGGCAGCCAGGCCTGGCTTTCGCGATACAAGGTGCAGGCCGAGGGCGATGCCGCCGGCCTGGAGGGCATACACCAGACCGTGGAAGAAATGCGCCTGCGCTATGACGACCTGGTGGCGCTATTGCGCTTCGAGCCCCAGGTGCAGATGAAGGCGGCCGCCAGCCGCTCGGCGGCCGAGCAGTACAAGTCGGTGCTCACCGCCTGGGTGGAGGGCTGGCGGACTCTGCGGGAGCTGCGCCAAAAGCGCGAGGCCCTGGCCTCCGGCCTTACCGGCCTGGCGCGGCAGGTCACTGACGAAGGCATGCGCAGCGTCAAGTCTCTGTCGGAGCAGACCGTGGGCTCCTTGTCCCTGGCCTCCCGCAGGGTGGCGCAGGGAGTGGGCTCCGCCCTGGCGCTGGGCCTGATCCTAACCGTGCTCCTGGGCCGCGGCATCACCCGGCCCATCAAGGCCGCGGTGGCCCAGTTGGGCCAGGGGGCCCAGCAGGTGGCCGAGGCCTCCGCGCAGGTGTCCCGGGCTAGCCAGTCCTTGGCCGGCGGCTCGGCGCAACAGGCCGCCTCCCTGGAGGAAAGCTCGGCTTCCCTTGAAGAGATGACCGCCATGACCCATAGCAACTCTGGCCATGCCAAGCAGGCCACTGTCCTGGCCGCCAATACCGTGCAGGCCGTGGAGGAAGCCGGCCAGGTCATGACCCAGCTTACCGAGTCCATGAACCACATCAGCGATGCCAGCAGGCAGTCGGGAAAGGTCATCCAGACCATCGAGGCGATCGCCTTCCAGACCAACCTGCTGGCGCTCAACGCCGCCGTGGAGGCCGCTCGCGCCGGCCAGGCGGGGGCTGGGTTCGCGGTGGTGGCCGACGAGGTGCGCAACCTGGCGCTGAGGACCTCGCGGGCCGCCCAGGAAACCGCCGCCATCATAGGCCAAACCCTGTCCACGGTGCAGGCCGGCGAGGAGTTGGTGGCCCGCACCAACCAAAGCTTCTCGCTGGCCAGCGAGGCCAGCAAACGGGTGGGCGGGCTGATGGAACAAATCAGCGCCGCCAGCGTCCAGCAGGCCCAGGGCACCGAGCAGCTCAACCTAGCCACGGCCGCCATGGACGGCGTGACCCAGCAAAACGCCGCCAATGCCGAACAAACCGCCGCGGCCGCCGAGGAGCTCGCCGGACAGTCCTTACGCATGCGCGAGGTGGTGGAGAGACTGGAGGCCCTGGTGAACGGCAAGGGCCGCCAAGGCCAGCCCGGCAAGGGCCTGCGAGCCCTGCCGGGCATGGCGCGGCTGCTGGCCAGGGGCAAGCGAGAGGTCGCGGACCAGGGCGGACGGCAAGCATACCCCTTGCCGCAATGGGCCGCGATGCCCAACGCACCCGCCGCCTGGCAAGCCCTAAAAATCACCGAAACGTAACAAACCCGTAAAGGTTTCTTAACACGCGCCGGTTACGATTACCTAGCCGATAAACCCCGTGGCCCAGATGCGAGGCCGGTTCTTATGAGCGTTACAACAATGACATCCTTCCGCCAAACAGGCGACACGCCGAACTCGGCCCCGGCCGCCAAGGGGGGCTACCAGTCAGACCAGCTTTCAGACTGGGACCTGGAGGTTTTCCGCGATCTCACCAGCACCGAACTGACCCCGGAGCAGGAGGCGCGCATTGTCGCCCCAAATCGGGTGTACCCGCGCCAACAGGAGGTGCTGGCCATTCATTGGCACCCGGAGTGGGTGCCCTTGCCCCTGGCCAAAACCAGGGTGCTGGCCACCTTCCCCACCTGCCAGCAGGCCCTGATAATCCCCACCCAGCACAATGAATTGTTGGCCCTGGACAACTACGCTGGCGTGGAGGTTGACTGCTTTTCCCTGGGTTTCAACCGCAAGGTCCAATTGCTCCTGCACTTCAAGCAGGACCGGCTGCCGCAGGCGGTGACACTCAAGTCCATGCTCAAGCACACCCAACTGTACCGCTCCGGTCAGCTCTGGGAGCTCACCGACAGCCTGTGGGACCCCAAGTTCGAGGCCCGCTTGCAAGAGGCCGCCGAGGAGACCGGGGCCAACCAGGAGCTTGTGGACTTCATGCGCCTGCACGCTGGCAAGTTTCGCTGTCTGCTGCGCGACCACGAGCCCAAGCTCAAGCCCATCATGGTCAAGAACAAGCTTCTTAGCGATTACTTCGCGGCCTTGCGCCAGCATTTCCCCGACAAGCTGATCGGCCGCGCCCTGTTTCTGATCAAGGCCGTCAAGCAGATCGTCAAGCGCGAATTTTCGCCCCAATACTTCTACCGCGCCAGCGAGGTGATCGAGGAGGCCCGCCATTTGGGCGGCCGGGTGGTGATCCCCCACCCCGAGCAATTCTGGCCCATCCTGCTGGCCGATTACGACGTGGACGGCTATGAGGTCTGGAACCCCCAGTCCCGGGAATACACCGAGTTCCTCATCACGGGCCTGCACCGGCAGAACCGCCAGCGGGGCAGCCAAGAGCGTCCCCTGCTGGTCTTCATGGGCGACGACACCCACCTGGGCGAAAAGACCAAGCCCCCCGAGATGCAGGACCGCCTCAAGGCCTCCCGCGAGGTGGGCCTGCAAACGGCCTGGGATGATCCCCTGATCCGCAAGCAGGTAATGCTGGCCGGCATGGATCGGGGGCGGGTCATCAGCGAATACCAAGAGCGTCTAGGCTAACAACCATACCAGAGGGTTTGCCATGACTTCCTCGGAAGACAACTTCAAGCACATCTCACTGCAGGACAGTGAATCCATCATTAAGTACCTGGAGGCCCTGGGCCTGGGCTTCCAACAGGGCGCCCTGCTCTTCAGCGCCGAGAACCAACAACTGGTCCTCAAGCCGCGCGGCCTGATCAAGCTGGAGGTGGAGGCCAAGCGCAAGAACGACCAGATGAAGCTGAGCCTCAAAATGCGCTGGTCCGAGGATGCCCCGGTCCTCAACGAGCTGTCCCTGAAGCCCATCTCCGCCTAGGCTCGCGGCCCCCTTGTCCGGCATGAAGCCGCCGCACCCGCGCATACCCAAGCACCTGTACGAGAATTTTCGCTTCATGGTGCTGGAGGTGAGCAAGCAGGTGGAGCAGACCTTGGCCTTTTTGGCCGAGCCCAGCCCCGGTCTGCTGGAAAAAATCGTGGGCCGCGACGACTATATTGACTCCATGAAGGGCTTCATGGAGGAGAAGTCCTTCGCGCACCTGGCCGCCGGCAAGTCCGAGCGCAACGTGGTCAACCTTCTGCGTTGTCTCAACACCATCACCAGCAACCTGGAGCGCATCGCCGACTTCGCGGTCAACGTGGTGAGGCAGGTGCAGTACCTGAGCGATGTGCGCTTTCCCATACGCTACGACTACCAGACTTGCTTCGAGGAGGTGCTGGGAGGTCTAGGCCTGGTGGTGGAGGCCCTGGGCAAACAGGACCTGTCGTTGGCCCTGCGTATTTGCCAGTGCGAGTTTCGCCTGGACGACCACTTTCAGTCGGCCTTTCGGCAAATACTGGATGAGCTGCGCAAGGGCGAAGGGGTGGAGGACCTGGTTACCAGCCTTTTCATCTTGCGCTATCTGGAACGCATGGGCGACTCCCTGCTGAACATCGGCGAGGCGCTAATCTTCGTCATGGTGGGCGAGAAGCTGAAGATCCACCAATACCAGGCCCTAACCGACAGCCTGGCGGCCTCGGGCATGAACCAGTCCATGGCCCAGGTGGAGTTTTCGTCCTTTTGGGGCAACCGCTCGGGGTGCAAGGTGGGCAGCGTCATAGACAAGGCCGACAAGGAGCGGGGCCGCCGCGTGGTGTTCAAGGAGGGGCAGCGCGGCAAGATAGTCAAGGAGAAGGAGAATATCGAGCGCTGGCTGGAGTTGATGCCCGGTCTGCCTCCCCGCATCGTGGGCTTCCATGACCAGGAGCCCCAGGCCTCACTGCTGCTGGAGTACCTGGACGGTTGCACCTTTCAGGAACTGGTGCTCACGGGCAAGGAAGACATCCTGCAAAACGCCTTTTACTTGCTGGGCGAAACCCAAATGGCCGTCTGGCAGGCCAGCCGCCGGCCTCAGGCCTGCCAGGCCCGCTTCCTGCGCCAGATTCGCACTCGCCTGGATGACATACTGCGCGCCCACCCCAATTTTCTGCGCCCCGCCGCTTCCTTGTCGGGGCTTAAAATCGCCTCCCTGGGGCAGGCCCTGAACAGCCTGGCCGAAATGGAAGGCCAATTGCCGGCGCCCTTCAGCGTGTTTTGTCACGGCGACTACAACCTCAACAACATCATCTATAACCACAAGGACCAATGCCTGCACTACATTGATCTGTATCGCTCCGCGGACAACGACTACGTGCAGGATGTCAGCGTATTTTTGATCTCGTGCTTCCGGCTGCCCTTGGCCAGCTCGGCACAGCGCGCGCGAGTCACCCGCGTGGCCCTGGATTACCTGGGGCTGGCCCGCGCCTTTGCCCATGACCAAGAGGACGACAGCTTCGAGCCCAGGCTGGCCCTGGGCTTGATCCGCTCCTTCTTGACCTCCACCCGCTTCGAATTGCGCGAGGACTTTGCCCAGGAGATGTACATGCGCGCCTTGTACCTAACCGATCGAATCGAAACCCATCAAGGACGGCCGTGGGCGCGCTTCAGGGTCCCCGACGATGTCCTGGTCTGCTGAGAAGGGCCATGGCTGTTAGCGCTATGAACATCGGAGTGGTGGGCCTGCCCGGCGGGTGGTCCACGGAGCTGTTGCTCCAGGCGGTGAGGGACAAGGGTGCCCGGGGGGAGATAATCGCACCGGATCTGATGGCCTGCGATCTGGCGCTAGGCCTGATTACCCACCGAGGGCGCGATCTGGGTAAATTCGACGCCCTGATAGTCAAGAAGCTGGGCAAAAGCTATGGCCCCGAGATGCTGGACCGGCTGAGCCTGCTGGACCTGCTGGCCACCCGCGGGGTGCCTATCTTCTCCAGTCCGGCCCGCATGGAAGGCATGCTCAACCGCATGCAATGCACCTTGGCCTTGGCCAAGGCGGGCATCCCCATGCCGCCCACGGTCCTCTGCCAAAACCCCGCCCAGGGAGTTTCGGCCCTGGAGCGCCTGGGGGCCTGCGTGCTCAAGCCGCTTTACACTTCCAAGGCCAAGGGCATGCGGCAGATTAAACCTGGCCCCGGCGCCTATGACCAGTTGGAGCAATACCAAGCCCAGGGACACGGCATCATCTATCTACAGCAGTTCCTAACCCTGCCCGGTCATGACCTGGGGATAGTCTTTCTGGGCGGGCGCTACCTCTGCACCTACGCGCGTGGCGCCCGCGACTTTAGCCGGCTCAATGGCGGACAGCCCACGGGAGGCGGGTATTTTGCCTATCAGCCCTCGCCGCCAATCATCGAGCTGGCCGCCAAGGCGCAGGCAGTCTTTGGGCTGGATTTCACCTGCGTGGACATCGTGGAAAGCGACGACGGCCCGCTGGTCCTGGAGGTGTCAGCCTTTGGCGGCTTCCGGGGGATTTGGGAGGCCCATGGCCTCAACGCCGCCGAACTGTATGTGGACCATGTATTAAGCGCGCTGAGAAGATGAATACCGCTTACCCATCGCTAGAAGCATTGACCTCGGCCTACCTGGCCGGGCGGCGGCTGGAGCATGGCTTAAGCCTACGCTTCGGCCAATGCCGCCTGCGCCTTGCCTCAAACTCTCTGGCCTTGGTCCATACCCTGCGTGAATACTTCCGCGGTTTTCAGGTCCCCGATGAGGAGGCGGACATTGCGGTGCAGGCCTTGGAGTGTCCCGCCGCCAGCCTCGACCTGCCTTTGCTGGCCAAGGAGCCCGATCCTGGCAAGCCACGCGTGAAGGAAGAATACCGCGACCTGCCCGGTGGACGCCTGGTGCGCAAACGGCTCACGGGCATGCTCTTCCTTTTCGGTGGGGCCATAAACCTGGCCCTGGGGCCATGCCTGCGCAACGACAACCAGGTGGTCAATTTCATCAACAGCCGCTATATCCAGTGGCTGCTGGAGCGCGGCCACCTGCTTTGCCACGCCGCCGCGGTCAGCGCGGCCCAGGGAGGCCTGGCCCTGGCGGGCTTCTCGGGCATGGGTAAATCCACCCTGGCCTTGCATCTCATGAGCCGGGGCCTGAACTTTGTCTCCAACGACCGCCTTCTCATCAAACCAAGCGAGAACGACCTCGCCATGCACGGGGTGGCCAAGCTGCCGCGCATCAACCCTGGCACGGCCCTGACCAATCCCGATCTGCATGCGGTGCTGTCCTGCGAGGACCACGAGAGGTACCAGGGCCTGGCCCCCGCCAGCCTCTGGACCCTAGAGCGCAAATACGACGTCTTCCTGGACCGCTGTTTCGGTGATGGTCGCTTTCGGATCGCCTCCAGCCTGCGCGCCCTGGTCATCCTGAACTGGCGCCAACAAGCAGGCGGCTGCCGCCTTGTGCGGGTTGACTTGGAGCGGCGGCCCGACCTTTTGGGCGCGGTCATGAAGTCCCCGGGGCTCTTTTATTTGCCGCCGTCGGGGCGGCTGGCCGATGTATCACCCCAGGCCTACCTTAAGGCATTGGCCAGCCGCCCCACCTACGAGCTGACGGGAAGCCCTGATTTTTCCAGCGCCGCCGAGGCCTGCCTGAATTTGCTCAGCCGCCACGGCCTGGACAGCCCCTCGGGGCCGGCCACCCCATGAGCCAATCGCGCTTAAGACTCTGCCGCGACCTGCGCCTGCCCGATCACCTGCGCCTGGCCCGTTACCGCCGCGCCCCCGAGGTGGGGCCGCGCATATTGTTCTTCAGCGGAGGCTCGGCGCTCAATCCGCTGTGCCGGCGGCTCATTGACTACACCCACAACTCCATCCACATCATCACCACCTTTGATTCGGGAGGCAGCTCGGCGGCCCTGCGCCAGGCCTTCCGCATGCCCGCCGTGGGCGACATCCGCAACCGCCTCATGGCCCTGACCGACCAGAGCGTGGGCGGCAACCCAGAGGTGGTGGAGCTTTTCGCCTACCGCTTCCCTCACCAGGCCGACCCCAGTGGCCTGCCCCACAGGCTGGCCGAGATGGTAAGTGGCCGCCACCGGCTGGTGGCCGCGGTGCCCGATCCCCTGCGCAAGATCATTCGCAACCACCTGGGCTATCTTTCTCAGGCCCTGCCAGAGGGCTTTGATTTGCAGGGGGCCAGCGTGGGCAACCTGGTGTTGGCTGGAGGCTACCTCAACAACGGCCGGCACCTGGACCCGGTGATCTTTCTCTTCTCCAAGCTGGCCGAGGTGCGCGGGGTGGTGCGTCCCGTGCTGAACGATCATCTCCATCTATGCGCCGAGCTGGAGGATGGCCGCGAGCTGGTGGGCCAGCACCGGCTCACCGGCCGCGTGGCGCCGCCGCTGACCTCGCCCATCAAGAGGCTGTTCCTCAGCCGAGCGCAACGCCGGCCCAAGGACGTGGCGGTGGCCGCGCGGGGCAAGCTGTTGAGCCTGATCGCCCAGGCCGAATTGATCTGCCTGCCCATGGGCAGCTTCTACACCAGCCTGCTGGCCAACCTGCTGCCCCAGGGCATCTGCCAGGCCATCGCCCAGGCTCAGTGTCCCAAGGTTTTCATCCCCAACCCCGCCGGCGACCCCGAGCAATTGGGCCTGGACCTGGCCAGCACCGTGGCCACTCTCCTAGAGTACCTGCGGCGGGGTTGCGGCCAAGACGTCCCCGAGGGCAATCTTTTGGATTTGGTCCTGCTGGACAGCCATGTGCCCTATCCCGGCGGCCGGGCCGACCTGGAGGCCGTGGGTTCCCTGGGTCCGCAAGTGTTGGACGTCCGGCTGTGCCGCGGTGGCGCGAAGGGGGCCTATGACCCCCAGGTTTTGGCGGAGTTGTTGCTGTCCATGGTTTGAGGCCAAGCGGCTCATGGACGCACTGTTCACCAACATCATCGAAAGGAAACGAACAATGGCCAAGAAGGAAATCGAGATCAAGACCTGGTTGACCCGCGAGGAGATGGTCAAGTACCTGGGCGATTTGGCGGCTTGTCTGGCCCAGGGCAAGGTGGTCCTGCAGCGGGGCGGCGAGTTCCTGGAGTTCTGCCCGGCGCAGAGCATGGAGCTGGAGTTGGAAGGCGTGCACAAGAAGGGCCAGCAGAAAATCAGCATCGAGCTAAGCTGGCGGCAGGTGGTGGTGGATCCCGTGGAGGAGCCGCTGAAGATATCCTCCGACGCCCCGCCGGCCCCTCCGCAGCCAGAAATCGTCGGCCAGGAGACCCGGGACATCGCCCTGGCCGCCGATGCCCCGGAGCAGCCGGTCGCGCCGGCGGAGCAGGCCAAGGCCGCCGACGCCACGGACCAGGCGACTTCCCCCGCGGCCAAGGAGGAAACCGGCAAGGGCAAGGGGCAGAAGCAGCCGGGCAAATGAAAGGCCTGACCGTGCGGGACGGCCAAGGGCCGCCCTTGCCCTTCCCATGCCTTTAACAAGGAGACCCTGCATGACGTCCGAGCAAAAAGTGGAAAGGCTCATGTCGCCCGCGGAGGCAGCCGGCCTGCTGCGCTCCCTGGCCGAGAAGCTGGAAGCGGGCAACCTGGAGTTTGGCCACGTGTCGGTGGAGCTTGACGACTTCTTCAGCGTCAAGCAGACGGTCAAGACCAAGTCTGACCGGCTGTGCTTCAAGCTGAAGCTGAAATACGAAAAGAGCCTGCACCAAATCGGCGCGCTCACTCCGGCGCCCACGCACCCGCTATTGGAAAAGGACTTGGACGAGGATGAGGAGGAAAAGCCGTTGGGCCGCCCCTCGGGGTACAAGCAACTAAAAAAGACCATGGGGCGCGGCTTCAAGCAGATCGGGGAGGCGCTGAAGCTGGGGAACCTGCCCGACCCGATCCTGGTGCACAGCTTTCACGAGCAATGTCAGGCCATGGCCACCTTCCCCGGCAAGGGCGACGAGCACTACCAGGCCTTCAAGGAGCAGGCCGGCCTGCTGTTGGCCAGCGTGCGGCAGAGAGACCTGGCCCAGGCCGCCGCGGCCCATGCCGCCCTGGGCGCCATGAAAAAGGCCTGTCACGCCCAATACAAGTAAACACCAGGCGGAGGCTCGCCCCTACATGAAAACCTACGTGCTGGACACCAACGTCCTTTTGCACGATCCCCATGCTCTCTTCGTTTTCCAGGACAACGCGGTGGTCATTCCCCTGGCCGTGGTGGAGGAGTTGGACCAGCAAAAAAAGCGCCAGGACGAGATCGGCCGCAATGCGCGCACGGTTTCCCGTCAACTTGACGCCTTGCGGGAGTATGGCGGCCTGGCCCAGGGCGTGGCCACGCCCCAGGGCGGTGGACTACGATACCCTCTACACCGGCACGCGCAACATCTTCCTGGAGCCTCGGGAGGTGGAGAGGTTCTACACGCAGGGCCGCCTGAAAATCGGCGGCCGCCGGCGCATGCTGCCCAATCAGTTCGCGGTCATCAGGTGCCGGGAGCAGACCTCCCTTTCAGCCTTGGCCCGGCATGAAAACGGCGACCTGTTGCCGCTGACCATGGCTGACGCTGAGTGCATGGGCCTGAAGCCGCGCAACAAGGAACAGCGCTTCGCCCTGGAGCTGCTGCTGCGCGACGAGATAAGGATAGTGACCCTGGCTGGCCCGGCCGGCACAGGCAAAACCCTGCTGGCCTTGGCGGCGGGCCTGGAAAAGGTCATGGAACAACGCGCCTACCGCAAACTCCTGGTCACCAGGCCCTTGGTGCCCATGGGGCAAGACCTGGGTTACCTTCCCGGCGAGAAGGAAGAAAAGCTGCGCCCCTGGATGCAGCCGCTCAATGACAACCTGGAGTTTTTGTTCCGCGAATACCCGGCCAGCAACGGCAAGGGAGGCGGCAAGCCCTTTGGCACCCATGAGTACCTGATGGCCCAGGGGATGCTGGAACTGGAGGCCCTGACCTATATCCGCGGCCGCAGCATCCCCCAGCAGTTCATAATCTGCGACGAGGCCCAGAACCTGACCCCGCACATGGTCAAGACCCTGATTACCAGGGTGGGCCAGGGCAGCAAGATCGTCTTCACCGGCGACCCCGAACAGATAGACCACCCGTATCTGGACGCCAGCAGCAACGGCCTGACCCACCTGGTGGAGAAGATGAAGCAGGAGAGCCTCAGCGGCCACGTCTCCCTGGTCAAGGGCGAGCGTTCGCGGGTGGCGGAGCTGGGGGCAAGCCTCCTGTAAGGAAGCTGCGCCAACCGTAGCGCTCAGCAGGCGTTGGCGTCGGGCTCCCTTGGCACCATGCCACCCTGATGCCTGATGATGCGTCCCTCGACCAGGAAGACCACCTCCTCGGCGATGTTGGTGGCCTCGTCGCCCACGCGCTCGTAGTGGCGGGCGGCCAGGATGAATTCCACCCCCCGGCGGATGAGCCTCTGCTCGGTGGCCATCCATTCCACCATGTCCTCCAGCACCTGGCGGTTCAAGTCGTCCAGGTCCTTGTCGCGAGCCAACACCTTGCAGACCAGTTGCAGATCGCCGTTGGCCAGGGCGTCCATGCAGGACCGCGCCATGTCCTGGGAGATATCGGCCATGTCCAGGATGGTGGGCGGCACCTCGGTGGGCAGAAGCTCCTTGAGGGCCAGGGAGCGCTGGGCGATGTTCACGGCCTGGTCCCCCATGCGCTCCAGATAGGCGCAGATTTTTATTACCGCAGACAAGAAGCGCAGGTCCACGGCCACGGGCTGCTGGGTGGCCAAGAGGGCGATGCAGCGCTCCTCGATCTGGTTCTGCATCATGTCTATGGGCCGGTCCTTGCTGATAACCGTCATGGCCAACTCGGCGTCGCGGCGCGCCAGCGCGCTGGAGGAATCGTGAATGGCCTCCTCCACCAGACCGGCCATGCGCAGCAAATCCGACTTCACCTCTTGCATCTGCTTGTGGAAATGGGAACCCGTGTTCATGTTTTGTCGTCCTGCTCTCCGAAAATATTAGGCCCCGATTGGTTGATTGAGCGGCCTGAAGGCTTGGCCGCCCCGCCGCTAGCCGAACCGTCCCGTGATGTAGTGCTCGGTCTGCTCCTGCTGGGGCCGGGTGAAGATGCGCTCCGTGGGTCCCATCTCGATCAGCCGGCCCAGGTAGAAAAAGGCGGTCTCGTCGGAGACCCGGGCCGCCTGCTGCATGTTGTGGGTGACGATGATGACCGTGTAGCTCTTCTTCAGTTCCTTGACCAGCTCCTCGATGCGGGCCGTGGCGATGGGGTCCAGGGCGCTGGTGGGCTCGTCCATCAAGAGCACCTCGGGCTCCATGGCGATGGCCCGGGCTATACACAGACGCTGCTGCTGGCCGCCGGAGAGCCCCAGGGCCGATTGCGGCAGGATGTCCTTGACCTCGTCCCAGATGGCCGCGGCC
>JACQYR010000106.1 GCA_016208115.1 Desulfarculus sp.
ATCAGGATGGCCGCCGCCTCGGGGGCCTGGCCGCCCTCCCATACCTGGGCGCCCAGGCTGGCCGCCCCCAGGGTCAGGCCCCCCCGCCAGGGCTCGCCCTGGGGCGGGGCCAGGTCCAGGGCCTTGACCGCGCTGGCCAGGCGCCCAGCCAGCTCCCGGGCCCGGGCCGCGCCGCCGGCCACCAGCACCAGGAAAGCGTGGCCCAGCCGGGCGGAGCAGATGACTTCCTGGCCCAGGCCGTTGATCTTGCGCGCCACCTCCCGCAGCAGGCGGTCGCCGAAGCGCCGGCCATAGCGCTCCAGAATGGCCGGCAGGCCCTCGGGCTGGCAGGCCAAGAGCGCCAGGCCCTCGTCCAGGCCCTGGCGGTCCAGGGCTGGCCGGCCCCGCAGCTTGGCCGGGGTCAGGCGCCCCAGGGCATGGGTCAGGGCCTCGTCCAGGGCCGGCTCGTTGTACAGGCCGGTGATGGGGTCGCTCTCGGCGGCCAGGCGCAGGCGCACCATGTCCAGGGAGGACTCCACCAGGGAGGACAAAAACGGACTAACCGCCGGCACCAACTGCTCGGCCACCACCCCCCAGATGACCAAGAGCCCCAGGGCGCGCCCCTCGCTCACCAGGGGCACCACCAGCCGGCCGGCGCGCTCGTCGAAGACGGCCCGGCCCTTGGTCACCGCCCGGGCCAGGGGCTCGTCGGAGTTGGGGTCGGCCGGGGGCGGAGGCAAGAGGTCCACGCGGCCGCTGGCCAAGGCCCGGCGAAAAGGCGGCTTGAGGGTCTCCTCGAAACGCATGAGCAGATCGAAGGTCAACTCCGGGGCCGCGGGCGGCAGGTCGGGGGCCAAGGTCACCTCCTAGGGGTGGCGGACAAGCGGACAGTCAACGGAGACAAGGGGGACCCTGGGGCCTAGCCGGCCAGGCGGGCCAGGGCCTGGGCGATCACCTCCGGGTCGTCGCCCACCAGGGTGCGCACGTCCAGCAGGAGCCGGCCGTCCTCCAGGCGGGCGATCACCGGCGGGTCGCCGGCCCGCAGGCCCTCCTCCAGGCGGGTGGGGCTAAGGCCTTGCACGGCCACCTCCACCAGCCTGGTGGCTGGCGCGGCCAGAGGCATGGCCCCGCCGCCCACCCGGCTGGCGCCGTCCAGGGTGGTCACGCTCAGGCGGGGCAGGTTCAGAGCCTTAAGGCGCCGGGCCAGGGCGGCGGCCTGGCGCCGCAGTTCCTGGTGGGGTCGGCAGATCATGCGCAGGGTGGGTATCTGGCCCAGGGCCGCCTGGGGGTCGCGGTACAGCTCCAGGGTGGCCTCCAGGGCGGCCAGGGTGAGCTTGTCTATGCGTAGCGCCCGGTTCAAGGGGTTGGCCCGCAGGCGCTCGATCAGCTCGGACTTGCCCAGGATAATACCGGCCTGGGGTCCGCCCAGGAGCTTGTCGCCGGAGAAGGTGACCAGGTCGGCGCCCTCGGCCAGGGCCTCCTGCACCGTGGGCTCCTTGGGCAGACCAAAGGGCGAGAAGTCCACCAGAGTGCCCGAGCCCAGGTCCTCCATGAGCGGCAGGTGAAAGCGGTCGGCGATCTCGCGCATCTGGGCCAGGTTGACTTCCTGGTGGAAGCCCACCACCGCGAAGTTGCTGGTGTGCACCTTGAGCAAAAGGCCGGTGTTGGAGGTGATGGCCCCCTCGTAATCCCGGGGGTGGGTCTTGTTGGTGGTGCCTACCTCGCGCAGGATGGCCCCGCTCTTGGCCATGACGTCGGGGATGCGGAAGGAGCCGCCGATCTCCACCAACTGGCCCCGGCTGACGATGACCTCGCGGCCGGCGGCCACCGATTGCAGGCTGAGGAAGACGGCGGCGGCGTTGTTGTTGACCACCAGGGCCGCCTCGGCGCCGGTCAGCTCCTTGAGGATGCCGGCCACATGTACGTAGCGGCTGCCCCGGGCGCCGGCGTCGAGGTCGTACTCCAGGTTGGTGTAGGCGCGGTTGAGCTCGGCCAGGCGCTTAAGGGCCTCCTCGGCCAGGAGCGAGCGCCCCAGGTTGGTGTGCACCACCACACCGGTGGCGTTGACCAGGCGGCGCAGGCTGGGCCGGGCCAGGCGGCGGGCCTGGGCCGCGGCCTGGCCGGCCACCGCCGCCGGGGTCAGGTCTTGGGGCGGCACCGCCTGGCCGTCCTTGAGGCGCGCGCGCATACCCTCCAGCACCAGCCGCACACCTTGCAGGATCAGGCTGCGCGGCACCTGCCCGGCCAATGCGTGCAGTTCGGGCTGGGCCAGCACCTGGTCCACCTTGGGCAGGCGGGCCATGAGACTCTGCTCCACCATGGCATCTCCTCCAACTGGGCGCTGGAATTGCCATACACCAAAGCGCCGGCCAAAACAATACCTTAGTGGGGCTAGCCCCAAATCAGGCCACGGGTGGCGGCCAGCCCCCCCTGAGCCAGAAAAAGCACAGGGCCGAGAGCACCAGGCTGTGGTTTATGGAGCCGTCGGCCACCAGGCCTGGCAGGTCGGCCACCGGACGGGTGAGCACCTCTATGCGCTCCCCGTCATCCAGACGCTGGCGGGCCAAAGGCTGGGCCTCCAGGGCCAGGAAGGTATGGCAAGTGTTGTCGAAGAGGGCCGGGTTGGGGTTGACTTGGCCCAGGTGTACCAGGTGGCCGGCCACATAGCCCGTCTCCTCCAGGAGCTCGCGGGCGCCGGCCTCCTGGGGGCTCTCGCCGGGGTCCACGATGCCGCCGGGTATCTCCAGGGAAGGAGCGCCGCTGCCCTGGCGCCACTGGCGGATGAGCACCACCTGGCCCTGCGGGGTGAGGGGCAGCACGTTGACCCAGTCGGACGCGCGCAAGATCACGAAATCGTGGCTCAGGCCGTCGGCCCGCTGGCGGGTGACCTGCTCCACGCGCAGCACGGGGTGGTCCAGGGCCAGGCGTGAACGCAGGGTGCGCCAGGAATCCATTTTATCTCCCCAGGCGGCCGGGGCGCTTGTATTGCCGGCCAGGCTATGATAAATAAAAGTAAAGGTTTACCCTGTAGTTGCCACGGCAAGGCAATTCACAGGGTGTTGCTTGAAGCCTTTGGAATTGTGGTATTATATATTGGATAAGCCCTCCGGCAACGGGCCGAGCCAGGCCAGGCCCCGGGGAGGGCGTGGCGGGGCCAGAGCACGTCGCCTTCAACCCGCGCCAGCCTGGCAGGGGAACAGTTCCCATGAACGTAGAATTCATAAACCCTTTTCTTAAGGCCACGGCCAACGTACTGAAAACCATGGCCTTTACCGAGTCGGTCCCCGGCAAACCCTATGTCAAGAAAGACGGGCCGGCCGGCGGCGACATCTCGGGCATCATCGGCATCACCGGCGAGACCGAGGGCTCCATGTCCATCTCCTTCTCCGAGGGCTGCATCTGCCTGATCGTCAGCAACATGTTCGGCGAGAGCGTTACCCAGATCAACAAGGAGGTGGAGGACGCCGTGGGCGAGATCACCAACATGATCTCCGGCGACGCCCGCCGCGAGCTGGCCGAGAAGGGTCACGTCCTCAAGGGGGCCATCCCCACGGTCATCAGCGG
>JACQYR010000107.1 GCA_016208115.1 Desulfarculus sp.
CACAAGGAGTAGGGGTAGCCGCGGTAGCCCTTGAAGGCCGGCACCGCCCCCAGGGAGCGGGCCATCTCCTCGGCTTTTCGGTCCAGGCTGGCCGTGCTCACCCCGGGTTTCACCTCCCGGGACACGGTCTCGAGCACCTGGCCCACCACGCGACCGGCCGCGCGCATGATCTCGATTTCGGCGGCGCTCTTGATGAGGATCATGCGCGGGCCGCCTTCTTTCGTTAGCCCATCACCGCCTTGATGCGGCCGAAGATGTCGGTTATGGCGCCCACGCCGTCAATGGGGCGCAACAGGCTTTTGGCCTGGTAGTAGTCAATCAGCGGCTTGGTCTGGGCGTCATAGACGTTCAGGCGGTTGCCCACCGTGGCCTCGTTGTCGTCGTCGCGCTGGAACAGCTCGCCGCCGCACTTGTCGCACTTGCCGGCGGCCTTGGGCGGATCGAACATCACGTGGAAGCCCTGGCCGCAGGCCTTGCAGGTGCGCCGGCCGGTGAGCCGGCCCATCAGCTCGCTGTTGGCCACCTCGATGCTGATGACGTGGTCAATCTTTTTGCTCATGTCGGCCAGCACCTTGTCCAGGGCCTCGGCCTGGGGCACGGTGCGCGGGAAGCCGTCGAGCATAAAGCACTTGGTGCAGTCGGGCTGGGCGATACGGTCCTTGGCCAGGCCGATGACCACCGAGTCGGGCACCAGTTGGCCAGAGTCCATGAACTTCTTGGCCTCCAGGCCCAACTGGGTCTGGTTCTTCACCGCGGCGCGCAGCATGTCGCCGGTGGAGATCTGGGGGATGCCATAGGTGTCAATGAGCATCTTGGCCTGGGTACCTTTGCCCGCCCCCGGAGGGCCCAACAGGATGATGTTCATAACCGCGCTCCCTTGTGAGATTTCGTTGGTTCCCATTCGCCTCCCCCCTCAGGGAGGCCCCCGCCTCTCGGACCGTGCCTCATGCCCCGCCCGCCGGGGCCAAAAATCGCTAACCCCGCCCCTTCATCACCCCGCGCTTCATGAAGCCTTCGTAGTGGCGCTGCAAAAGGTGGCTCTCCACCTGGGCCATGGTGTCCATGGCCACGCCCACCACGATCAACAAGGCCGTGCCGCCAAAGTAGAAGGGCACGTTGAATTGGCTGACCAGGGCCGAGGGCAGGACGCACACTATGGACAGATAGGTGGCTCCGCCCAGGGTCAGCCGG
This sequence comes from Desulfarculus sp., assembly GCA_016208115.1. GTDB lineage: Bacteria > Desulfobacterota > Desulfarculia > Desulfarculales > Desulfarculaceae > JACRDC01. Next base: position 1,192 of record JACQYR010000107.1, read on the forward strand.
GTGAGCACCCGGTCTATGTGGTCCGCCGTGCGCTTGCCGGGACGAATGCCCGGGATGAACCCGCCATACTTCTTCATGTTCTCGGCCACGTCCGCCGGATTGAAGGTCACGGCGGTGTAGAAGTAGGCAAAGAAGAAGATGAAGACCACGTAAAGCAGGTTGTATATCCAGCCGCCCAGGGTGAGCGACTTGGCCGCCTCCTGCACCCAGTCCACCTGCACGAACTGGGCGATGGTGGCCGGGAAGGCGATGATGGAACTGGCGAAGATGGGCGGTATCACGCCGCTGGTGTTGACCTTCAGCGGCAGATGGGTGGTCTGCCCGCCGTACATGCGCCGGCCCACCACGCGCTTGGCGTATTGCACCGGCAGCCGCCGTTGCCCCTGCTCCACGAAGCAGATGCAGCCGATCACCGCCACCATCATGGCCACCAGGGCCACCAGGATGAAGATGCTCATCTCGCCCAGGCGCACCATCTGGAAGGTGCTGGCGATGGCCGAGGGCATGCGGGCCACGATGCCGGCGAAGATGATGAGGCTGATGCCGTTACCGATGCCGCGCTCGGTGATCTGCTCGCCCAGCCACATGATGAAGGCCGTGCCCGCCGACAGGGTGACCATGGTCAGCAAGCGGAAGCCCCAACCGGGATTGGGCACCACCAGGGCGCCGCCGGGGCTGGTCATCTGCTCCAGGCCAATGGCGATGCCCAGGCCTTGCACCAGGGCCAGCACCACCGTGCCGTAGCGCGCGTACTGGGTGATCTTCTTGCGCCCGGCCTGGCCCTCCTTCTTGAGCTGGGCCAAGTGGGGCACCACCACGGTCAACAGGTCCAGGATGATGCTGGCGCTGATGTAGGGCATGATACCCAGCGCGAAGATGCTCATCCTCTCCAGGGCGCCGCCGCTGAACATGTCGAACAGGCCCAGCAGGGTGCTCTTGTACTTGGCGAAGAAGGCGGCCAGGGCGTCGGCGTTGATGCCCGGCGTGGGCAAGGCGCAGCCCATGCGGTAGACCGCCAACATCAGCAGGGTAAAGATCACCCTGCGCTTGAGCTCGGGTATGCGAGCTATGTTGCCCAGGCCGGCGACCGCCACTTAGTTTAGCTCCACCGCCCCGCCGGCGGCCTCGACCTTGGCCTTGGCCCCGGCGCTGGCCCGATCCACCTTGACCGTCAGGGCCTTGCTGAGTTCGCCCTGGCCCAGGAGCTTGATGGCGTCGAAGCTGCCCTTGATGAGGCCGGCCTCGGCCAGGCTCTGGGCGTCCACCACGCTGCCGGCCTCGAAGCGGTCCAGGTCGCGCAGGTTGACCTCGGCTATCTTGAGCCCGAACTTGTTGTGGAAGCCGCGCTTGGGCAGCCGGCGCTGCATGGGCATCTGGCCGCCCTCGAAACCGGGGCGCACGCCGCCGCCGCTACGGGCGTTCTGGCCCTTGTGGCCCTTGCCGGCCGTGCCGCCCTGGCCAGACGCCTGGCCGCGGCCGATGCGCTTTCTACTTTTACGAGAGCCGGGAGCCGGCTGCAGCTCATTAAGCTTCATTGACCACCTTCACCAGATGCGAGACCTTGTTGATCATGCCCCGGATGGCCGGAGTGTCGTTCAGGGTCACCACCTTGTTCAGCTTGGTGAGACCCAGGCCCCTCAGGGTGTCCTTGTGGGACTGGGGGCGGCCGCTGCCGCTACGCACCAGTTGTACCGAAGCCTTGTCAGCCATGATGATTCCTCGTCAGCCGGCGGGCGCGGGTCCTAGACCCGCACCTCGGCCACGGCCATGTCGCGTTTCTTGGCCACCGATTCCACGCTCTTGAGCTGGCGCAAGCCCTGCAAGGTGGCCTTGACCACGTTGTGGGCGTTGTGGGTGCCCAGGCACTTGGTGAGGATGTCGCTGACCCCGGCGGCCTCCAGCACCGCGCGCACCGCGCCGCCGGCGATGACGCCGGTGCCGGCCGCGGCGGGCTTGAGCATCACCTTGCCCGAGCCGAAGCGCCCCTCGATCTGGTGGGGAATGGTGCCGCTCACCAGGGGAATGGGGGCCATGTCGCGCTTGGCCTTCTCGATGCCCTTGCGAATGGCCTCGGGGACCTCGTTGGCCTTGCCCAGGCCGGCGCCCACGCTGCCCTGGCCGTCGCCGACCACCACCACCGCCGAGAAAGAGAAGCGGCGGCCGCCCTTGACCACCTTGGCCACGCGGTTGATGTGCACGACCTTGTCAATGAGCTGCAGGTCGTCCTGCTCCAGCCCTTCTCTTCTTGGTCTACGTCTTTCCAGCAAGGTCCTATTCCTTCGCAGTCTTAAGGTAAGCCGATCTGCCTAGAAGTCCAGGCCGGCCTCGCGGGCCGCCTCGGCCAGGGCCTTGACCCGGCCATGATAGATATAGCCGTTGCGGTCGAAGACCACCTTGGTCACGCCGGCGGCCTGGCAGGCTTTGGCGATGGCCGCGCCCACTTTCTTGGCGGTGGCGATGTTGCCCTTGTGCCCCGCCTCCTGGCGGACCTCGGCGGTCATGCTGCTGGCCGTGGCCAGGGTCACGCCGCGCGAGTCGTCCACCACCTGGGCGTACATGTTGTTCAGCGACCGGAAGACGGTGAGCCGGGGGCGCTCGGCCGTGCCGCTGACCTTGCGGCGCACGCGGGCCTTGCGCTTGGCCCAGGCCACCTTGGTGGGATTGGTCTTGCCCATTGTAAAACCCCTATCCTTTGTGAGGCCCTAACAAAGCCTCTTACTTGACGCCGGCCTTGCCCACCTTGCGGCGGATGGCCTCCCCGGCGAACTTGATGCCCTTGCCCTTGTAGGGCTCCGGCGGCCGGTAGGCCCGGATGGTGGCGCAGGTCTGCCCCAAAAGCTCCCGGTCTATGCCCGAGACCGTCAGTATGGTGTTCTTCTCCACCGAGGCGCTGATGCCCTCGGGCAGATCGAAGACCACGGGGTGGCTGAAGCCCAGGGCCAGCTTGAGGCTGTTGCCGGCCACCTCGGCCTTGTAGCCCACGCCGTTGATCTCCATGACCTTGCTGAAGCCGGCGCTAACCCCCACCACCATGTTGTTGAGCAGGGTGCGCGACAGTCCCCACAGAGCCTTGCCCTGCTGGTCCTGCTGCCGGGGGGTGACCCGTAGCGCGCCATCCTGCATCTCGATCTGCACCAGGGGATGAAACTCGCGCGCCAGCGCTCCCTTGGGGCCCTTGACCTCCACCCGCTGGCCCAGGACCGTGGCCTGCACGCCGGCGGGAAGATTGACTGGCAATTTGCCGATGCGACTCATGCTTGACCGCTCCTACTCGCCATTACCAGACCGAGCACACCACCTCGCCGCCCAGCCGCTCTTTGCGGGCCTTGCGGTCGCTCATGACGCCTCGGGGCGTGGACAAGATGTTGACGCCCAGGCCGCTCATGACCTTGGGAATCTCGTCGTGGGAAACGTATACCCGGCGGCTGGGCTTGCTCACGCGCTTGATACCCTCGATGACCGGGGTGTTGCCGCTGTACTTGAGCTGGATGCGCAGGATGCCCTGCTTGCCGTCCTCGGCCGTCTCGTAGCCCAGGATATAGCCCTCGTCCTGGAGGGCCTGGGCCACGGAGACCTTCATCTTGGACAGCGGCACCTCCACCTCGTGGTGGCGGGCCAGGATGGCGTTGCGCACGCGGGTGAGCATGTCGGCTATGGGATCGTAGATGGACATGTTCCCCTCTCCTACCAACTCGACTTGATGACGCCGGGAATCTCGCCGCGCAACGACATGTTGCGGAAGCAGATGCGGCAGATGCCGAACTTGCGGATGAAAGCCCGCGGACGCCCGCAGATGGGGCAGCGGTTGTAAGCCCGCACCTTGAACTTGGGCTTGGCGGCGGCTTTGTTCATCATTGCTTGGGTGGCCAACTTGAAGCCTCCTGGGAAACTGCGATCTAGGACCGGAAGGGCATGCCCATGATAGTCAACAGGGCGCGTCCCTCTTCGTCGGTCTTGGCCGTGGTGACGATGGTTATGTTCATCCCCTTGACCTTGTCAATCTTGTCGTAGTCAATCTCGGGGAAGATGATGTGTTCCTTGATGCCCAGCGTATAGTTGCCGCGGCCATCGAAGGCTTTTGCGCTGACGCCGCGGAAGTCGCGCACGCGGGGCAGGGCCACGTGCATCAGCTTGTCCAGGAAGTACCACATGCGCTCCGAACGCAGCGTCACCGAGGTGCCGATGGGCATGTTCTCCCGGAGCTTGAAGGCGGCGATGGAACGTTTGGCCCGGTTGATCATGGCCTTTTGGCCGGCGATCAGGGTCAGCTCCTCGGCGGCGGCGTCCAGCACCTTGATGTTCTGGATGGCCTCGCCCACGCCCATGTTCAGGGTGACCTTGACGATCTTGGGCACCTCGTTGATGTTCTTGTAGGAGAACTGCTCCCTAAGCTGGGGCACCGCCTCCTGCAAGTAGAAATCCTTAAGCCTGGCCATGATCCGTCCTGTCTGCTTTATCCGTTGTTGAAGCCGCCGCGCTTACCCGTCGGCTCGTCCCACGTGTTGCCGCCGTAAACTCCTAGCTCTCCACGTGCTCGCCGCACTTCTTGCAGAAGCGCACGTGGCTGCCGTCCTCCAGGACCTTGCGGCCCAGGCGCCGGGGCGCGGCGCACTTGTCGCACATCACCATGACGTTGGAGATGTGCAACGGCCCTTCCTTTTCCATGATGCCGCCCTGGTTCTTGCCGGCGGGCTTGGTGTGGCGCTTGACCATGTTGACTTTCTCGACGATCAAGCGCTCTTTTTCGGGGACGACCTTGAGCACCTTGCCGACCTTGCCTTTTTCGCGGCCGGCAATGACCATCACCCGATCGTTCTTCTTTATGTTCAGCTTGGGCTTCATGGTCTCACCTACAGCACTTCCGGGGCCAAGGACACGATCTTCATGAAGTTGCGCGCCCTGAGCTCCCTGGCCACCGGGCCGAAGATGCGGGTGCCTATGGGCTCCCGCGAGGCGTTAATCAAGACCGCGGAGTTGTCGTCGAACTTGATGAAGGTGCCGTCGGGACGGGCCACCTCCTTGGCGGTGCGCACCACCACGGCCTTCATCACGTCGCCCTTTTTAACCTTGGAGTTGGGCAGCGCCTCCTTGACCGAGACGACGATGATGTCGCCCAGGCTGGCGTAGCGCAGCTTGGAGCCGCCCAACACCTTTATGCAATAGAGCCTCTTGGCGCCCGAGTTGTCAGCGGCCAGGAGGTTGGTCTCCGGCTGGATCATGGTACCCGCTCCTTAATTGGCCGCTTAAGCCACCCGCACCAGGACCTTGCTGACCCGCCAACGCTTGTGGCGGCTCAGGGGCCTGCTCTGCCGGATCAACACGGTATCGCCCACCCGGCACTCGTTGGTCTCGTCGTGGGCGGCGAACCGGTTGCGGCGGCGCACGTATTTTTTGTAGACGGTGGCGTGCTGGAACTTCAGGTTGGACTGCTCCTCCTTGAGGTCCGTGAGCTTGCGCCACAGGTCCTCCAGGCCCAGCTCCCTGATCTCGGTGGGCTTCATGATCTTAGCTCCTCTCCAGAATCCGGGTGCCGAAGGGCAGCTTGTGGCTGGCCAGGCGCAGGGCCTCCCGGGCCACCTCGGCGGTGACGCCGTCTATCTCGTAGATGATGCGCCCCGGACGCACCACCGCCACCCAGCCCTCCGGCGCGCCCTTGCCCTTGCCCATGCGGGTCTCGGCCGGCTTCTTGGTGAAGGGCTTGTCCGGGAACACCCGGATGAAGACCTTGCCGCCGCGCTTGATGTGGCGGGTGATGGCGATACGGGCGGCCTCGATCTGGTGGTTGGTCAGCCAGCCCCGGTCCAGAGCCTGCAGGGCGAACTGGCCGAAGTTCAGATCGTTGCCCGCCAGGGCCTTGCCGCGCATGCGGCCCTTCATCTGCTTGCGGTATCTAATTCTTTTGGGTGCCAGCATGCTGATGCCGCCCTTTCCGGTTGCCTTATGTCTAGACGGCCTGGCCCTGGGCCGGACCGCTGTCCAGGACTTCGCCCTTGAAGATCAATACCCGCACCCCGATCACGCCGTAGGTGGTGCGGGCCTCGGCGAAGCCATAGTCAATGTCGGCGCGCAGGGTGTGCAGGGGCACGCGCCCCTCGCGGTACCACTCGCGGCGGGCCATCTCGGCCCCGCCCAGGCGGCCGGCGCACTGGATGCGGATGCCCTGGGCCCCGAACTTCATGGCGCTGGTCACGGCGCGCTTCATGGCCCGGCGGAAGGCGATGCGCCGCTCAAGCTGGCTGACCACGTTCTCGGCCACAAGCTGGGCCTCGATCTCGGGCTTGCGCACCTCGTGGATGTCCACCATGACCTCGCGCCTGATCTGCCGCTCCAGCTCTTTCTTGACCGCCTCGATCTCCGCGCCCTTCTTGCCGATGACGATGCCCGGCCGCGCGGTGTGGATGCGGATCTTGGCCTTGTCGGCGGCGCGCTCGATCTCGATCCTGGCTATGCCGGCGTGGTGGAGCTTCTTCTTGAGGAACTTGCGGATCTTGTCGTCCTCGAACACCAGGGCCGCGTAGCCCTTGCCCGCGAACCACCTGGAATCCCAGGTCTTGATCACGCCCAGCCTGAAGCCTATGGGATGAGTCTTCTGTCCCAAACCTTTAGTCTCCTTCTAGCGTTCGGCCACCACCACCGTGATGTGACTGCTGCGTTTGCGGATTATAAAGGCCCGCCCCATGGCCCGGGGCCGCCAGCGCTTCTGGGTGGGCCCTTCGTCCACGTAGGCCTTCTTGATCACCAGCTTGTCCACGTCCACGCCGGGGCGCTGGGAGGCGTTGGCCACCGCCGAGTTGACCACCTTGATGAACAGCCCGGCGGCCTTCTTGGGTGTGAACTTCAGCTTGTTCAGCGCCTCGCCCACCTTCAGTCCCCGGATTGCGTCGGCCACCAACCGGGCCTTGCGCGGCGAGATGTGCAGAAATTTTGCCTTGGCCAGAGCTTCCATGGTGCTACCTACTTCTTGCCCTTCACTTTGCCCTTCTTGTCGCCTGCGTGGCTGAAGAAAGCGCGGGTGGGGGCGAACTCGCCCATCTTGTGGCCCACCATGTTCTCGGTGACGAACACGGGGATGAACTTCTTGCCGTTGTGCACGGCGAAGGTGAGCCCCACGAAGTCGGGCATGATGGTGGAGCGGCGGCTCCAGGTCTTGATGACCTTGCGGCTGCCCGTGGACTGGGCCTGCTCTACCTTGCGGCTCAGCGGCTCGTCAATGAAGGGTCCTTTGCGCAGACTACGCGGCATCTTTCACGCTCCTACTTCTGGTAGCGCCGGCGCACGATGAAGCGGTCGGACGGCTTCTTGCGCCGAGTGCGGAAGCCCTTGGTGGGCATGCCCCAGGGGCTGACCGGGTGACGACCGCCGCTGGACTTGCCCTCGCCGCCGCCCATGGGGTGATCTACGGGGTTCATGGCCACGCCGCGCACGTGGGGGCGCTTGCCCATCCAGCGCGCCCGGCCAGCCTTGCCCAGGCTTACGTTCTCGTGCTGCTCGTTGCCCACCTCGCCCACCGTGGCCCGGCACTTGAGGTGCACCCGGCGCATCTCGCCGCTGGGCAGCTTCAGGGTGGCGTAGCCCGACTCCTTGGCCATGAGCTGGGCGTAGGTGCCGGCCGAGCGCACCATCTGCCCGCCGCCGCCTATCTTCATCTCCACGTTGTGCACGTGGGTGCCCAGCGGCATGCTCTCCAAGGGCAGGGTGTTGCCGGGCCGGATGTCGGCCTTCTCGGAACTCATGACCTCGTCGCCCACCTGGATGCCCTTGGGCGCCAGGATGTAGCGCTTCTCGCCGTCGGCGTAGAACAGAAGCGCGATGTTGGCGCTGCGGTTGGGGTCGTACTCCACGCCGGCCACCCGGGCGGGGATGTCCAGCTTCTCCCGCTTGAAGTCTATGATGCGGTATTGGCGCTTGTGGCCGCCGCCCTTGTGGCGGGCGGTCACCCGACCGTGGGCGTTGCGGCCGCCGGTCTTGTTCAGGGGCTCGAGAAGGCTCTTTTCGGGCTCGGTGCGGGTCACCTCTTCGCGCACCAGTTGGGTGGCGAAACGGCGTCCCGGCGAGGTCGGCTTAAATTTCTTTATGGCCATGGGCTGGTCTCTCTCTCAAACTCGCTTGCCGCTAGGCATTAGGCCCCTTCGAAGAACTCCACGCTCTGGCCCTCGGCCAGAGTCACGTAGGCCTTCTTCCAGTCGCTGCGCTTGCCGGCGATGCGGCCCAGGCGCTTCTTCTTGCCTTCGCAGTTGACCGTGCGGACCTTGAGCACCTTGACTTTGAACACCTGCTCCACCGCCTGGCGGATCTCCACCTTGTTGGAACGGCGGTCCACCTCGAAGATGAGCTGGTTGTTCGCTTCCTTGGCCAGCGTACCCTTCTCGGTGACGAGCGGGCGCCGGACTACCTGACGCAGGTCCTTCACGACAGCGCCTCCTCGATTCTCGCCACGGCCGGCTCCAGGAGGAACAGACGCTCATGGCGCAGGATGTCGTAGACGTTGAGCCCCTCGGCCCTGAGCACCTTGATCTTGGGCACGTTGCGGCTGCTCTTTTCGAGGTTGACGTCCGGCTCGGCGGTGACGATCAGGGCGTCGTCGGTGGCAAAGCGCCGCAGCACCTCCACGAAGGCCTTGGTCTTGACCTGGCTCAGATCGAAGCCGCGCATGACGATGATCTTCTGCTCGTTGAGCTTGTCGGACAAGGCCACGCGCAGGGCCGCCTTCTTGACCTTCTTGGGCAGGGTGTAGCCGTAGTCCCGGGGCTTGGGCCCGAAGGCCACGCCGCCGCCCCGCCACAGGGGGCTTCTGCGGCTGCCCGAGCGCGCCCGGCCGGTGCCCTTCTGACGCCAGGGTTTCTTGCCGCCGCCGCGCACTTCGTGGCGGCTTTTGGTGCAGGCGTTGCCCTGGCGGCGTTTGGCCAACTGCCAGACCACCACTTCGTGCAGCAGGTAGGGCTTGATCTCGGCGCCGAAGACGGTCTCCGACAGCTCGATCTCCCCCACCTTCTGATTGTTCGCGTCGTATACCTCAACCGTAGGCATTTTGTTCACCTAGGCCTTTTCAAGGAAGATGATGCCGCCGATGGCGCCGGGAACCGCGCCCTTGACCAGCACCAGGTTCATGTCCGGCCGCACGTCCACCACCTTGAGGTTGCGGGCTTGCCGCTGCTGGTTGCCGTGCTGGCCCGGCATCTTCTTGCCGCGCATGACCCGCGAGGGGTCGGCGCTGGCGCCGATGGAGCCGGGCGCGTCGTGGGTGGTGCAGCCGTGGGTCTTGCGGCCGCCGGCAAAGTTGTGGCGCTTGACCACGCCGGTGAAGCCCATGCCTTTGCTCTTGCCGGTGACGTGCACCTTGTCGCCCACCGCGAACAGCTCGGCGGTGACCTTTTGCCCCACCGCGAAGTCGGCGGTGTCGGCCACCCGGAACTCCTTCAATATGGCCAGGGGCTCGGAGCCGCCCTTCTTGAAGTGCCCGGTCAGCGGCTTGTTGACCCGGCTGGCCTTCTTTTGCCCGAAGCCGAGCTGCACCGCCGAATACTTCTCGCGCGCCGGGGTCTTGACCTGCACCACCGTGCAGGGACCGACCTCCAGCACCGTCACCGGGACCACCCGGCCCTCTTCCATGAACAGGCGGGTCATGCCCACCTTTTTACCGATCAAACCCTTTAACATGACCGTCATCCTCGCCCAAGCCTAGAGCTTGATCTCCACGTCCACGCCAGCGGACAGGTCAAGTTTCATCAGGGCGTCCACCGTCTGCTGGGTGGGCTCCAGGATGTCCAGGAGACGCTTATGGGTGCGTATCTCGAACTGCTCCCGGCTCTTCTTGTCAATGTGCGGCGAACGCAGCACGCAGAATTTGTTGATTACCGTGGGCAGGGGGATGGGCCCCGCCACCTTGGCCCCGGTGCGACGCGCGGTCTCCACGATCTCGGCCGCCGACTGGTCCAGCAGCTTGTGATCGTAGGCCTTCAACCGGATGCGTATCTTCTGGTTCGTTATCATTAGGAAACTCCCGCGCCTGCCGATTACAGCCCGGCCCGGCGGCCGGTCAGGGGCCTTATTACTCGATGATGTCGCTGACGACGCCGGCGCCCACGGTGCGGCCACCCTCGCGGATGGCGAAGCGAATTTCTTTTTCCATGGCGATGGGCGTAATCAGGTTCACTTCGATGGACACGTTGTCGCCGGGCATGACCATCTC
>JACQYR010000108.1:0-16274 GCA_016208115.1 Desulfarculus sp.
GCTCTTCCGATCTCAACGCCCCCAGGTCCACGCCGCCGGGGCCCACGGGCAGGGCCAATACCCCGGCGCCCTCCTTCTCCAGCCTGGCGCGGCGGCGGGCGGGCGGATGGGGTCCGCAGGCGATGAGGCAGCCCGCCGTGGAGGCCGGGTTGAGCACCTGGGCCGTGGGCGGCAGCTTGAGGCCCGTGTCCACGATAACCCTCAGGGGGTCGCGGCCGCCCTTGACGCGGCAGGTGAGCTGGGGGTCGTCGGTGCGCGCCGTGCCGATGCCCACGCAGATGGCGTCGCACCAGCCCCGCCAGCGGTGGACCTCTTGGCGGGCCGCCGGGCCGGTGATCCACTTGCTGTCGCCAGTGCGCGTGGCCGTGCGGCCGTCCAGGGTGGCGGCGGTCTTGAGTATGACGTGGGGCCGGCCCAGGGTGACGTGGGTCAAAAAGAAGCGGTGTTCCTCGGCGCATTCCGCCGCCAGCACCCCGCCGATCACCTCCAGGCCCTGGGAGCGCAGAAAGGCCCCACCCCCCTGGGCCTGGGGGTTGGGGTCGCTGGCGCCGTAGATAACGCGGGCGATGCCGGCGGCCAGGATGGCCCCCGTGCAGGGCGGCGTGCGCCCCTGATGGTTGCAGGGCTCCAGGGTGACGTAGATGCTGGCGCCCCGGGCCAGCTCGCCGGCCTCTTGCAGGGCGTGCACCTCGGCGTGGGGGGTGCCGGCCTGGGCGTGATAGCCCCGGCCCACCACGCGGCCGTCCCGGACCACCACGGCGCCCACGGCCGGGTTGGGCGAGGAGCGCCCCAGGCCCTTGCGGGCCAGGGACAAGGCCCGGCGCATGAAGGCGCGGGCGGCGCGCTCAGCCGGGGCCTGGCTCATGCGTGATTCTTGGTGGCTTCCATGCGCGAGGCGATGAGGTTCTCCAGCTCGCGCATGAACTCCTGCACGTCGCGGAACTCGCGGTACACCGAGGCAAAGCGCACGTAGGCCACGTCGTCCACGCCCCTGAGCCAGTTGATGACCGCCTCGCCGATCTCCTTGGCCGGTATCTCGCGCAGGTTGTGCTCCTGGAAACTGGCCTCCAGGCCGTCCAGGAACTCTTCCACCTGGTTGATGGAGACGGGGCGCTTCTGCAGGGCCTTGATGATGCCGTTCCTGACCTTGCCCCGGTCGTAGATCTCCCGGGAGCCGTCCTTCTTGACGACGAAGGTTTCCAGCTCCTCCACCCGCTCATAGGTGGTGAAGCGCTGGCCGCAGTCCAGGCACTGGCGCCGGCGGCGGATTACCGCGGCGTCCTTGCTGACGCGCGAATCAACGACCTTGTTGTCCACGTGACTACAGAAGGGACACTTCACGAGCCTTCTCCCTCACCGCCGCCCGCCTGCGCGCGGGCCGCGGACGGCGCCGCCATGCCTTGACGGGCCGCCTGGTTCTCCTCTGTGATCCAGTCCTCGGGGTTGAGGTGCTTGATGCCCTGGTCCCGGGGCTCCACCACCACCAGCCTGATGCCGGCGTTGATTATAACCCGGCGGCAGAGCAAACAGGGCTCCGGATTGGCCGTGGGCTCACCGGTACTCACCTCAATGCCGGCCAGATAGAGCACGGCCCCCAGGGTCTGGCCGCGACTGGCGTGGATGACGGCGTTCATCTCGGCGTGCACCGAGCGGCACAGCTCGTAGCGCTGTCCGGCCGGCACTGCCAGCTCCTCGCGCAGGCACAGGCCCAGGTCCACGCAGTTGGCCACCCCCCGGGGGGCGCCGGCGTAACCGGTGGAGATGATCTGGTCGTCTTTCACGATGACGGCGCCGTACTGGCGCCGCAGGCAGGTGCCCCGGCGGCAGACCTCGCGGGCGATGCTCAGGTAGTACTCGTCCTTGCCCGGACGAGCGCTCACTCGCTCTCTCCGGCCAGGCGCTCGATCTCATCCACCCGGCGCTGGTGGCGGCCGCCCTCAAAGGGCGTGTCCAAAAAAACCTGGAGCATGGCCAGGGCGTCGTCTTGCGGCGTTAGCCGCTCGCCCAGGCAGAGGATGTTGGCGTCGTTGTGCTGGCGGCCCAGGCGGGCGTACTCGCTGGTGGGGGCCAGGATGGCCCGCGCCCCCGGGAAGCGGTTGGCGGTCATGCACATGCCCAGGCCGCTGCCGCAGACCAGCACCCCCCGCTAGGCCTGGCCCAGGGCCACGGCCCGGGCCACCGCCGCGGCGTAGAGGGGGTAGTCGGTGGAGTCGGTGGCCTTGGTGCCCATGTCCAGCACCTCGTGGCCGGCCTGCTCCAGATAGGCCTTCGCGGCTTCCTTGAGGTGGAAGCCGGCGTGGTCGCTGCCCACGGCGATGCGCATGCCTATGGCCTTCCTGGCCTGTTAAGGCCGGTAGGTGGAGAAGATCAGGCAGGCGTTGGTGCCGCCGAAGCCAAAGGAATTGGAGAGCACCTTGTCCACCTTGGTGTGGCGGCAGACATTGGGCACGTAGTCCAGGTCGCAGTCTGGGTCCGGGGTCTCGTAGTTGATGGTGGGCGGCAGCACCTGATCGCGCAAGGCCAGGACGCTTATCACCGCCTCCACCCCGCCGGTGGCCCCCAGCATGTGCCCGATCATGGACTTGGTGCTGGAAACGGCCAGCTTGTAGGCGTGGCTGCCGAAGACCTCCTTGATGGCCCTGGTCTCGCCGGCGTCGTTCAGGTCGGTGGAGGTGCCGTGGGCGTTGATGTAGTCAATTGCCGTGGGCTCTAGCCCGGCGTCGTCGAGCGCCATCCGCATGCAGCGGATGAAGCCCGAGGAGGTGGGGTCGGGCGCGGTCATGTGGTAGGCGTCGGCGGTCAGCCCGTAGCCTACGATCTCGGCGATGATGTGGGCCCCCCGGGCCAGGGCCGATTCCAGGCTCTCCAGCACCATCACGCCGGCGCCCTCGCTCATCACAAACCCGTCGCGGTCCTTGTCGAAGGGGCGGCTGGCCCGCGTGGGCTCGTCGTTGCGGGTGCTCAAGGCCCGGGCGGCGTTGAAGCCCGACAGCGTCACCGGAGTGATGACCGCCTCGGCCCCGCCGCAGACCATGATGTCGGCCTGGCCGCGCTGGATGACCTTCATGGCCTCGCCCACGGCGTGGGAGCCGGCGGCGCAGGCCGTGCACAGGCAGGTGTTGGGGCCGGTGAGGTGCAGTTCCATGCTTATCTCGCCGGGGGCCATGTTGCCGATCAGCTTGGGGATGAAGAAGGGGCTGATGCGGTCGGGGCCGCGCTGGTTCAAGAGCACGATGTTCTCTTCCAGGGTCTGCAAGCCGCCCAGACCCACGCCCAGGATGCAGCCCGCCCGGGGGGCGCGCTCCTCGTCCAGGGGCTCGGGCAGGCCGGCCATGGACCAGGCCATCTTGCCCGCGGCCACCGCGAAATGGATGAAGGGGTCCAGGCGGCGGATGCTCTTCTTGGGCAGCCAGTCCTCGGGGTTGAAATCTCGCACCTCCCCGGCGATCTGGGTCTTGAAGGGCGAGACGTCGAACCTCTCTATGCGGCTGATGCCGCTCTCGCCGGCCAGCATGCGCCGCCAGCTCTCATCCACTCCCGTGGCCAGGGGCGTAATCAGCCCCACACCGGTTACCACCACCCTGCGTTGCACGGCTTCTCCTCGCGCCCGATGTGCCTGCCAAGACCCGGGGCGGTCCAGGCCGAGGCGGCTGCCAGCAGCCGGCCGTCCCAGCCCGAAAACCGCCCCCTCGCGGCCGGTCTACTTGCCCGCGTGGGCCTCGATGTAGTCCCAGGCGTCCTGCACGGTCTTGATCTTCTCGGCGTCCTCGTCGGCGATGGAGATATCGAAGGCCTCTTCCATGGCCATTATCATCTCCACCAGGTCCAGGGAGTCGGCGCCCAGGTCGTCCACGAAGGAGGCCTCGGGTACCACGTCCTCCTCGGCCACCGAAAGCTGCTCACAGATGATCTTTTTAACTCTTTCCTTGATATCCATTGCCAATTTCTCCGTAGGTTGCAAGACCGCTTACCGGTCTGGTTCGGCCACATGCCAAGCCGGCTCCCCCGTCCCGCCGGGCGCCTGTCCATGACGCGCCCGGCCTGGCTGGAAGCGCCGGCGGCGACTACATGTACATGCCTCCGCCCACGTGCAGGACCTGCCCCGTGAGGTAGCGGGAGGCGTCGGAGCACAAGAAAGCCACCACGTCGGCCACGTCCTCGGGCTGGCCGGTGCGCCCCATGGGTATGGTGGCCTTCATGGCCTCCACGATCTTCTCGGGTATCTTGGCGGTCATGTCGGTCTCGATGAAGCCCGGGGCCACGGCGTTGACCCGCACCCCCCGGGAGGCCAGCTCCTTGGCCGCGGTCTTGGTCAGGGCCACCACACCGGCCTTGCTGGCCGAATAGTTGGCCTGGCCGGCGTTGCCGACGGCCGCCACCACGCTGGCCAGGTTGACGATGGCGCCCGAGCGCTGCTTCATCATCACCTTGGCCGCCGCCTGCAAACAAACAAAGGTGCCCACCAAATTGACCTTGAGCACCCGCTCGAACTGCTCCAGGCTCATGCGTACCAGAAGGTTGTCCATGGTGATGCCGGCGTTGTTGACCAAGACGTCCAGCCGGCCATGCTCCTTCACCAGCGTCTCCACGAAGGCCGCCACCTGGACCGGGTCGCCGACATCGAACTTCTGGGCAAAAGCCGTGGCCCCCTGGGCCTGGATCAGCTTCACCGTCTCTAAAGCCGCCTCGTCGTCGGGGTCGAAATGGTTGAAGGCCACCACGTCGCCCGGACGGGCCAGGGCCAGACAGATGGCCCGGCCGATCCCCCGGGATCCCCCGGTCACCAGCGATACCCGCGCCTGTTCAGACACAACCATTACCTTTCATTTTGCGGGCCAGCCTGTCAATAGCCTATTGCGCCCAGGCCTAGCCAACTTAAAGCGCTTAATTTAGCCTCTAAGCTCCTTGAGGCGCGCCAGCATGGCCGGGGCGACCTCGTGGAGGTCACCAACTATACCATAGGTGGCCACTTGGAATATGGGGGCGCAGGCGTCGGTGTTGACCGCCACGATCACCTCCGAGGACTGCATGCCCACCAGGTGCTGCACCGCCCCCGAGACCCCCAGGCCGATGTAGAGCTTGGGGCCGATGGTGCGGCCGGTCTGCCCCACTTGGTGGGCGTGGCCGATCCAGCCCAAGTCCACCGCCCCTCGGGTGGCGCCCACCACCCCGCCCAGGGCCTCGGCCATCTCGCGCACCAGGTCGAAGCCCTCGGGACCACCCAGGCCGCGCCCGCCCACCACCACCACCTCGGCGGCGCTGAGGTTGACCTGCTCGCCCACGGCCCGCACCACCTCCAGCACCTGGGTGGCGGCGGCTTGGTCCGGCGCCAACTCCACGGTGACCAGGCGGCCGGCCGCGCCTTCCTGGCGCTGGCCCTTCTTCATCACCCGGGGCTGCACGGTGGCCATCTGGGGCCGGGCCAGGGGGCAGATGATGGTGGCCATGATGTTGCCGCCAAAGGCGGGGCGGGTTTGCAGGAGCAGGCGGCGCTGTTTGTCAATGGCCAGGCCGGTGCAGTCGGCGGTCAGGCCCGTGGCCGCCGCCGTGGCCACTCGCGGTATGAGCGAGCGGCCCAGGGCCGTGGCCCCGGCCAGGAGCACCTCGGGCTTGTGCTCGGCGATGAGCCGGGCAAGCACCTCGGCGTAGATGTCGTCGTTGAAGTATTGCAGGCGGGGGTCGTCGGCCACGTAGACTGTCTCTGCCCCCAGGGCGAAGAGTTCGCCGGCCAGGCCGGCCACCTCGTGGCCCAGGAGCACGGCGCTAAGCTCCACCCCCAGGTCGGCGGCCAGGCGGCCACCCTGGCCCAGAAGCTCGGCCACCACCTCGGGCAGCAGGCCATCGCGCTGCTCGGCGAAGACCCACACACCCCGGCTGAAGGCCGCACGCTCGTCAACGGCGCGGGCCACCTCCTCCAGGGACAGGGCGCCCTCGGGGCAGACCTCCAGGCAGGTGCCGCACAGGGTGCAGGCCTCGCTGACCTGGGCCTTGTCATCAACCAGGCTCAAGGCATCGAAGGGGCAGGCGTCCAGGCAGGCGCCGCAGCCGGTTTAGCTCCCCACTCTGATGGCCTGGTCGCGCACCAGATAGTCAATGACCAGGCGGCCAGCCTCTTGGGCCGGGGCCTCGATCATCTGGCGCTGGCCGGATGCCTGGGGCGCGAAGACCTCCACCACCTGGGTGAAGGAGCCGGCCAGGCCCACCTGGGCCTCGCTCAGACCCAGCACGGCGGCTCCGGCCATGGGCACCTGGTACTTCTTGGCCCGCATCTTGCCCTTCAAGGACGGCGGCCTAGGCTCGCCCACCTCGCGCACCACGGTGATGAGCCCGGGCAGGGGCAGCCGCACCACGTCGAAGCCGTCGTCCATCTGGCGCTCCACCACCAGGTGGCCGGCGGCCACCTCCCGCCAGCCCTTGACAAAGGCCACCTGGGGCAGACCCAGGCGCATGGCCAGGCCCGGCCCCACCTGGGCGGTGTCGCCGTCCACGGCCTGCTTGCCGCAGATGATGAGGTCGGCCCCGCCCATCTGCCTGACCCCGGCGGCCAGAGCCGCCGTGGTGGCCCAGGTGTCGGCCCCGGCAAAGGCCCGGTCGCTGAGCAGAAGCCCCTCGTCCACGCCGTAGCCGATGGCTTCCTTGATGGCCTCCGCCGCCTGGGGCGGCCCCATGCTGAGCACGTGGATGGCGCCCCCCACCTGCTCGCGCAGGCGAAGCGCGGCCTCCAGGGCGAACAGATCAAAGGGATTGATGATGGCCGCCACGCCCTCGCGTTTGAGGGTGTGGGTCACCGGGTCCAGCTTGACGTGAGCCGTGTCCGGCACCTGCTTGAGGCAGACGATGATCTTCATGCGCGCTAGTCCCTGCGGCCGTACTCTTTGTTCAGTTCCTGGCCGATGACGTTGCGCTGGATCTGGTTGGTGCCCTCGTAGATTTGCAACACCTTGGCGTCGCGCATCATCTTCTCCACGGGGTAGTCGCGCATGTAGCCGTGGCCGCCCAGGACCTGCACGGCCTGGGTGGTGACCTCCATGGCCATGTCGGTGGGAAAGAGCTTGGCCATGGCGCTGACCTTGGATATGTCCTTGGCCCCGGAATCCATGTAGCGCGCCACGCTGTAGACCAAAGCGCGGCCGGCCTCCACCTTGGTGGCCATGTCGGCCAGCATGTGGGCCACGGCCTGGAAGTTGATGATGGGCTTGTCGAACTGCTTGCGGGTGCGGGCGAAGGCCGCCGCCTCGTCCAGGGCCCCCTGGGCCAGGCCCACGGCCTGGGCGCCCACCCCCGGGCGGGACTTGTCGAAGGTGCGCATGGCCACCACGAAGCCTAGGCCCTCGCGGCCGATGAGGCGGTCCTTGGGGATGCGGCAGTCGTGGAAGATCAATTCGGCGGTGGTGCTGGCCCGGATGCCCATCTTGACTTCTTTTTTGCCGGTGGAGAAGCCCGGGTCGCCGGCCTCGACGATGAAGGCCGATGCCCCGCGGGGACCCTTATTGCGGTCGGTGATGGCGATGACGCTGTAGATGCCCGCCTCGCCGCCGTTGGTGATCCACTGCTTGGAGCCGTTGAGGACGTACTCGTCGCCCACCAGCTTGGCCTGGGTCTGGATGGCCCCGGCGTCGGAGCCGGCGGCCGACTCGGTGAGCGCGAAGGCGGCCATCTGCTCGCCGGTGGCGATTTGGCTCAGGTAGCGGGACTTCTGGTCCTCGGAGCCGAAGAGCAGGATGGGATAGGCCCCCAAGAAGCTGGCCGCGAAGCTGGTGGAGACGCCCACGCAGGCCCGGCTCAGTTCCTCCACGGCGATGCAGTTCTCCAGGCAGCCGCCGCCCAGGCCGCCGTACTGCTCGGGGATGATAAGGCCGTACAGGTCGGCCTGGGCCAGGGCCTTCATGATCTGCCGCGCACGCTCTCGGCGGCCAGGCGCACCGCCGAGCCGATGGCTCGGGGGCTAGAGGCCCCGTGGCAGATGAAGGCCACGCCGTTGATGCCCAAGAGAGGCGCGCCGCCGTAGTTTTCGTAGTCCAAGGTGGTGGACACGTCGCGCAGAGGAGCGCGCAACAAGAGAGTGCCCAGGCGGCCGGCCAGGGTCTGGCCTATGCGCTCCTTGACCACGCGCTTCAGGGCGTTGAACATGCCCTCGGCCAGCTTGAGACAGACGTTGCCCACGAAGCCGTCGCAGACCACCACCCGGGCGTCGCCGGCAAACAGGTCGCGGCCCTCCACGTTGCCGATGAAGTTGAGCGCGCTGGTCTTGAAGAACTCATGGGCGTGCTTGACCACGGCGTTGCCCTTGACGTCCTCCTCGCCGATGGACAACAGGCCCACCGTGGGCCGGGCGATGCCCAGCACCTGCTCGGCGTAAACCGCGCCCATGTAGCCGAACTGCAGGAGCATGCTGGCCGAGCAGTCCACGTTGGCGCCCACGTCCACCACCACCGTGGGACCCATGAGCCCCGGGAAGACCGAGGCCAGGGCCGGGCGGTCCACCTCGGGCAGCCGGCCCATGACCACCATGCCCACGGCCATGGTGGCGCCGCTGTTGCCGGCGCTGACCACGGCGTCCACCTCGCCGGCCTTGTGCAGATCGAAGCAGACCCGGATGGAGCAGTCGCGCAGGTGCCGGAGCACGTGGCTGGGGGCGTCCTCCATGCCCGCCACCTGGGTGGCGGGATGCACCCGGATGCGCCCCGGCGGCGCCGCCAGGCGGGACAGGTGGGGCTCCAGGGCCTCCGGGCGCCCCACCAGAACCAGCTCCACTTCCGGGACCTGGTTCAGGGCCTCCAAAGCCCCTTCCACCACCACGGCCGGGGCCTGGTCGCCACCCATGCCGTCCAGGGCGATGCGCATGGCTTAAGGCTTACTCTTCCTTGTCCAACGCCTGGCGGCCCTGGTAGGTGCCGCAGGAGGGGCAGGCCCGGTGGGGCATCTTGGCCTCGCCGCACTGGGGGCAGGCCGAGGGGTTGGGCAGGGTGATGGCGTCGTGGGTGCGGCGCTTGCGCCCGCGGGCCTGGGATTGACGTCTCTTGGGAACGGCCATTTTGCTAACTCCACTTAATAAGGGCCGCGGGCTTTTGTGCCCGCCGCCTCTAGTGCTCTTCCAGCTTGGCCAGCTTGGCCCAGCGGGGATCGGTCTGTCTGGGACGGCACCCGCAAGCGCCGTTGTTTTGTTCCTTGCCGCACACCGGGCACAGCCCGGGGCAGTCGGGGCGGCACAAGGGGGCCATGGGCAGGACCAGGCTCAGTTCGTCCCTAAGCGCCTGGGCCAGGTCCACCTCGCCGCCCTGGTAGAAGATCACGTCCAACTCGTCCTCGGCCAGGCGGACTTCCTCGCCGCGCGGGGCCTCCGGCGGGCGGAAGGCCCATTCCACGGTGCCCGCCAGGGTCTGGCCAAAGCGCGCCAGGCAGCGGCTGCACTCCAGGTCCACCTGGGCCCGGTACCTGCCCCGGGCCAGCACCAGGCTGCCCCGGCGCTCCAGGCGCAAACAGGCCCACGGGGCCTGTTCCACCCCGGCCACCTGGGGACCCAGGTCCTGGGCCGCGGCCCGCGAGTCCGTGAACTCCACCTCCAGGCCCTCGGGCGGTATGTCCTCCACGCGCACCCGCATGGACGTGTCCTCCAGAAGGCCAGGGGTTTACTATAATGATGGAGCCGGGCCTGTCAAGGCCCGCCCAAGGGTAACACCCCTGAAACCGGTTATTTCCTGCCCGTGGTCCAAGGAAACAGGGTGTCAGTATACCACCCGTCCCTGGGGCCGGCAAGGCTGGGCGGGAGGAGATGAACTGCGTTCAGGACGTCCCGAAGCGATTGTGCGCGGACCGGCCAGGTGTTATACTCAGCCCTGACCGGCCCTTTTGGCCACGGCCTTGCCGCCATAAAACCCGTCTGGCGCCGCTCCCAGGCCCCGAGCCTGGGCCGGGCGTCTGTTGCGCTTTTGTCATAGGGGGTTACCGTGGAACGCCAACTTATCACCCGCCAGGGCCACCAGCGTCTGCTGCGGGAACTGGATACCTTGCGCAAGGTGGAGCTGCCCAAGAACGTGCAGGCCATCGCCGAGGCCCGCGCCCATGGCGATTTGTCGGAGAACGCCGAGTTTCACGCCGCCAAGGAGCGCCAGTCCATCATCGCCGCCAAGATGGCCGACATCGAGAGCATCCTGGCCTGCACCGAGGTGGTGGACCCCCTGCCCTTGCCCAACGGCCGGGTGGTCTTCGGGGCCAAAGTGAAGGTCTACGACCCCGAGGCCGATGAGGAATGCCAGTTCCAGGTCGTGGGCCAGGCCGAGGGCGACGCATCTTGCGGGCGCATCTCCCTCTCCTCGCCCATCGGCCAGGCCTTGATCGGCCACGAGGAGGGCGACGAGGTGCGGGTCAAGACCCCCGGGGGCATCCGGGTGTTGGAAATCGTAGAGATCCTGGGCACCGAGTAGGGGGGTGGCCTTGCCCTCCCTGGGGCTTGGCCAGGCCCTCCTCCGCCTGCCATGAATGCCCTCCTAAAAAGCGGCTTCAGCGGCCGCATGGCCGCCTCCCTGCTCATGGGCTTCAGTTGCGGCCTGCCGCTGCTCTTGACCATCTCGCTGTTGCAGGCCTGGCTGACCGAGCGGGGGGTGGACCTGGCCACCATCGGCCTGTTCACCCTGGCGGGCCTGCCCTACACCCTCAAGTTCCTGTGGGCGCCCCTGCTGGACCGCTACACCCCGCCCTTCCTGGGCCGGCGGCGAGGCTGGATCCTCCTGTCCCAGCTCTGCCTGGCCCTGGCCATCGCCGCCCTGGGTCAGTGCGACCCCCAGGGGCACCCCTGGCTCCTGGCGCTGACCGCCCTGGCCGTGGCCTTCTTCAGCGCCACCCAGGACATCGTGGTGGACGCCTACCGCCGCGAGGACTTGAACGACAACGAACTGGGCCTGGGCTCCTCCCTGTACGTCAACGGCTACCGGGTGGGCATGCTCCTGGCCTCGGGCGGCGGCCTGGTGCTGGCCGACCATCTCTCCTTCGACGCCGTGTACGCCATCATGGCCGCCTGCATGCTGGTGGGCCTCATTACCACCCTGACCGTCAAGGAGCCCCAGGTGGCCGAGGGCCAGCCCAAAAGCCTCAGGGAGGCGGTGGTGGAGCCCTTCGTGGAGTGCTTCAGCCGGGCGGGGATCAAATGGGGCCTGGGGGTCTTGGCCTTCATCCTGCTCTACAAGATCGGCGACACCATGGCCGCGGCGCTCACCACGCCCTTTTACCTGGACCTGGGTTTCAGCAAGACCGAGATCGGGGCGGTGGTCAAGCTCTTCGGCTTCTGGGCCACCCTGGGCGGGGCACTCTTGGGCGGGGCGCTGATGCTCAAACTGGGCATCAACCGCTCCCTGTGGGTCTTCGGGGTCTTGCAGGCCGTCTCCACCGCCGGCTTCGCCCTCTTGGCCCAGGTGGGGGCCAGCCTGCCCTGGCTGGCCGGGGTCATCGCCTGCGAGAACCTCACCGGCGGCATGGGCACCGCGGCCTACCTGGCCTTCATGGCCGCCCTGACCAACAAGCGCTTCACGGCCACCCAGTACGCCCTCTTGAGCAGCCTCATGGGCATCCCCCGGGTGCTGGCCAGCGCGCCCACCGGATATCTGGCCCAGCACCTGGGCTGGACGTGGTTCTTCACCTTCTGCGTGCTGGTGGCCCTGCCAGGCATGCTCCTGCTGCTGAAATACGCCCCCTGGCGGGCCGGCGGCCAGGCCGCCCAAGAGGCCGGCTCCTAGGGTGCCGGCGGCCGGCCCATTTAGACCCCACCCGAAACCGCGAGCAGCCCCGCTTGTCACAGGCTGGTATAATTGTTAAAATTTGATGATTGTCGGTGCCGTTTCCCCCACATGCGAGGAACCCAACATGCCCATGGACTGGACACCGCCTCCCAAAGGCGGCGGACGCGAGCCCGATCTCAACCAGGTCCTCAACGAAGTGAAGCAGCGCCTGCCCAACTTCAAGCAGGTCAAGAGCCTGTGGCTGGTGGCGGTGGCGGTGCTGATCATTTTCGTGGGCTCCAGCGCCTACTACACCGTGGGGCCCGAGGAAACCGGGGTGGTGGTCCGCCTGGGCCGCTTCACCCGCGAGAGCGGCCCCGGCCTGCACCTCAAGCTGCCCCTGGGCGTCGAGACCATGGTGCCGGTCAAGACCGGCCGCGTGTTCAAGGAGGAGTTCGGCTTCCGGGGCGTCAGCCCGGGAGTGCGCAGCCGCTTTGCCGAGAAGGGCTTTGACGACGAATCCCTGATGCTCACCGGCGACCTCAACGTCATAGACGTAAAGTGGATCGTGCAGTACCAGATCCGCGAACCCCGGCTGTGGCTCTTTGCCGTGCGCGACGGCGTGGCCGCCATCCGCGACCTGAGCGAGGCCACCATGCGCCAAATCGTGGGCAACCGCTACTCCGACGCGGTGCTGACCCTGCAACGCGTGGAGGTGGCGGCCCTGGCCCAGAAGGAGCTGCAAAAGCTCTTGGACGAGTACAAGACCGGCGTGCGGGTGGTGACCGTGCAGTTGCAGGACGTCAACCCGCCCGTGCCGGTGCAGCCGGCCTTCAACGAGGTCAACGAGGCCAGCCAGCAGAAGGAGCGCATGATTAACGAGGCCCAGGAGGCCTACAACCGCGAGATACCCAAGGCCCTGGGCGAGGCCAAGCGCATGGTCACCGAGGCCGAGGGCTACGCCACCGAGCAGGTTAACCGGGCTCAGGGCGAGGCCAAGCGCTTCACCGAGGTGCTGGCCTCCTACCGCCAGGCCAAGGACGTCACCCAGCGCCGCTTCTACCTGGAAGCCATGCAGGGCATTCTGAGAAAGGCCGCCAAGGTTTACGTGGTGGATGAAAACCTCAAGGGAGTGCTGCCGCTGCTCAACCTGGACCGGGCCGCCAAGCCCCAGGCCCAACCCGCCGCCCCCAAGGAGGTGAAGCAGTGAAAAGCCTGCGCATGATATTGCCCCTGGCGGCCATCCTGCTGGTTTTGGCCTTCTCCTGCTTTTTCACGGTGCAGGAGGGGCATCAGGCCCTAGTGACCCAGTTCGGCAAGCCCGTGGGCGGTCCCTACAGCCAGGCCGGCCTCTACTTCAAGATTCCCATGATCCAGGAGGTGCACCTGTTCGACAAGCGCCTCCTGAAGTGGGACGGCAAGCCCAACGAAATACCCACCCGCGACAAGAAGTACATCTGGGTGGACACCACCGCCCGCTGGCGCATCGTGGACCCCTTGCTTTACCTGCAAACCGTGGGCAACGAGACCGGGGCCAGCAGCCGCCTGGACGACATCATTGACTCGGTGGTGCGTGACATGGTCTCCAGCAACCTCTTGGTGGAGTTGGTACGCTCGGCCGACTGGGACCCCACGCCCCCCAGCGACTCTCCCCTGGCCAAGGTGGTCACGCCGCTGTTGCCCATGGACGCGGCCGGCGGCCAGATACCGGGCGGAGCCGCGGCCGAGCCCCTGGAGGTCAAGGTGGGCCGGCAACTCATCACCCGCTCCATGCTCACCGAGGCCGCCAAGCTCACCAAGCAATACGGCATCGAGCTATTGGACGTGGAGATCAAGCGCATCAACTATGTGGAAACCGTCCAGAAGCGGGTCTTCGAGCGCATGATAAGCGAGCGCAAGCGCATCGCCAGCCAGTACCGCTCCGAGGGCGAGGGCGAAAAAGCCCGCATCCTGGGCACCATGGAAAAGGAACTAGCCCGGGTGCGCTCCGAGGCCTACAAGACCGCCCAGGAAACCAAGGGCCAGGGCGATGCCAAGGCCACCACCATCTTTGGCCAGGCCTTCGGGCAAGACGCCCAGTTCTACACCCTGTTCAAGACCCTGGAGACCTACAAGGCCATGTCGCCCGACAAGACCGAGCTGATACTGTCCACCGATGGCGACTACTTCAAGTTCCTGAAGAAGGTCCCCTAGCCGCGAGCCGCGGCGGGCGATAACGGGTCGGTTGAGGCTGTCGAGTGACGGGTCGGTTGAGGCTGTCGAGTTGGCCGCCGCAAGCTTGCGGAACAATTAGGCCGCCCTTGGCCGCGAGCCGCGGCGGGCGATGACGGAGCTGTTGGTGGCGTGATCCACACCAGCCTGGGCGGCTCCCGTTGCCCGGCCGGTCACCAAATTCGGCGGGCGGGGTTAACACCCCGCCCGGCCGTGTTATTAGACCACCTGGTCCAGGTTGCCGCCCCGGTCGGGGTCGGGCGGGGGTTGCTCCGGGGGCGCCTCCGGAGGCGGGGGCGGCGGCGGCTCCGGGGGTGGCGGCGGTGGCGGCGGGGGCGGCGGGGGCGGCGGGCTGATGTTGGCGCCGCCCACGGGCTGGCTGGGATCAATGGGTGTGGACATGGTTGACTCCTTGTATAAATATGGTAGTAGCCAACAGGCCCTTCGTCAATGAGACAGCGGGGCCGCGGATTTTTTCACCCTGGTGGCCGACGCCCCCGCCCCTGGCGGCGCGGGCCACTGCAACCCTTGCCCATGGATACCCGGCCTTGAACCACGACGAACAACGACCCGGCCTGATGCAACGCCTGCGCGACCGCCTGGGCGGCGGCCGCGCCGCCACCAGCCAGGACCTTGAGAAGGAGATCCAGGAACTGGTGGACCAGGGCGAGGCCCAGGGACTATTAAGCCCCGGCGAGGGCGAGATGATAGACGCGGTGCTGGAGCTGAACGCCACCACCGCCGGCCAGATCATGGTGCCCCGCATCGAGATGGCCACGGTGCCGGCCACCGCCAACATGCCCGACATCATCCAAGTCATGGTGGAGACCGGGCACTCGCGCATCCCCGTGTACCAGGACCACTTGGACCACATCGTGGGCGTCGTCCACGCCAAGGACCTGCTGCCTCTGTGCGCCCAGGACGGGGCGGAGGTGGACCTGTCCAGCATCTGGCGGCGGCCCATGTTCGTGCCCCAGTCCATGCCCGTGGACCAACTGCTGGCCGCCTTCAAGCGCAGCCGCTCCCACCTGGCCATCGTGGTGGACGAGTACGGCGGCACCGCCGGCGTGGTGACCATGGAGAACGTGCTGGAGGAGATCGTGGGCGACATCGCCGACGAGTACGACCAGGAGGAGGAAGAACTCATCAGCGAGCAGGCCGACGGCTCGCTGTTGGTCAGCGGGCGGCTGAGCGTGGAGGAGCTTTCCCAGCGCCTGGGCGTGGAGCTGCCCGAGGAGCTGCCCGAGGGGCGCTTCGAGACCGTCGCCGGCTTTGTCACCACCTTCCTGGGCCGGGTGCCCAAACCCCAGGAGGAGGTGGCCTACGGACCGGTGCTGCTCAAGGTCAAGGCCGCCGACGACCGCCGGGTGATCCAAGTACTGGTCTCCCTGCCCTCGGCCCAGTCCGGCGGGGCGGAGTAGCCTTCCTTGCCCCCATCCCCTCCCGCCACCAGCGCCCGCCGCCTGCCCACTCTCCGCCAGGCCCTCTTGGCCGTGGGCGGCGGGCTGGCCTTGGCGCTTTCCTTCCCCAACCTGGACCTGTGGCCCCTGGCCCTGCTGGGCCTGGTGCCCCTGTTCTGGCTGGCCCAGGGCCTCCGGCCCCTGCCGGCCCTTTTGGCCGGCTGGCTCTACGGCCTGACCCTGAACCTGTGCCTGCGCTACTGGCTCACCGTGGTCATGACCAGCTACGGCGGGCTTAATTGGCCGCTGTCCATCCTGGGCCTGGTGCTGCTGGAAATTTACCTGTCGTCCTATGTGGCCGTCTTGGCCGCGCTGGTCTCCTTTCTTTACCGCCGGGGCATGAGCCCCCTGTGGACCGCGCCCCTCATCTGGGCCGGGCTAGAGTGGGTGCGGGGCTGGTTTTTCACCGGCTTCCCCTGGCTGCCCCTCTCCGCCGGCCTGACCAGTTTCCCCCCCCTGGTGCAGAGCGCCGAACTGTGGGGGGCCACGGGCCTGTCGGCCCTGGTGGTGCTGATGAACGCCCTGCTGGCCCGGGCCTGTCCGCCGCCCGCCTTCCTGGCCTTGGCCCCGGCCCGGGAAACGGCGGCGCCCGCCGCCGGACTGGCCCCGCCGCCAGACCGGCGGCGCTTGGCGGCGGCCCTGGCCGCGGTTATACTTCTGGCCTCGGGCTGGCTGTGGGGCGCCTGGCGCATGGAGCGGGTGCAAGAGGCCGCCCAGGCGGCTCCCCATCTGACGGTGACGGTGGTGCAGGCCAACATCCCGCTCTTGGACCTGTGGCGGCCGGGCAACCGGACCTGGATCGTGCGGCGCCACCTGGAGCTGACCGCCCAGGCCCAGGCCCAGGCGGGCGAGCGGCCCTGGCTGGTGGTCTGGCCCGAGTCGGCGGCGCCCT
>JACQYR010000108.1:16322-21696 GCA_016208115.1 Desulfarculus sp.
TCGGCGGCGCCCTTCTACTTCCTCACCGACGCCCGCGACAGCCTGCCGGTGCTAAGGGCCGCCCGCGACCTGGGGGCCTTCATCACCCTGGGCTCCCAGGGGCTCATCAAAGCCGGCCCGCCGCTGGTGGCCAGCAACCGCTCCTGGCTGGTCAACCCCCAGGGCCAAGCCCAGGGGTATTACGACAAGGTGCACCTGGTGCCCTTCGGCGAGTACGTGCCGGCGCCGGAGGTCTTTTTTTTCGTCAAGGCCATCGCCGCCTTGGGCATTGACTTTCAGCCTGGCTCGCGGGGAGACACCCTGGAGGCCGGCGGCGCGGTGCTGGGGCCCCTGATCTGCTATGAGTCCATCTTCCCCGAGCTGGCCCGGGCCCAGCGCCAGAAGGGGGCCAGGCTCATGGTCAACCAGACCAACGACTCCTGGTACGGCCGCACCGGGGCGGCCCACCAGCACATGAGCACCCCGGTGCTCCGGGCCGTGGAGAACCGGGTGGCCGCCGCCCGGGCGGCCAACACCGGCGTGAGCTGCTTCGTGCTGCCCGACGGCCGGGTGATCCAGGCCACGGGCCTGTTCGTGCCAGCCGTGGAGACCAGCCGGCTGCCGCTCTTGGACCTGCCCACCCTCTTTACCCAGACCGGCGATGTGGCCGGCCCCTTAAGCCTGGGCCTGGGCGTCCTGGCCTTGTCGTGGTCCTTGATTGGCCGGCGCGGCCCCCAATCCCCCAGCGGCGGGAAGGGCGGCAAGCGCCCGCCCGCTTAAGTTGGAGACATTTGCCATGTTTGAAGAACTGCGCGAGACATTGGATGCCTTGAGCCCCCGCCTGGACGTGCTTCGGGAGCATCTTTGACCCCCAGACCAAGCGGGAGCGCCTGGCCGTCCTGGACAAGACCATGGCCCAGGACGGCTTCTGGGACGAACCCCAGGCGGCCAAGGAGGTGATGCGCGAGCGCTCGGAGCTGGAGCACGGCCTTAGCCTGCTGGACAAGCTCCTGGAGCGCTTCGAGGAGGCCCAGGTACTCCTTGACCTGGCCCAGGAGGAAGAGGACAAGGCCACGGCCAAGGAGGCTAACGCCGTCCTGGAAGAGCTAGAACGGGGGGTGGCCAGGCTGGAGGCGGCAAGGCTCTTGGGCCAGCCCGACGACGGCCGCTCGGCCATCCTGAACATCAACGCCGGGGCCGGCGGCACCGACGCCCAGGACTGGGCCGAGATGCTACTTCGCCTCTACTCGCGCTTCGGCGAGCGCCAGGGCTTCGAAGTGCGCCTCTTGGACCTGCAAGAGGGCGAAGAGGCGGGCATCAAGAGCGCGACCATCGAGGTCAACGGCTTCCAGGCCTACGGCCAGCTCAAGGGCGAGACGGGCATCCACCGCCTGGTGCGCATCAGCCCCTTCGACGCCAGCCACCGCCGCCATACGGCCTTTGCCTCGGTCTTTGTCTCGCCCCAGGTGGACGAGGACATCGAGATCGAGATCAAGGAGGCCGACCTGCGCGTGGACGTGTTCAGGGCCTCGGGCGCCGGCGGCCAGCACGTCAACAAGACCTCCTCGGCGGTGCGGCTCACCCACCTGCCCACCAACGTGGTGGTGCAGTGCCAGAACGAAAAAAGCCAGCACCGCAACAAAGAGCTGGCCATGAAGGTGCTGCGCGCCCGGCTCTACGAAATGGAGCTGGCCAAACGCGAGGCCGAGAAGAAGCAGATTCACGACAGCCACCAGGAGATCGGTTGGGGCAGCCAGATACGCTCCTACGTGCTGGCCCCCTACCGCCTGGTCAAGGATCACCGCACCGGCGTGGAGATGGGCAACGTGGACGCGGTCTTGGACGGCGACCTGGACCAGTTCATCCAGGGCTTTTTGCTCTGGCGGGCCAGCGTCCGGCGCCCCGGCCAGGCTTGACCGGGTAAAAACCTGTAAATAATAGGAATTATAAACAGCTACATTGCGTAGACCTTTAGCTTGTGATAGTTTTACCCTTGCCCGGACCGCCCGGGGAAAGCGCCAGAGGTGGAGCGATGCTTAGGGCCAAGGACATCATGACCCCCGACCCGCTGACCGTCACGCCCCAGACCGGGATCACGGCGGCGGCCCAACTGCTGCTGGACAAGCGCATCAACGGCCTGCCGGTGGTGGACGCTTCCGGGCGGCTCTTGGGCATCCTCTGCCAGAGCGACCTCATCGCCGAGCAGAAAAAGCTGCCCATCCCCTCCTTCTTCACCCTGCTGGACGGATTGATCCCGCTCACCTCGCTCAAGCACATGGAGCGGGAGGTGGAGAAGATCGTGGCGGCCACCGTGGCCTCGGCCATGACCCCCGACCCGGTGACCATCGGCCCCGAGACCACCATCGAGGAGGTGGCGGCCCTGATGGTGGACAAAAACTTTCACACCCTGCCCGTGGTGGAGGGAGGACGCCTGGTGGGGGTGGTGGGCAAGGAGGACGTGCTGCGCACCCTGCTGGGGGGCGCGGGCTCCTGAAAGGCCGGGGACGGCCAGGGAGGCCAAAGAAAATGCGCAGCCGGCCCGACAGGTTAAGTTGTGCATTTCCATGGAAAGATGGCCGAGGGGCCCCGTCCGGCCAACCGTTTTTGGCTTGACAGGGACAAGGCTAATTGATAGACAGGGGAATGAATTTTTGTGTCAAGACCGGTTAGGTAAAAACCTGACGATAAATAGAGTAAACCCGTAAGGAGGAAACTCAGAAATGCCGACCATTACCTACAAAGGCAAAACCTACGACGCCGACGAGGATGGGTTCTTGATGGATCCCGAGAAGTGGGACATGGATTGGGCCTTCTACGTGAAGGATTCGGAGGGCATCAGCGAGTTGGGCGAGGAGCACTGGAAGGTCATCCATTACCTCCAGGACTACTACAAAAAGAACGGCATCGCCCCCATGGTGCGCATCATGACCAAGGTCACCGGCTACAAGCTGAAGCACATCTACGAGCTGTTCCCCAGCGGCCCCGGCAAGGGAGCCTGCAAGATGGCCGGCCTGGCCAAGCCCACGGGCTGCGTCTAGACCTTAAGGGCCACCCTGATTTTCAAGGACGGCGCCTGGCCTCTAGGGGACGGGCGCCGTCCTTTTGACCACGCGCCTGTACATTATTTTGGTTATACGACAGCGCTTCCATAGCATCGGAGACCGCCGTGGCCGCCCCACCCCCCAGCTCAGGCATCAACCCGCAACCCGCGCCCAAGCTTTATCACCACGAGCAGGACAAGGCCCGCCCGCCCCAGCAGACCGTGGACTGGGCCCGGGGGCGCTTCGCCGCCCTGGGGCAGGAGGTCTTGCAGAAGACCCTGCGCATAGACAGCGGCCGCCTGGACATCCCCGTGTATTTGAGTCTCTGCGGCCAGGCCGCCACGGCCCTGACCAACACCAAGAAGCAGATGGGCAAAGGCGCCAGCCCGGTGCAGGCCGAGGCCAGCGCCCTGATGGAGTTGGCCGAACGCTACAGCTTCTTCCACTTCATGCGCACCACCGACTTCCCCTGGCTCACCCCGGCCTTGGCCCCTGAGCCCCGCCTGGATTTCGGCCTGGTGGCCCAGTCGGTGTACCACCCCCAGGCCGACCTGGAGCGCGCCCGCCGGGTCTTTGACCTGCTGCCCCAGACGTGGACCTGGGCCAATAACCTCACCGCCGGCCGCGACGAGATGGTCCCCCTGGGCTGGTTTTTTGCCATCAACGAGTACAACGGCCCCGCCGCCGGCAACTGCCAGGAGGAGGCGGTGCTGCAAAGCCTGTGCGAGGTGGTGGAGCGCCACGTCTCAGCGGTGGTCACACTGGAGGAGCGCCCCACCCCAGCCATCGCCCGCCAGAGCATCAAGGACCCCGTCTGCCTGGAGCTGATCGCCAAGTTCGAGCGCGCCGGCATAGAGGTGTACCTGAAAGACTTCACCTGCGGCATGGGCATCCCCTCGGTGGCGGCCCTGTGCTTCGACCCCAGCCCCTTCCCCGACAAAAGCGAGATCGTCTACGCCGCCGGCACCGCCACCACCCCCGAGAAGGCCCTGATCCGGGCGCTCACCGAGGTGGCCCAACTGGCCGGCGACTTCCACACCGGCAGCAACTACAAGGTCAGCGCGCTGCCCAAGTTCGCCAGCCTGGAGCAGGCGGCCTACGTCACCCGCGCCGCCGGCCAGGTGGCCCTGGGCTCCCTGCCCGACGTCTAGGCCCCGGACTTCCAGGTGGAGGTGGCCAACTGCGTGGCGGCGCTAAAAGAGCGCGGCTTCTCGGTGCTGACCATGGACGTCAGCCACCCCGAGTTGCAGGTGCCGGCGGTGTACACCATCATCCCCGGCGCCCACTTCGCCTATCGCACCACCGGCACCGACGTGATCTTCCACGCCGCCAAGCTGGCCAGCCAACTGGCCAACCCCCAGGCCGCCCTGGATACCCTCTCGGCCATGACCCGCGCCGTGGGGGAACAGGGTGCCTACTACCTGCACTTCTTCCGCGCCCTGGCGCTCATAAACCTGGAGCGCAGCCAAGAAGCCCTGGCCGAGCTGGACCGCGCCCTGGTCCTCAAGCCGCCAGCCAAGGACGAGGCCAGCATCCACACCCAACGCGGCGTGGCGCTGAAGGACCTGGGCCGCTTTGACGAGGCCAAGGCAGCCCTCTTGCGGGCGGCGGGCTTTGCCGAGCCCCACACCGAGGTCTTCAACCTGCTGGGCTTCTGCCACTACATGCTCAAGGAGCACGAGGACTCCATCCAGGCCTTCAGCCGGGCCATCGAGCTGGAGCCGGGGCTGGGCATCAACTACGCCAACATCGGCTCCAACCTGCGCGAGCTGGGCCGGGCCGAGGAGGCCTGCGCCATGTACCAGCACGCCCTGGAGCTGGACCCCAGCCTGGACTTCGCCCGCGAGAACCTGCGCAAGCTGAGCGGCCAGGGCAAGGATTAACCGGGGGGCCGCGCTATCGCCGGCAAGTCCGGCTGGGCGTGGCCGCGCCCCCCAAGCCGGGCGGGGATAGGCACCGCCCCGGCCTGATTACTTCGGTCCACCAACAGGCCGGCTGCTGGTCTATAATTCAAGCATACGATCTTCCCGGTTGGGGCATCCGGGCGCGCCTTGGCGCGCGGCGATTGCACGCGGCTTGACATCAATACTTATGTTTAGTATATATTAGGCTCGATCATCAACCACAAGGAGGCGATCATGGGCAACCCGTTCTGTCACCTGGAACTGACCACCAGCGACCTGGGCGCGGCCAGGGAGTTCTACACCCAGATGTTCGACTGGCAATTGCAGGAGTATGGCGGTGGCGGCATGCCGTACATACTGATAAACACCGGCCAGGAGCCCGGCGGCGGCATGATGGGCCTGCCCATGCCGGGGGTGCCGGTGGCCTGGGGCATGTACATCCAGGTGTAT
>JACQYR010000122.1 GCA_016208115.1 Desulfarculus sp.
GGCCACGGTGCTGAGCGTCTTGGACCAGGCCGGCCGTCTTGACGAGATGACCCGCATGCTGGGCGGCCAGGAAGGCGGCCCGGCGGCCCGGGAGCACGCCTTGGCCATGCTCGCCCAGGCCCGCCGGGACCAAGGCCCGGATATCCCCTGAACGCCGCCACCGGGTGGGCGGGGCTGGATCATCACCAGCCCCGCCCGGCCACCTTGCGCAGCCTGGGCGCCCGGCTCCCCCCAACCCTGCTCGAAGGTCGGCGCCGTCCCCGTGTCAAGAGATCACTTGGCTGCCGCGCTCCCCGCGATGACCCACGGCCATGGTCATCCGGGGACAGACCCTAGTCGTCGTACTGCTTGGCGTAGGCCGCGTCGTTGTACAGGCCGCCGCCGTATTCCCTGATGATCTTTTGCCCCGCCGGCGAGGCCACGAAGTCAATGAAGCGCCCCGCCAGGGCCGCGCCGGGCGTGGCGCCGTCGGGCTGGCGCAGGGCGTGGTAGGTGTTGACCAGGTACTTGTCGCCCTTGAACAGCACCTTGAGTCCCGGCAGCTTGGCCGCTTCCTGCACCCAGGTGCTGGAGTCGGTCATGAAGTAGCCGGCCTCGTCGTTGGCCCGCTTGAGGGTGGCGGCCATGAAGGCCT
The DNA here is from genome assembly GCA_016208115.1 of Desulfarculus sp. GTDB lineage: Bacteria > Desulfobacterota > Desulfarculia > Desulfarculales > Desulfarculaceae > JACRDC01. Next base: position 635 of record JACQYR010000122.1, read on the forward strand.
TGCTGACCACGTACCAGCCGCCCTCGGGGGCGATACCGGCCATGCGCCAGATGGCCAGTTCCTTCTGGTGGGTGCCGGAATTGTCGCCGCGCGAGAAGAACTTGGCCTTGGCCTGGGCGATGCGGGCGTAGGCATCCTTGACGTCCGCCGCCTTGGCGATGCCCGCCGGGTCGGCCGCCGGCCCCACGATGAAGAACTCGTTGCTGCCCAAGAGGGTGCGCTGGGTGGCCCAGCCCTGGGCCACGGCCTCCTTCTCGCCCTTGGGCGCGTGCACCATTATCATGTCCACGGCCTTGGCCTGCAAAAGCTTGAGGCTCTCCCCGGAGCCGGCCTTCTTCCAGTTAAGCCTGGCCTGGGCCGAGGGCGAGAAGGCCTCGGCCAAGGCCTGCAAGAGGCCCAACTCGCCGGGGCTGCCCGTGGCCAGGGAGAAAGCGCTTGGCCCCTGGCCATAGGTGGCGTCGTAGGTATCGGCGGCCGGGCAGGCCAGGGGAGCCAGGACCAGGAGCAGGGTCAGGGTCAGGGTCAGGGGCCAGGCCAAGGGTTTCATGGGCTTCTCCCGCCGCGTGAGGTGCCGTGGTGGTGATGCTATGCTAATAATGACATAGCCTAGAGCAAGGTGCCGGCGGGGTCAAGCGATTGTGGCCTAGGGGCGTCACTAAGAAGAAATAGGGCAGGGACGCTGGTCCCTGCCCGTGTGTTCTGTAGAGGCGCCGGTGGGGGGCGGCGCGGAAGCGGCGCCTAGTGGGTGCGCACCCACTGGCCCACCTCGAAGGTGAGCTCCTGGGGCTTTTCCTCCATGGTTTCCTTGACGGCCTTGACTTCCTTGGTTTCGGGCGGCTTGCCTCCCTTGGCCTCCTCGGCCTTTTTGGCCTCGGCCTCCTTGGCCTCCTTGGCTTTCTTGGCCGCTGCTTCCTTGGCCTCCTTGGCCTTTTTCTCGTCGCTGGCCCGCTCCACGATCTCGGCCCAGGAGGAGCGCGCCCCCAGTTCGCTGAGCTTGATGCGTCCCACGCGGGGGCCGGGCAGGGCCAGTTGCTGGCCGGTGCCGGCCTTGATGCGCTCGCCCAGGGCGTAGACCGTCAGTATGGACCCCGGAGGCAGGCCAGTGTCGCGCCCCACGCTTACCAGCACCCGGTTGCCCTCCACCTCCAGCACGGTGCCGCCCCAGGGCAGGGAGGCCACGCGCTTGCCCACCCAAGAGGTGGTTTCCTGGGTGATTTCGGCCAACAGCTTGCTCACCAGCTTCTCGTCGGGCGCTGCCCCGCCCTCGATGGCCTCGGCCACGGTGTCGTCCACGCGCTCCTGCCTCTTGAAGGCCTCCTGGCCCATCACGATGCCGGTGGTCACGTCCACCAGCCTGAGTTCCACCTCCAGGGAGAGGAAGGGCCGGTTCTCGCGCATGCCGTAGATGCCCTTGAGGGCGCGTTGCACCGACAGGTCGGTGACATTGCCGGCCAACAGGGCGTTGATGCCCAGGCGGCGGCCCGCCTCCATGGCCCGGTCCTCGGGGTTGGCGATGGCCGGAGGCAGCTTCTTCATCTCCTCCTGCACGGCGGTGAAGTCGCCCACCACCACGCCGCCCATCTTGACCAGGTGCTGGCCTATGGCCTGTTGCAGGGCCACGGCCCGCTCCTTCATGCTGGGCACCCCGCTGGTGAAGGGCGCCACCGACACCCGTTTGCGCAGGCCGGTGTCCTTGCTGTCTATATAGCCGGTCACGGCGCTGGTGACGCCGCAGCCGGACAGCAGGGCCAGGAGCAAAACCAATCCCAGCAGGGCCGGGGCCAAACGCGCCGGGCTCTGGCCGGGTCCTAGGTGGCGGGGGTGCATAGGGTTCTCCCTGGGGCTGATGGTGTCGGGGCAGTTTTTCCTAACTGGCGAGTATAACAAAACCTGGCCCAACTAAAAAAGTGGGCCGCGAAATTAGTAGCGGATTTCGAAGGCCGTCAGATTGGGGTCCGGGTCGGCCCAACTGACGCCCACCTCGGTGACGAAGGCCGAGGGAGAGCCCTGGTGGCACCAGGCGATGGCCTTTTCCACCTGGGACCGGGGGCCTTGGAACACGGCCTCCACGCGCCGAAGCGGCAGATTGCGCACCCAGCCCTTGAGCCCCAGTTCCTGGGCGGTCTCCTGGGTGTAGGCCCTAAAGAACACACCCTGCACCTTGCCCTTGATGAGCACCGTGGCCTTGACCTCGTCCATGGCTATTCTCCGCGCTCGAAGAGGGAGGCCTGGGTCCCGGCGGCGGGGTCGGGCCTGGCCCGGCCGGCGGCCAATTCCAGGAATTCCGTCTCGCTGATGACGCGCACCCCCAGGCCGCGGGCCTTGTCGGCCTTGGAGCCGGGGTTGTCGCCGGCCACCACCAGGCTGGTCTTCTTGCTCACGCTGCCACTGGCCTGGCCGCCCAGGCGGCGGGTAATCTCCTCGGCCTCGGGGCGCGAGAGACTTTGCAGGCTGCCGGTGAAGACCAAGGTCTGGCCGGCCAAAGGCCCGCCTGCCGCCGTCCCGGCCCCCGGGGTGGGCCTGGGGTCCACCACCCGGGCCAGCTCGCGGCTGGCGGCCAGGGTCTGGGGGCGCTCGAAGAAGGCCCGAATGCTGGCCGCCACCACCGGCCCCACGCCGCTTACCGAGGCCAGCTCCTCCGGCCCGGCCTGGGCGATCTCCTCCAAGCCGGCGAAGCGGGCGGCCAGGTCGCGGGCCGTGGCCTGGCCCACGTTGGGAATGCCCAGGGCAAAGAGAAAGCGTGCCAATGGCTTGCCCTTGCTGGCCTCGATGGATTTGAGCACGTTGCCGGCCGACAGCTCCCCCCAGCCCTCCAGGGCCTCCAGGACGCCCCGGTGTTCATGCAGCCGGTAGAGGGAGGGCAGGTCGCTTAAGAGGCCCTGGGCCAGGAGCTGGTCTATGCGCCTGTCGCCCAGGCCCTCGATGTCCATGGCCGCGCGGCTGGCGTAGTGCTTGAGCGCGCCCTTGATCTGGGCCGGGCAGCCTATGGAGTTGGCGCAGCGGTGATAGGCCCCCTCGGCCACCACCGGGGCCGCGCAGACCGGGCAGCGCTCCGGTGGCCCCAGCAGGGCTTGGCGGGGCTGGGCCGGGCGCTCCACCTGGGCCACCCGGGGGATGACGTCTCCCGCCCGCTCCACGCGCACCACGTCGCCCACCCGGGCGTCCAGGCGGGCCACCTCGCCGAAGTTGTGCAGGGTGGCCCGGCTGACCGTGACCCCGCCCACGTCCACGGGGTCCAAGAGCGCCACGGGGGTGATCTTGCCCGTGCGCCCCACCTGGGCCACGATGCCCCGCAGGGTGGTGACCTCCTGGCGGGGGGGGAACTTCCAGGCCACGGCCCAGCGGGGGCTGCGCGAGCGCTCGCCCAGCCGCTGGCGGGCCACCAGATCGTCCACCTTGACCACCACGCCGTCAATCTCAAAGGCCAGGCTGTCGCGGCGCTCCTGATAGGCGGCGTGCAGGCCGGCCAAAAAGTCGCGGCCCCGGCCCCGGTGCAAATGGTCGCCACCCACGCTAAAGCCCCATTGGGCCAGGCGCGTCAGGGCCTCATGGTCGCTCATCAGCCCCAGATCCTGGGCGTTGACCAGTTCGAAGACAAAGAAGCTCAGGGGCCGCGTGGCCGTTACCCGGGGGTCCAACTGGCGCAAGGAGCCGGCGGCGGCGTTGCGGGGGTTGGCGAAGGGCTCCTCGCCCTTTTCCAACAGGCCCCGGTTCAGGGCCTCGAAGCCGGCGCGGTCCATGTACACCTCGCCGCGCACCACCACCGGTCCGGCGGGCGCGCCCTCCAGATGGCCGGGGATGGCGGCGATGGTGCGTAGATTGGGGGTAATGTCCTCACCCACCAGACCGTCTCCCCGGGTGGAGCCCAGGCGCAAGAGCCCGTGCTCGTAGACCAACTCCACGCTGAGCCCGTCTATCTTGGGCTGCAAGAGCAGGTCGCCGCCGTAGCCGGCTTCGGCCAGGCGGCGCAGGAAGTCGTCGGCCAGGGCCGGGTCGGCCTTGGACTCCAGGCTCCGCATGGGCCGGTGGTGGGCCACCTGGGCGAAGCTGGTCTGGGGCGGGGCGCCCACCTGGCGGCTGGGCGAGTCGGCCAGGGCCAGCTCGGGGAAGCGCGCCTCCAGGTCCATGAGTTCGGCCAGGAGCGCGTCGTACTGGGCGTCGCTGATCTCGGGACGGCTGAGGGTGTAGTAAAGCTGGTTATGCCGCCGAATCTCGGCGGAAAGCTGGGCCACCCGCCGGGCGGCGGCCTCTGGGAGGATAAGTTCGACCATGGCCTATAACTACACAACCCGCGCCGCGATTTCAAGCCGGCCGGTCCGCGGGGGTTGGTCTCAGCGCCGCGCCATCCGGCCCTGGCCGGCCGGAGCCGCCAGGGTGATGCCCTGCACCGACCACCACCACACCGGCTCGTCGCCGGCCAACTCCAGGCGCAAGTGCCGGGTCTTCACCGCCGGCTGGAGGCGGTAGACGCTCTGGCCGCCGGGGTAGGTGAGCGGCAGCTCGCCGCTGAAGATCAGGGGGCCGGCCAGGCTTAAATCCACCGGGCGCCAAGACTCGCCGTCCCCGGAGGCCCGGGCGGCCAGTTGGCGGGGGAAGTCGTTGGGGTGGCCGGGGTTGTCCAGGATGACCCACTCCACCAGGCGCTCCTGGCCCAGGTCCAGGCTCAAGCCCTGGCCCTGGCGCTGGGGTCCCTGGCTGGACCAGCGGCCCTGGGCCAGGCGGCCCCCGGCCAGGCGGCGGGCGCTCTGGGGGTCGGTCTCGGATATGGCGGCGGCCAGGGGCCACGCCGGACCCATCAGATAGCCGCCCAGCTTGAAGAGGGTGAAGCGGCCCAGGTCCTGACTGGTGAAGGAGACGCCGCTGTTCTCCAGACTACGGGCGGTCAGTCCGGCGGCCCGGCGGTTGACCAAGATGGCGCTGCCCACCGCCACGTCCACCTCCAGGGGGCGTTGATCGCTGGGAAATGCCTGGCCGTGCACGGTGCGAAAGCGGTTGGCGGTCACGGTCCAGACCCGGCCGCCCTGGCGCAGCTCCAGGTGGGCCGCTGGCCAGGCGTCGGCGTAGATGCGCTTCAGGCCGGACCGCTCCACCTCGCTTAGGGCCAGCTCCAGGCTCTGCTGCCAGGAAGCCTCCACCGGGGCCTGGCCGGGGCCGAAGACCAGGGCCTGCTGCACCGACCAGTGGTGGCGGCTGTGGCCCAGGTGGGTCACCCGCAGTTGGCGCAGGGGCCGGGCGCTGAAATAGGTCTCCACGCGGCCGAAGCGGGCCTTGAGGAAGGGGCGGGGGCCGGAGACGTACAGGGGTGCGCCGTAGGAGCCGGTCTGGCGCAGCAGATGGAAGACGCCGTCGTCGCCGGCGCCCTCCACCTTGAGGCCGGCGGGCACCTCGTGCTGGGCCGTGGGGATGAGCGACAGGCCGGCCACCAGGTGCGCCCCGCCCAGGTCCAGCACGAAGCCCTCGCCCGGGCGGGCCGGCCCTTGGGTGTGGAAGCCGGTGCGGAAGTTGCCGTCGCTCAGCACCCGGCCCAGGGGGCGTCCGTCCAGGCCCTGGGCCGTGAAGCCCTGGGGGTCCAGGAGCCGGTCCACGCCCTGGGGCTCCTGGAAGGAGTGGAATATCTTGCCTCCCAGCACCTGGTGCCCCAGGCCCAGGAACTCCAGTTGGGGACCCAGGCCGGCGTGGTAGAAGCCCGGGGAGTGGGAGGCGTCCACCAGGGCCGCCTGGCGGGGGCGCTTGTCGGCGTCGAAATCCACCACCTGCAGGTGCGGGCCGGCCAGGAAATCCAGCTCGTAGGCCCCCAGGTCGGGGTTGGGGCGGTAGAAGACGCCCCGGGTTTCGTCGGCGTAGAGGTGCTCCAGGCCGGCTTGGCGGGCCTGGAGCAACAGGCCGCGGTAAGCGGCCTCGCGCTGGAAATAGAAGCCGCCCTCGGACTTGAGCAGGCTGGTGCCCCATTCACTGCGGAAGTCGGGGTACTCCTGGGCGTGCAGCAGGCACAGGCCCAGGGCCAGGGCGGGTGCCAGGGCCGGGGCCAGGCGAGGCCGCCACTGGGCCAGGGTCTGGCCCAGCCAGGCCCAGCAGAAGGGCAGGGCCAGGTAGAGCCACAGGAGGTAGCGGGGCCGGTCCTGCTCCACCTGGGAGCCGTAGTGGGTGCCCACCACCACCGCCAGGTTAAGCAGCAGCACCGCCGCCGGCAGCCAGGCCAGGCGCCCCTCAGGCCGGCGGCCCCGTCTGAGCAGGCCGGCCAGGCCGGCCAGGCTTCCGGCCAGGGCCGCCAGGTACAGGTAGAAGTTCAGGCCGGCCCTGGGCAGCGGCCCCAGGTGGGGGCTATGCGCCCCCAGCATGGCCGGCAGGCCTCGCCAGAAGAGGGCCTCCAGGTAGCGCAGGGTGTGGCCCAGGCCGTAGGGGCCGGCGGCGATCTCCGGCCCCAGGCGCAAATCGCCGGCCAGGCCCAGGTGGGGCCAGCCGCTGGTGGCGTTGTAGTGGATGAGGGGCAGGGCGCCCAGGAGCCCCCCGGCGATGGCCAAGGCCAGGGGGCCGGGCTTCAAGCGGCGCCAGGCGAAGACCAGGAGCAGCAGGGCGCAGGGCAGGATGGCCGTGGCGCTGAGGAAGTTGGTCCAGAAGGCCAGGCCGGCCACCAGGCCCCAGGCGAACAGGGCCGGGCCGGGCCCAGGCGGTCGGCCTGCCAGATCAACAGCGCCGAGAGGAACAGGCCCAGGCCGTAGTGGGTACGGGCCTCGCCGGCGATGTACAGGCCCATGGCCGGCGGCAGGGCCATATAGGCCAGGCCCACCAGCACCCCCCAGAAGCCGAAGCAGCGCTTCAGCACCTGGTGCAGCACGGCCATGGTGCCCAGATAGAGCACCGGCGGCCAGAAGTTGAGCGCCAGGGTGGTGGAGCCGAACAGGGCGAAGACCGGCCAGGCCAAGAGGGCGTCCAGGGTGCCCATGTAGTTCTGACCGAAGAAGAAGGCGTGGAAGTCGCCCTGCATGAAGGACTGCACCATCAGCCCCACCAGGGCGCCGTCGTAGTGCAGGTCGCTGCTCAGGTAGCGCCACAGCATGAGCGCCGCGGCCAGGGCGTAGACCAGGCCCAGGCAGGCCAGGCGCGGGCCGCGGGCAGGCCCCGGGGCGCGGGGCTGGGGAGGGTCGCTCAAGGGCATGGTCGGCACCCCGATACGGTACGGTAAGGTTAAAAGACTGCGCTGCGTGGGGTGTCCGGCGCGCGGGGCGCGCCGCGGGCCGGCCCGAGGACGGCGCCAGCCTAGAATTAATTAAATACTACCCGAGAAATGCCCGGCTTGCACCCACTACTAGTGGCGCGGGGTGGAAAAACTACTTTGGGTTGTGGTGATAGCCGGAGGCCTCAACCCCGCACCAGGGCCAGGGAGGCGGCCAAAAGGCCGAAGCAGCCCGAGAGCATCACGTCGCCGTGGGGCACGGCCAGGGTCCAGCCCAGGCCGTGGCCCAGGCGCCGGCGGGGGCCGGTGATGACCACCGGCCAGTCCTGGCCCCGGGGGGCGGTCTCCAGGCGGGCGCAGCCGTGGCCCTGGCCAGCGAAGACCTCCTCGTCGCTCAAGCTGCCCTGGATGAAGCGCCCCACCTGGTCGTTCAGGCTGAAGGCGTCCAGGCAGCCGGTGTGGTGCTCGTAGACGCCCAGCACCCGCTGGCCCTGGATCAGAAAGCCCACGGTGTGCATGTTGCCCAGGTTGACCAGGCAGACGCCTTGCTGGGCCAGGGCGGCCACGGCGGGGTCTTGCAGGGCGCCCCAGGCGGCGGCGGCGGCGGTGTCCATCAAGAGCGCCCCGGGGGCCTGCTCCTTGAGGGCGGCCATGCGGGTCATGTCCGGCGGGGCCTGGGGGAAGATCAGGTCGCCCAGGCGGCCACCCTTTTGCAGGAAGCGCTCCCACATCATAAAGCGAAACTTGCGGTTGGAGAAGCCGGGGGAATGGCCGTGGTCGCACAGGGCCACGGCCAGGCGCTGGGGCGGGTCCACCTCGAACAGCTTGCAGGCCTGGCGGATGCCGGCCAAATCCAGGTCGCTGGTGGGCACGGTCACGGCCCCGGTGGGCGGCTGGGCGGTGACGACCACCCCCTGGGCGCGGACCTTGTCCAGGTCGTCGGCCAGGGAGGCCGCCGCCGCCGGGGTGGCGAAGACCTTGAGCCCTGCGGCCAGGTGCTCGTCCACGGCCCGGTGCATGGCCCCGCCGCCCATGAGCCAGCCGCTGAGGAAGACGTCGCGGCCTTGGCCTCGAGCGGCGCGGATGCGCCGGGCCGCCACCTGGGTGGGCGAGGGCAGCACCATCTTCACGGCGTTTTCGATCTCCTGGCCGTCTTGCCACAGGAGCAGGTCCTGGGTGCCGCCGCCCACGTCCAGGGCCAGTAGGGAATCTAACTCCATGCCCTGATATATACACGCGGGCGGCCGCCCAGGCCAGCGGAAGGATGAGGCTCCCGGCCGGCTACCCCACCAGGCAACGAAGGACCTTTTTTCTCTGGTTATTTGCCGGGCCTGCCAACTAGGGTTTGCCCTCGGGGCTTGGGGTTTGCTATATTTTCACAAGGGGGCATCGAACAAGCCTAAGAACCATGAGCGGTTGACGGGGCTGGGCCTGTCCCATATAATCCCCTAGTTTACCGGCAGACGTTTGCTCCCGGCGGCTGGCGCCATTGCCTTCGAACGAAAGACGATCCCATGTTCGACCACCTGAGCGACCGCCTGGCCGAGACCTTCAAGCGCCTAAAGGGCCACGGCAAGCTCTCCGAGAAGAACATAGCCGACGCCCTGCGCGAGGTGCGCCTGGCCCTGTTGGAGGCCGACGTCCACTACAAGGTGGCCAAGGACTTCATCGAGCAGGTGCGCCAGCGGGCCGTGGGACAGGAGGTGGCGGGGAGCCTGACGCCGGCCCAGGTGGTGGTCAAGATCGTCCACGAGGAGATGACCGCCCTCATGGGCGGCGAGGCCGAGCCGCTCACACTCACCGGCCGGCCGCCGCTGATCTACATGATGGTGGGACTGCAAGGCTCGGGCAAGACGACCACCAGCGCCAAGCTGGCCCTGGCGCTTAAGAAAAAAGGCCGGCACCCCTTCCTGGTGCCCGCCGACGTGCAGCGCCCGGCGGCCATCGAGCAATTGAAGCGCCTGGGCGCCCAGATCCAGGTGCCGGTGAACGACAGCGACCCCGGCAAGAGCCCGGTGGATATATGCGTGCAGGCCCTGGCGGGTGCCGCTCGGGCCGGCGCCGATCTGTTGATTTTGGACACCGCCGGCCGCCTGCACGTGGATGAGCCCCTCATGGCCGAGCTGGCGGCCATCCGCGAGCGTCTGCGCCCCCAGGAGGTGCTCCTGGTGGCCGACGCCATGACCGGCCAGGACGCCGTGAACGTGGCCAAGGCCTTTCACGAGCGCCTGAGCCTCTCCGGCGTCATTCTGAGCAAGGTGGAGGGCGACGCCCGGGGCGGCGCGGCCTTGTCCATCCGGGCGGTCACGGGGGTGCCCATCAAGCAACTGGGCGTGGGCGAGAAGCTCGACGCCCTGGAGGCCTTCCACCCCGGCCGCATGGCCGGCCGTATCCTGGGCACGGGCGACGTGCTTAGCCTGGTGGAGAAGGCCCAGGAGGCCTACGACCAGGACAAGGCCAAGGAGCTGGCCAAGAAGCTGGTCAAGAATTCCTTCACCCTGGAGGACTTCAAGGACCAGTTGCAGCAGATAAAAAAGATGGGCAGTCTGGAGTCCATACTGGCCATGCTGCCCGGGGCGGGCAAGCTCAAGAAGCTCAAGGACTTCCAGCCCGAGGAAAAGGAAATCAAGCGCACCGAGGCCATCATCAACTCCATGACCGTGGCCGAGCGGCGCGACGTTAACCTCATCAACGCCTCGCGCCGCAAGCGCATCGCCGCCGGCAGCGGCACCACCGTGGCCGACGTCAACCGGCTTTTGAAGAACTTCGCGGATGCCCGCAAGATGATGAAGAACATGACCCGCATGGGCGCCAGGAAGGGGCTAGGGCGCCTGCTGCCCATGCGCTAAAGCCAATAAACCCTAGCCCGAGCACCTAATTAATTTGGAGCGAAGAGAGAGACAGTCATGGCAGTGAGAATCCGTCTGGCCCGCTTAGGCGCCAAGAAGAAGCCCATGTACCGCATCGTGGCCGCCGACTCCCAGGCCCCCCGCGACGGCAGCTTCCTGGAGATCGTGGGCACCTACGATCCCCATCAGAACCCGGCCCTGGTGCAGGTTGACGCCGACGCCCTGCAAAAATGGCTGGGCCGTGGCGCCCAGCCCACGGACACCGTGTACAGCCTGCTCAGGAGCAGGGGCCTGTTGCCCGCGGCGGCGGCTCAGGCGGCCTCGTAAGCTCCTTAATGGTTGACCCAGGTTTCGCGCCACCGGTTCCCTTACTCAGGTGGAGGTGCTGAATGAAGGAGTTGATCAAGTACATCGCGCAGGCGCTGGTGGACCGCCCCGAGCACGTGGAGGTCAACGAGGTGGAAGGCGAACAGACCTCGGTGATCGAGCTGAAGGTGGCCAAGGAGGACCTGGGCAAGGTGATCGGCAAACAGGGGCGCACGGCTCGGGCCATGCGCACCATCCTCAGCGCCGCCTCCACCAAGATCCGCAAGCGTTCGGTCTTGGAGATCATCGAGTAGCCATGGCGCGGCCCGACCTGATCCTCATGGGTCGGGCCTCGGGGGCCTTCGGACTCAAGGGCGAGATCAGGGTTTTTTCCCACGGCCGCGACCCGGAGATTTTCCGGCGGGCCGGACGGGTGTACCTGGGGCCCAATCCCGAGGCGGCCAGGCCCCTGACCCTGGTTTCCCTGCGCGAGCACGGCGGCCGCCTGCTCCTGACCACCCGGGAGGTGGCCGACCGCACCCAGGCCGAGGCACAGGCCGGGGCCTGGGTGTACCTGGAGCGCGCGGCGCTCAAGCCCCTGGGGCAGGACGAGTACTACTGGTACCAACTCAAGGGCGCCCGGGTGGTGGACAACCAGGGACGCGAGCTGGGCCGGGTGGTCCAGGTGGGCGACCTGGGGGCCCACGACCTGTTGCTAGTACGGGCCGAGGATGGTAAAGAGGCCCTGATTCCGGTGGTGGAGGGCGTGGTGCTGGCCGTGGACCCCCTGGCGGGCCTGGTCAGGGTGGACCCGCCCCCGGGGCTATTGGAGGCCCAGGGCTGGCCAGAGGACCCCGAGGGGCAAGAGGGCAAGGCCCCATGCTTTTTGACATAGTCACCCTGCTGCCCGAGGTGTGCCAGGCCTATTGCCAGGCCTCCATCCTGGGCCGGGCGGTCAAGGCGGGGCTGATAGAGGTGCGGCTGACCAACCCGCGCGACTTCGCCCCTGACCGCCACCGCACCGTGGACGACCTGCCCTACGGCGGCGGCGACGGCATGGTGATGATGCCCGGCCCCCTGGTGGCCGCCCTGGAGGGTCTCAAGCCGGGGCCGCCGGCGCGGGTGATCTTGCTCTCGCCCCGGGGCCGGCCCTTTGACCAGGCCAAGGCCCGGGAGTTGGCCAGCCTGGAGCGCCTGGTGCTGGTCTGCGGCCGCTACGAGGGCGTGGACGAGCGGGTGCGCCAGTTGGCCGTGGACGAGGAACTGAGCCTGGGCGACTTCGTGCTCTGCGGCGGCGAGTTGGCGGCCTTGGCGGTACTGGAGGCCGTCAGCCGGCTCCTGCCCGGGGTGCTGGGCGGGGCGGACTCGGCGGGGGCGGACAGCTTCAGCGACGGGCTGCTGGAGCACCCCCACTACACCCGGCCCCCCGAGTTTCGGGGCCTGACGGTGCCCGAGGTGCTCCTCAGCGGCCACCACGGGGCCATCGCCCGCTGGCGGCGCAAGGAGTCCATCCGGCGCACCCTGCTGGCCCGCCCCGAGTTGCTGGCCGTGGCGGA
>JACQYR010000123.1 GCA_016208115.1 Desulfarculus sp.
CCCGGGCCATGCCCCCGGCGGCCGAGGCCCTGCGCCAGCTCTTACACTATGCCAGCCGGGGCGAGCCCCTCCTGGCCGCCACCCTGGGCCGGGGTCAGGCCGGCCTGCAAGAGGGCGCCCTGGTCATCGAGTTACAGGCCAACGGCCTGGCCGGCTCGGTCTGCACACCCGAGAACCAGGCCAAGCTCTGCGCGCTCGCCGCCGAGCTGTGGGAGGGCGCCCCGGCGGTGGTGCTCAAGGCCGTGGCCCAGGAGCCCCAGGCGGCCGAGGACCGCCAGGCCGAGCTAAAGGCGGTCAGCGGACTGGCCGAGCACCCGGCGGTCTTAGAAGCCGTGGAGGTCTTCGAGGCCCAGGTGGTGGCCCTGAACCCGGCCAAATAGGGAGCGCGCACCCATGCCTCCAGCAAAGCAGGCCCTGCACGGCATAGGCATTCCGCGCCAAAACTTGGCCGAGTTTTGCCGGCGCCACGGCATCGGGCGGTTGGGGTTTTTCGGGTCGGTGCTGCGGGAAGACTTTCGGCCTGAAAGTGACCTGGACGTATTGATCGAGTTTTTGCCGGGCCGGGGCGCGGGTTACCTGCAAATGGCCGCCATGGAGCAAGAGCTTTCCCGCCTGCTAGGGCGCAAGGTAGACCTGCGTACCCCGGCGGAACTCAGCCGCCATTTCCGTGAGGAGGTGGTCGAGGCCAGTGAAGTCCAGTATTTCCAAGAAATGAATTGCTGACGGAGATAGTTGACCAATAGCCCGCAACATAGCGCGAGCAACCCCCAGGCAAGGGAGCGAGGCATATGATCCCCAAGGGAATGGGCGGCGGCATGGGCAACCTGCTCAAACAGGCCCAGAAGGTCCAGCAGCAGGTGATGAAGATGCAGGAGGAGTTGGCCAACCGCGAGATCAGCGCCCAGGCTGTCGGCGGCATGGTGGAGGCCACGGTCAATGGCCGGGGCGAAATCTTGCGCCTGCGCCTGGAGCCCGAGGTGGTGGACCCGGCCGACGCCGAGATGCTGGCCGACCTGATCGTGGCCGCCGTGGGCGAGGCCCAGCGCCGGGCCCAGCAGATGATGCAGGAGGAGATGGGCAAGGTCACCGGCGGCATGAACCTGCCGGGCATGTTCTAGCCAGGCCCCGTGTATCCTCGCGGGTTGCAGACCCTGATGACCGCCCTGGGGCGCCTGCCGGGCATCGGCCCCAAGACCGCCGAACGCCTGGCCCTGTACCTGGTGCGCGCCCCGGCCGAGGAGGCGCGCGGCCTGGCCCGGGCCATCGCCCGCCTCAAGGAAGAGGTGGCCACCTGCTCGCGGTGCTTCAACCTGGCCGAGAGCGATCCCTGCTCCATCTGCGCCGACCCGGCTCGCGACCCGGGGCTCATCGCCGTGGTGGAGACCCCCGCCGACCTCATGGCCCTGGAGGCGGCCCAGAGCTTTAGGGGGCGCTACCACGTGCTGGCCGGGGCCCTGTCGCCCCTGGACGGCGTGGGACCACAGCACCTGCGCCTGGGGGAGCTGCTGGCCCGGGTCAAGGCCCAGCCGGTGCGCGAGGTGATAATCGCCACCAACCCCACCGTGGAGGGCGAGGCCACCGCCGACCTGGTGGCCCGCGCCCTGGCCGCCAGCGGGGTGCTGGTCACCCGCCTGGGCTACGGCGTGCCCGTGGGCGGCGATCTCAAGTACATGGACGGCCTGACGCTCAGCCGCTCGCTGGCCTCCCGCCGCAAGATCGAGGAATAGCCGCGAGCCGCGGCGGGCGATAACGGGTCGAGAGGCGCTTTGCCCTGGCCCGCCTTGCCGGCTCCCGTGGAAAGGGCGTCCCGCCAATAGCCAAGACGGGCGGGGATAACCCCCGCCCCCACATTAAGATTCCGTTACAATTGCTTTTTTTGATGTAGAGGCGGGGGTCGAGTGCCTCGACGCCCAACACGGGTCGGGTGGCCCTCTTCCCTGACGGGCCTGGTCGGCTCCCGTACAGACCTTGTTTAACATACAAGGGGCGGGGTTTATCCCCGCCCGGGCATTTATTCCAGCAAATCCTTGATGGTCAGCAAGAGCCTGCCCACGGGCCGGGCGTTGGCCAGTTGGTGGTTGAAGCACAGGCAGAGGGGCAGCAGGCCATCCTTGGGCCAGCCGGGCAGCAGGGCCATGGAGTGGGCCGGCACGAAGCTGGGCGCCCCGATGCCGGGCAGGGCCAGCATGGAGATGACCAGCGGGGCCTTGTGGCGGATGTAGAGGCGCTCATAGGAGCCGCTGAGGCGTTCCAGGGCGTAGGTGGCCAGGGGCCAGGCCTCGCGCAGGCGGTCCATGGGCGTGGGCGGCTGGGGGCGGTGGGCCTGGCGCAAGGCCTGGCGCAGCTCCCCACCACCCCCACGCGCACCGGCTCTCCGGCCCAGACCAGCCGGCCCCAGAAGGTGAAGAAGTTCAGGCGCGGGTGCAGGCTCAAGCCGGCGCTGGCAGCCTGGGCCAGGGCCGGCAGCAGGTGGCGGGGTTCCTCGGCCCGCGTCGCCAGGCTGGGTCGCAGGCGCACCGTGGTCGTGAGCGTCACCCCGGGTATGAGCTCAAAGCGGCTCCACCAGACCTGGCGGGCGTAGTTGCTCAGGCCGGGGACCACGGGCAGGGGGCGAAAGGGCGCGGGCTGGAGCATGGGCAGATTATATCCAAAAGGACCGGGAGTGGGGGACACTGCCAGGCCGGCGCCGGGCAACGGCGGTATGTTACCCCGCCCCGGCCCCGGAGGCAACGCCAGGGCAAGGCCGCGTCATCTCAGCCTGTTAGCGGCTAAAGCGGCGGCGCCACAGGCGCAAGGAGGTGGGCAGGCGCCGCCAGGCCGAGCGGGTGCGCAGCCAGGTGCCGGCCAGGTCCCCCACCTGCACGGCCCGGAACAGCCCGCCCTCCAGGCGCAGGAGCACCGTGGAGCCCAGGGCGGGCTGATGCTCGGGGTCGGTGTGGGCCAGGGTGAGCCAGCCCTGGGCGGTGCGCACCATGGCCAGGCCCAGGGGGGCCGTGAAGCCCTCGGGCGGGGTGTGCAGCAGGGTGCAGGCCAGCACCTTGCCCGTCACCTCGCCCGGCGGCGGCTCGGGACGGGGCGGGGCCAGGGGCGATAGCGGCAGGCTGAAGCTGGTCTGCCAGGAGCCGGGCTGGTGCAGGGGCCGCGAGGCCGGCACCAGGATGGTCACCAGGTTGTTGTTGCCCAGGCCGCCGATGGACTGGGTGAGAGCCACCTTGGGCTCCTTGGGCAGACGGCGGGCGGCGTCAACCTGGCCGGTCAAGAGCCAGTAGGCCTCCACCACCTGGGCCAGGCCCGAGGCCCCCACAGGGTGCCCCCGGGCCTTGAGCCCCCCCGAGGGCTTGATGGGCATCTGGTCCTCGGGGCCGGTGCGCCCCTCCAGGGCCGCCCGCCAGCCCTGGCCGGGCGGGAAAAAGCCCAGGTCCTCGCTGCCGATCACCCACCTCGGCGAAGTCCACCTCCTGGGGGTTGACCTTGGCCATGGCGTAGGCCTGGGCCGCGGCCTCCTTGGTGGAGTTGAATCTGGTCAGCCCCTGGCGCCGGGTCACCGCCGCCGAGTCGGTGGCGTGGCCCATGCCGGCCAGGCGCACGCCGCCGCGCCGGCTGCTCAAGACCACGGCCGCGGCGCCGTCGGTGATGGGCGCGCAGTCAAATAGCCCCAGGGGGTCGGAGACTGGCCGGGCGGCGTGGTGCTCCTCCAGGCTGATGGGCTTCTGGAACTGGGCAAAGGGATTGAGGGCGCCCCGGGCGTGGTTCTTGACCGCCACGGCCCCCAGCACGTCCCTGAGTTGGTCCTCGCTGAGATTGTGGGCGCGGCCGTAGGCCCGGGCGATGAGGGCGGCCAGGGCGGGCATGGAGGCCCCGTAGCGCCGCTCGCTGGGGGCGATCACCTCGGCCAGGATGCGGGTGGTGGCGCGGGTGCTTAGGCCGGTCATCTTTTCGCCGGCCACCACCAGCACATTCTGGAGGTAGCCGCTGGCCACGGCAAAAAAGGCGCCCTCCAGGGCGCCGGCCCCGGTACTGCTGGCCGTCTCCACCCGGGAACTGGCGGCCCCGCCCAGGCCCAGGCGGTCGGCCAGGGCCACGGCCAGGTTGCCCTCGCCGGTGAACTCCTCGGCGTTCATCACCCCCAGGTACAGGGCGTCCACGTCCTGGAGGCCGGCCTCCTTGAGCGCCCCTTGGGCGGCCTGGGCCAACAGGTCCAGGAGCTTGTGGCGGGTGCGGCCAAAGGGGGTCAGGCAGGCCCCGGCCAACAACACCGGTCTGGGCATGGGCTCCTCCGGGAAGGCGATGACGCTGCTGTCCGGGTCTCTCTACCTTCACCAATACCCCCATGGGAAGCGGAAGGCAAGGCCAGCGGCTGGGCCTTGACCAATGTCCCAGCCAGGCGCAAACTGTTCCCAATCGCATGCCAAGGAGTATCCGTGAACATCAGCGCCATCGTCGAGCAGGCCCGGGCCATGGCCCGGCAGTTCGTGGCCAAGGGGCATGAGAGCGTGCGCCTGCCAGCCTTTGACTACGAGGACTGGCGGCAAATCTACCAGCGCCCCAGCCAGGGCTCATCCCTGAGCGAGTTTCGCCAGCAGGCCAAGACCAGCTTCTACCTAATGCACTTTCTGCGCGAGATGGGCGTGGAGGTGCTGCCCGTGCCGGTCAAGGCCTCGGAGTTTCTGCCCTGGGCCGAAACGTCAGGCCACGGCCTGGGCGACGGCCACGATTTGGCCCACGCCGTGGGCGAGTACGTCAACGACCCGGCCACCCCGGCCACGGCCTGCCGCCACTCGGACCTCATGGCCGGCCTTTTGCTGGGCCAGGGGCCGGCCTTGGCCACGGTGACCATCTTCGGCGAGAACAACGAACAGCCCGAGGTGATGAGCGTGGTCATCCACCGCCCCGATGGCCAGGTGCTGGAAAGCCTACAGATCCTGGCCGTGGACCACACGCCCCAGGAGGCCTGGGACCAGGCCGTGGCCTTCCTGGACCGCTTCCGGCCGGGGAAGGTCTTCCAGGATCACACCATCCGCTATCCCCAGTACTGCCCGGACTGCAACGCGCTCTTGGTCAACGTGGCATCCGCCACCGACATCGAGGCCGCGGCCAAGCAGTAGGGGGAAATACCGATCAGTGATGATGAAGTTTTGGGGAGGCTACTACGGCCTTTTCATCGCGTGGTCAGGCTGAGCCAGGACCGTCTTCACCCATATCAAAAATAGCTGTCATTGCGAGCGCAGCGAAGCAATCTCCCATTTCGCTCTTGGCCTTGCTGGGTTGCCGTCAAGAGCGAAAGGGAAGATTGCCGCGTCGCATCCCTGCCGGGATACTCCTCGCAATGACATCAATTGCTAGACGTCGCCAAGACACGTGGCTCCCCTGTTCGTCCAACCCACCCTACCCCCTCTCGGCCAGTATCTCCTCCAGGGCCTGGATGAAGGCCTCCATGGCCTGGTGCTGGCCGATGCTCACCCGAATCCAGTTGGGGAAGCGAAAACCCGTCATGGAGCGGATCATCACCCCCTTGGCCATGAGCTTGCGGTAGGCCAGGGTGTCGCTCATGGGCAGCCGGATCATGACGAAGCAGCCCTCGCCGATCTGGGTGGTGAGCCCCAGGCGCCCCAGCTCGCGGGCCAGGTAGTCCCGCTGGTTGCGGATCAGCTCGCGGGTGGCCTCTATGTGCTTGTGGTCCTCCTCCAGGGCGGCCAGGGCCGCCTCCTGGGCCAGGGTGTTGACCGAGTAGACCACGCAGGTGCGGCGGATAACGTCCACCACCTCCTTTTGCCCGGCCAGGTAGCCGATGCGTAGTCCCGCCAGGGCGTACATCTTGCTGAAGGTGCGGAAGACCACCAGGTTGGGGTACTGGGCCAACAGGCGCAGGCCGTCGGGGAAGTCGGGGCGCTCCACGAACTCCAGGTAGGCCTCGTCCACCACCACGATCTGCCGGCCGCCCACGGCGTCCAAAAAGCCCCGCAGCCTGGTTTCGTCCCAGTAGGAGCCGGTGGGGTTGTTGGGGTTGCAGACGAATAGAATCTTGGTGCGCTGGTCAATGGCCTCCAGCATGCCCTGGTCGTCGAAGCCGAAGTCCTTGAGCGGCACCAACTTGGCCTCGAAGCCCGAGAACTCGGCCACCCACTCGTAGACCGCGAAGGTCTTGTCAGCGGTAACGATGTTGTCGCCCTCCTGGCAGAAGGCCTTGATGACGAAGGCGATGACCTCGTTGGCCCCGTTGCCCACCAAAAACTGCTCCGGGTCCAGGCCGAATTTTTGCCCCAGGCGCTGGCGCAGATACCAGGCGTCGCCGCTGGGGTAGAGGGCGGCCTTGGCCGGCGGGAAGCTCTCCAGCACCCGGCGGGAGGGCGGCGGCGGCCCCAATTGATTCTCGTTGTTGTTCAGGCGGAAGAGGTGGTTCACGCCGTAGAGGCGCATCAGCTCCGGGTCGGGCTTGGAGGGGATGTAGGCCTCGAAGCGCTTGACATATTCCGGCACCAGCCGGTCCAGGTCCACGTGGCGGGCGGCGGTCATGACCGGCCTCTCACAGGCCCGCGTAGAGCAGGGCCAAAACCTGGGCGTCCTTGATTAGGGCACTCAGGCTGGTCCACTCGTTGGGCATGTGGGCGGTGCCCTGGCAGGAGGACCACACGGCCACGGGCAGGCCCCGCTGGCGGCAGAAAGCGGCCACGGTGCCGCCGCCGATGCCGCCGGCGTGGGGCTCCACCCCGTGTACCCGGGCGATGGCCCGGCCCAGGGCCTTGACCACCGGGGCATCGGCGGGAGTGGCTGGCGGGGCCTGCAAGCGCTGCACCTCGCTGATGGCCACTTGCGCCCCTTCCTCGGCGGCGATGGCCCGGAAGCGGGCCTCGATCTCGGCGCGCACGTCCTCCAGGGCGATGCCGGGCAGCACCCGGCAGTCCAGGTAGAAGACGTCGCGGCCGCACCTCCACCTTGAGCCAGTATATGGACTTCTCGGCCACCTCGATCAGGCTGCCGTCGGGGCGGCCCGCGTCGGGCACCACGATGATGTCCCGGGGGGTGAAGACGTCGGGCCGGGTCTTTAACAGATGATCCAGGCCGTACTGGGACCCGGTCTCCTCGTCGCTGACCAGGGCCAGGCCGGACCGCCCGGGCAGGGGCAGGCCCAGGTCCCTGACCGCCTTGAGGCCAAACAAGGCCGACAAGAGGCCGTGGTGGTTGTCCTCGGTGCCCCGGCCCGAGAGCCGGTCGCCCTCCACCTTGAGCGTCCAGGGGTCGCTGGTCCACAGGGCCGGATCGCCCACGGGAACCACGTCCAGGTGGGCCAGCACCCAGGTCGCCGGTCCGGGGCCGCCGGCCAGGCTGGCCAGCAGGTTGGGGCGCTGGCCTCCCTCCACCCGGGGGTCGGGGGCGTCGGCTCGCTCCACCTCCAGGCCCATATCATGCAGCCAGGGCAGGAGCAGCTCGGCCTTGGCCATCTCGCCCTGGCCGCCGCTGGTGGGACCCAGGGCCGGCACGGCGGTGAGCTGGGCCAGGGCCTCCACCATCTGATCGCTGTAACTCTCGACGCGCCTAAGCAGTTCCTCGGCCCTGGACATGATCTCCTCCGGCCAGGCAGGGGTGTTGATACCAAGTTGCGATCAAACAAATAGTTTGATCGCAACTTGGTATGCGGGCCATGGATGGCCCGCCGGGCGCGATAGCGCACGGGAGGCCGGGCAAAAACACTCTTTTGCCCGGCCGATCAGCAATCAAAGCCATGGATGGCTTTGATTGCATCTTGGTATGTGGCCCAAACTACCCGCCGGGCCGCCGGTCGTCAAGCCGCATTGACTTGGGCGCGGCCACGGTCTAGATTAATAGCTTCGCGCACCATGGTTACCGGTGGCCGCGCCGCCTTGGGCGGCGGACGGTGTCACGTGCCCATTCCACCCGCTTCGAGGGGAGCATGCAAGGCGCCAAGGTTGGACTGCCCCCCGAGATCAGGCGCTTCTCCGGGCTCTACCGGTTCATCGCCCCGGAGCGCTTCGATGAACTGGGCATTGACCCCGAGCTTCGGCGGCAACGCCTACGGCCTGGGTCTGTTCGAGCAGACCGTGCTGCCCGAGCCGGAGGCCCGGCTCCTGGACGAGTTGGACCTGGACGACGCCGATCAGGTGGCCAGCCACCACCGCCAGGTCAACGACATCTTCAAGCGCCTGGGGCTACTCATCCGCTACAGCCGCCTGGGCCGGCCCTTTTACCTCATCCCCCGCCAGTTCGTGGCCCACTTCCTGGTGGAGGTGCGGGCCAAGGCCGACATCATCACCGATTTCCTCTCCGACCTCCTGGGCCGGCGCCTGCGCGAGACCATGCGCGTGGGCCTGGTGGGCAGCGACCACGAGCTGCTCTTGCCCGAGATGCAATCGCGCCTGCCCCACCTGGAGTTCGTGGTCATCGCCTCCCTGGCCGCCCTGACCCAGACCCAGCGCCCCCTGCAGGCCGTGGTCATGGCCGGCGACCCGCGCAATTTCGCCCTGCGCGAGGTCAGGAGCCAGGGCGGGGCGCCCCCCAAGGAGCGCCAGTTGCGCGAGGCCTACGGCTATTTCGTGGCCAGCCGCCTCTACGACCTCCTGGAGGAGGACGGCGAGATGCTGGCCTTGGCCGACCGCCCCCTAGGCAGTAGCCGCGAGACGCTCACCGTGCGCTTCCTGGGCCAGGAGGAGTTTAAGCGCTTTCTGCTCTTCAGCCATGTCTATCGCACCAGGCGCCGCTACCGCTCCGGCGAGGGCCTGGGCTTGAGCGTCAATCGCTTCGACTTCAACGCCTTCCTCACCGGCCTGGGCGTGTACCACGAGACCGTGGAGGGCCTGTTGGGCGGCCGGGGGCTGCCCCGGGTGGACCCCAAGGAGATAGACGCCCTGGACTACCAGGACCTGCCCCTGCCCCGGGGCTCGGCCCCGCGCCTGTTGTCGGCCTGGAAGCGCTGGCTGGGTCCCTTCTTCGCCACCAAGACCCTGGGGTCGCTTCTGCCCGAGGCCCAACGCCAGCACTGGGCCGAGCGCTACGCCATTGACAGCGAGTTCCCCGACACCCAGGTGGTTTTTCTGGGCCAGCGCCGCCGGCCACCGGTGACCCTGGTCCGCCTGGAGAGCCTGGCCGGCCGCCGCAACCTAGCCGGCTGCGACCGCGGCCTCTTGGCCGGCTACAAGGACTCCTTGAGCTACGCGCTCAAGGTGCTGGGCATTCTGGAGCAGGTGCGCATGGGCACCTTCACCTCCCTGCCCCGCCTGGAGCTTAGCCGCCTGCGCAAGCCCTTCGAGCAGTCCAGCCGCCACCCCCAAACCCTGGACGTGCTGCGCCTGATGGACATGGTCCAGCGCCTTGGGCGCTTGCAGACCCGGCTCAACCCCCAGGAAATCATGGGGCCCAGCACCCCGGTCATGGACAACCTGGAGAAGCTGGCGCTCTTGGGCCTGGACGAGGGCGCCCTGGGCCAGCTCTACCTCATCGTGCTGGGGCATTCCACCATGGCCCGAGTGACCTTCGGCAAGCTGCCCGAGACCACCCTGCGCCCCTTGACCGACCTGGCGCGCTACCAGGACCTGGAGGAGGCCTTAAGCGTGATCCGCCTCTACCGCCTGCTCTCGGTGGCCGAGGCGGCCGCCGCCGCCGAGGGGCACTTGCGGCCCGAGCAGGTGGAGGAGATGTTCAGCCTCTACGACAACGCCATCCGCGTGGTCACCGACAGCGACCTGGACTGGGACGACATCCTGAGCGACCAGATCAGCAGCATGGGCGGGGTGCAGGCCCAGGCCGTGCGCAAGATGCTCAAGCTCTTCGACCTGTTTGATTTCCTGGACCTGTGGCGCGACCTGGAGCGGGCCGGCCCCCGCCAGAAGGAGGCCATGGCCGACTTCGACGGGGACAAGCTGGCGCGCATCCAGATGGTCATTGACCTGCTGCAGCAGGTGCGCCGCTTCGTGGGCCGCTTCTACGCCGGCGATTCCTCGGCCCGGCCCTACTTCTTCCGCGCCCTCCTGAACAGCGAGCTGCACGGCAGCGGCCGGCTGCTGACCCGCCTGGGCACCCCGGCCGGCTTCACCCTCCTGTGGATCGGCGTGCACACCAGCGAGCGCCGGCTCATCAACTTCAATCGCCTGTTGGAGGTGGAGCGGCACGGCCTGCTGCCCGGGCGCCTGGAGAAGCTCAAAACCGCCCTGCTTTCCCTCACCCCCGACCAGCTCTCGCCGGAGTGGCTGGCCCAGTTGCGCGAGACCATGACTTTACGCGGCGAGGCCTATGTGCACGACTCGGGCCTCTACCTCACCGTGGACGCCCACACCGGCGCGCTCACCCCCCGCTTCGTGGACGTGCTGGAGGAGCTGGCCAGCCTCAAGCGCGAGCTGAACCTCACCCTGGGCAAGGGGCTGGCCGAGGTGCCCGACCAGCGCCTCAAGGCCATGGACCGCCGCGCCCACGCCGCCGCCCGCTTCGTGCGCGCCCTGGAGCTGGAGCGCCGCCCCCCCGAGGAGGAGCGGCGCTGGCGCGGCGAGGTGATGGAGGAGCACCGGGGCCTGGCCCGCCAACTGGAGCACTACCTGCTGGAGCAGCTCTTTCACCTGCCGGTCTTCGCGGTCAACCTGCGCCGCCTGGTGGAGGACTGCCCCCACATGCTGGACCGGGTGCTGCCTCAGCCCACCGGCTCGCCGCGCACCGCCCAGCGCCTGGCGGCGGCCGCCAAGCTCAGCGCCCTGATGAGCCGCCGCCTGGACGCTTTCCAGGACATGACGCTCAGCCACGAGCTGGCCCGCGTGGAGTTCGGGGCATCCGCCACCGGCATCCTGGGCATCTCCCAGTTGCAGTTCCAGACGCTCACCGCCAGCCTGGGCCAACTGCTGGCCAACCACCCTGGCCTGGACCTCTTGCTCATGCTGGCCCTGTTACTCTACGACCAGGAAGGCCCCGGCCTGCGCGGCCATCCCGAGCTGGCCTCGCCGCTGGCCAGCCGTCTGGAGCTGGCCCGCGCCCTGCACCGCGACCTGGGCTTTCTCCTGGAGCACCACGACCATCTGCGCCAGGTGGTCACCGGCGAGGCCAGCCTGAGCTCCCTGGAGAACATTCTGCGCCTGGAGGACCCCCCCCTGGTGGAGGCCCTGTTCATCCTGGCCGTGATCTGCACGGCGGCCCGCGAGGAGGGCTTTCTCACCGAGGACATCCTGGAGCGGCTCATGCACCTGCACGAGCTGTTGCGCAAGTTGGCCCAGCAGGGCACCACGGCCAAGGCCGCCCACCTGGCCGACATCGAGGGGCACGCCCGCCAGCGCCTGGCCTTCCAGCGCTATCTGGAGGTGCAGCGCCAGGAGGCCCCGGCCGCCGGCCTGCGCCACCTCTTGGAGACCACCCAACTGCCCGAGCAAGACCCCGAGCGCCAGGCCCTGTTGGAGCAGGGCCGCCGCGACGCCGGCCTGGACCGCCTGCTCAAGCTCAGGGGCCTGTACTTCGTGGACGCCCTGGATTTGATGATGCTGCGTGCCGGGGTGCCGGTGCCCTTCATCTATCGTCAGAAGGGTCTACGTTCCCAGGGCATCACCCACTTCGAGCGCGACCTTTACGAGGGCCTGCGCCTCTACCGGGGCCTTTTGGCCCTGCCCGAGGAATACCAGGGCTTCGTGCAGAACTCTCTGGCCGACCCCGGCCGGCCGGTGCGCCTGATCGGCTTCGCCGAGGCCGCCGACCGGCTGACCTACCCCAACCAGATACGGCTGCTCCTCCTGGGCCTGACGGCGGCGGCCAAGCTGGACCTGGGCCTGGGGGGGGCGCTCACGGTCAGTTTCCTGCCCCTGGCCAGGGTCATGGAAACCAAGTTCGAGCTGGTCAACGAGGCCTTTTCGCAGATGGACCCCTCGGCCATTCTCAACCGGCCCCGGGGGGTCAAGGGCCTGGTGGGCGCCCGCCAGGGCATCACCCTGCAAACCGACCCCCTGGCCCGCCTGGTGAGCATAGACATCGCCGACCTGGCCCGCATTGACCGGCGCATCGAGGCCGTGCGCCGGGCCAGCCAGCCGGCCAAGCTCAAGCGCATCTACCACCAGGAACTCAAGAAGCTCAAGCTGACCACCTACCAGACCCTGGACTACCAGCAGCGCCTGGAGGCGGCCTTCAACGACAATCTGGCCCGTCTGGGCGAGACCATGATGGAACGGGCGCGCAAAAACATGGCCCAGGAGGACGACCTGGACCGCCTGGAGTCCCTGTTCCAGAACGCCTGGGAGGAGGGCCAGGAGCTGCCCTTGAGCCAGGACCGCCAGCAGAGCCTGCGCGATTTGTTCGAGATGCACGTGGAGCGGCTGCGCGCCCAGTTGCTGGAAGAAACCACCCGCCGCCTGGCCCAGATCGTCTCCTTTGGCCAACTGGACGAGCTGTGGGAGCAGATGCGCCGCCGCCTGGCCGCCCAGCGCCGCCACTTCGGCAAGGACTTCGATCTGCTCCTGGCCGGGCGTTTCGATGCCCGCGCCCAGGAGCTGCGCGCCAACGCCCCGGCCCAGATCTAGGCGCCGAACCCAGCCCGGCGGCAGCCAAAACGCGGGCACGCCGCCCCGCCCCTTGTATGTTAAACAAGGTCTGTACGGAAGCCGACGAGGCCCATCAGGGGAGGACGTCACCCGACCCGTTATCGCCCGCCGCGGCTCGCGGCCCCGCCGTGGCGCTGCCAGTGCAGGATGCTTTGCAAGGCCCGCTTGGGCACCACCTGGCGGCCGTTCTCGTCGCGCCAGTACTTGATGACCTCGCGGCCGGTCTGCCCGGGCTCCAGGTCCACGGTGACGGGCTCCTCGGCTGGGCGGCCCAGGGCCAGCACCGAGTCCACCTCCAGCTCCGGCGGCAGGCCCAAGAGCTCGGTCAGGTGGGGGGCGTTGATGGACTTCAGCCAACAACTGGCCAGGCCCTCGGCCACGGCCAGGAGCATGGCGCTCATCAAGGCCGCGCCCAGGTCGTAGGCCGCGCCGGTCAGGGCCTTGTACTCCGGCCGCACCAAGGCCACCAGGTAAGCCGTGGGGCGCTGGCCTTCCCCGGGGGTGCCCACGGGATGGGTGTAGGCCGCCCACTTGAGGCAAGCGAAGACCTGCTGGCACAGGGCGGGGTCGTCCACCGCCACGTACTCCAGGGGTTGCAGGTTGGCCGCCGAGGGCGCGCACCGCGCCGCCTCCACCAGACTGGTCAGGGTCTGGCGGCTGATGGGCTCCTGCCCGAAGGCCCGCACCGTGCGCCGGCGGGCGATGGCCTGTGCCACGTCCATGCTCATGCCTCCAACATCAGAATGAAGAGCCTTTTGGCCGCCATGGCCTTGGGCGCCCGGCGCCGCCATCCCAGTCTACTACCTGGGCGGTACCGCCGGAAACGGCAAAGGGCGGGGTTGAACCCCGCCCCCGCGATGTCTGGGTGCGTCCTCGACCCGGCGGACGGCGCCGGTGAGCGGGCAGGCCGCGCCTCTAGCCCAGCCGGCTGGCGGTCAGGATGGCGGCGCCCTGGTTGGCGCTCAGGAAGGTGATGACCGCCGTGGCCAGGCCGGCCCCCAGCAGGGCCGCCAGCAGGGTGTACTCGCCGGCGCTATGCCCCGCGCAATCCCGGCGCAACTGGCTGAGTCTCTCCGCTGTCCTCATGGCCATCCCCCCTTGCGTGGTTTGTGGTTTCATGCCCGCCAGGCCGGCTGGACCGGTACCCGCTGGCCGGTTAGATGTCAATGGCGCCGTTGTGCCAGGGCGCCGTCCGCGGCACCGGCTGGGGCCGGGGTATGAGCAGGGCGGCGTCAAAGGACGCCAGCACCAGCCACAGGTCGTCGGCCGAGACGCTGTCGGTGTTCAGCCCCCGGCCGTCGCCCAGCATGCCGGTCAGGTCAATCATCTCGGCCAGGATGCCCACCACGTACAGGTTGTGCTCGGGGTCCTGGCGGTCGTAGGACTCGCTGGCAAAGGGCCGCAGGCTGGGGAAGCGCCCCGGCGCCACGGGCGCCTGGGGCGTGGCCGGCCCGGCGCCGCCGAAGAGATAGGCCTCCAGGGCCACCCGGCCGTGCAGATCGCCGGGCCCGGCCTCCGGTTGGCCCTGGGTCTCCAGGCGGGTGAACTGGGGCCGGATCCAGTCCTCGTAGCGCACGCCGAAGAGGTCGGCCAGGCGGCGGCCCTGATCGAAGTGCCACCACAGGTGGTGCTGCCAGCGGGGTCCCGGGGTGGTGAAATAGGTGCCCAGCACGCAGGCGCAACGCTTGCGGGCCTGGTCCCAGGCCTCGGTGAAGAGGTGGGTACGCTGATGCCAGGCCAAGCCCAGGTAGCTAAGGTGGGCCTTGGCGCGCAGGCGGCGCTCCAGGACGCGCTGGCGGGGGCGCAGGGAGGGCGGCGCGGGTGGCTCGGCTACCGGCTCCGGCTGGTGCCAGGCCGGGGCGGGGGGCACCACCCGCAGGGGAACGGCGCTTCTGGCCGGGGCGGGTGCCGCCGCCGGTGTGGCAGTATTTTGACGCTTGGGCGTGGCGGCCGGCTCCAGGCGTTGCAGGGCGGGGTGCTGGGGCGACATGGCTCTATCTTTCTTCCCGGACCGGCTTACCCTGGGGATGGGGGCCGGCGCGTCCGTGGGCTTATGGGGGGCTTGCCTTGGCCTGGGGCCTAGGCCTCCTGGGCCAGGCGTTGCTTGGCCTGGCGGCGGCGGCGCAGCCAGCCCATGAGCCCGGCGGCCGAACCGAACAGGATCATGCTGCCCGGCTCGGGGGTGTTGCCCACGATGAGGTCCTGGTTGGCGTTGCTGCGCGCCACGCCGGAGAACTGCAGCCCCGTGATGGTGGGGTTGGCTCCGGCCAGGGCCGTCAGGTAGCTGTTGGCCAGGTTGGCCACGGCGGTGCTCAGGCCGGAGGCCTTGAAGTTGCCCCCGCCCAGGGCGTAGGAGCCCGAGGAGGAGTAGTCGTAGGTGACCTCCCAGATGGCCACCTGCAGGGCGGTTATGGTGGTGGTCAGGCTGTTGGGGGCGTAGGGATTGCCCAGGCCGGGGGCGTAGTGGCCCAAGAGCCAGGCGGCGGACTGGGTGGAGCCGCTCTCGCTCACCGGGTTGAGGGTGTAGCCGCTGTAGGTGCCGGCGCCGATGGTCTGGTAGAGGTCCACGCAGTAGGCGATGACGTCCTGGAAGTTGTTGTTGCCCAGGTTCAGGTGGACGTTGAACTGGGCGCCGTACTTGGTGCCCAGGTTCTGGCCGCCGATGGTCACGTTCACCCCGGAGGTGACGGTGTAGCCCGTGACGGTCAGCGAGTTGATGGTATCGGCCTGGGCGGCGCCGCCCAGCCCCAGCAGGACGCAGACGATCAAAGCGGCGGTGAAGGCTATCTTTCTCATGTGCTTCTCTCCCCCTGGTCTGGCCCAGCCCCCTCTCGGGAATACAAAAGGCCGGGTCGCCTGATTGTTGTTAGGCAACCCAGCCATCTCCCCGGGGAGATCCGTCGGCTTTCCGTCCCCGCCTCGCGACGGGTTTGGCTTTTTCTTTTTCCTCTGCCCAGCTCTACAGCAAGACCCGTGCCATTTATCCACAGGCACTGTGGCTAGACGGCCTCTCCAGGCACAAATTATAAATAGACTAACTAAACCATCTATTTAGCATTTAGAGGCTGTGAACACCTGGGGCTGGGCGGGCGTCATGATTTTTGCGGCGGGGGTGTCAAATCAAAAGAATGTAACTTTAAATTCACAACGTGCGCCCAATATCGAAATTCAAAATTCAAAAGGCCAGCGCCCGCGGGGGCGCTGGCCTTGTCTGGCCAGGGGGGTTGGCGGCTGGCCTAGGCCGCCGGGGCGGCTGACTTCCTGGCCTGGCGGCGGCGCCACCAGCCCAGGAGGCCGGCGGCCGAGCCGAAGAGCAGCATGCTGCCGGGCTCGGGCACGGTGTTGCTGGGTTCACTTGTTCCGTAACGGAAATCGGTCAAGATAACATTGTTCCCCCACAATTCAACCGTTTGCACCGAAGCAAGGGGGCCGACCAAGGTTTCGTAGGTGAATTGATTGATCAGGTAGTCCCAATGTAGAAGGGTGTCAAACCGCTGGCCGTCTATCCAGAAAACCAAATTACTGGCATAATTCTCGATGCGGAAGGTGTGCGCGCCAGGGGCACGTGGTACGTAGAGACCTGCATAGCCGTCACCAATGTTTGCGGCTCCCATATTGTATACATTAAGGTCGTTCCAATAGCCGCCTATCCAGGCTCGGGGGGCCAGCATATCGTGTGGCCCGTCGAATATTTCCATGTAAAAGCCGCCCAGATTAATGCCTGGGTCAATGAATGAAACTTCAAACCAGTTCCCCCAGGCCACCGTGCCGTTGTTTAAATAATGGTAGCCGTTGGTCAGGACCAGGTTATTGTTGGCATCAACATAGGGCCCTGGCGAGCCATACCAATGGTCCCAGTTCACGCCCTCCCACTGGATGGTGTCGGCTCTGGCCGCCGTCGGCAGAGACAAGAGCACCAGCAAACCCAGAACCGCCCATACCCGCAAATACCTTTTGGTCATTAGCCGTCCGTCCTCTCTCATGGTCTTTGCCTGCCTGGCCGGGGGCCGCCCGAGTTCAAACGGGTATGGCCAGCCAGGCTAATTCTCAATCTTGCGGCCCCCAGCAGCCCCGATTTCCAGGCTGGCGCATTGCACCAGGTTTTGTACAAGGGGCCACGGCTCACCTGGGCCGGCTCATGTGGGGCGAGCTGCTATTTTCTCCATTACCGCGAGGATGGCCCGGGGCCTAGGCCGGGCGGTGTTTGATAATAGGTGGCAATCGCATTAAGTAAATAATATAGCCAGGATATGACATCCTCGTCCCGCTGCTTGGCGAGCAAATCCCATGCCACTTTTGAGAGGGCCGCCAGGCGTGGATATGGGGTGTCCCCGCGGTAAAGCCATTGGCATGGCAAGCGCGATAAAATTAAAATATATGAAATTGTTGCGCAGAACTTGGCCGTGTTTAGCGGCGGAGGGAGGCCAGCTTTAAGGAAAGCGAGTCCGACATAAAAAACGAAAAATATAATTCACAAGGCCGGCAAACGTTCAGGATTTGAAATTCACAAGGCCAGCGCCCAGGGGCGCTGGCCTTGTCCTGCCAGGGGTCTTGGCGGCTGGCCTAGGCCGGCCTAGGCCTGGGTCCGCCTGGCCTGGCGGCGGCGCCACCAGCCCAAGAGGCCGGCGGCCGAGCCGAAGAGCAGCATGCTGCCGGGCCCGGGCACGGCGTTGGCCCCCACCACCAGGTCCTGCTGAGAGCCGCTGCGGGCCACCCCGCCATAGCCCAGCCCCGTGAGGGTCAACTGGGCCAACTGGGTGGGGAGGGAGGCCAGATAGGACAGCGCCAGGGAGCGCACGGTGCTGTTCTCGTTGGCCACGTTGTAGGCGATGAAGTTGCCGGTGCTCAGCGCGGTGCTGGAGCCGGTGGTGTCGTAGGTGCTGGCGTAGTCGTAGGTTACCTCCCAGATGGCCAGTTGCAGGGCCGTGATGGAGGCGGCGGTGCTGTAGCCGGCGTGGGCATAGCCCAGGCCGGGTCCGTAATGACCCAGGAGCCAGCCGGCTTGCAGGGTGGACATGGTCTGGTTGATGGGATACATGTCGTAAGTGTTGTAGGAAGTGAACCCGATGCTCTGGTTAAGGTCCACGCAGTAGGCGATCACGTCCTGGAAATTGTTCAGGGTTACCTGCATCTCCCCGGTGCTCACCGTGCGGCTGGAGCCGTGGTTGAAGCTGATGCTGGCGTTGTAGCCCCAGGTGATGCCGGTGAGGGTGAGGGTGTTGATGTGCTCGGCCCGGGCGGCGGGGCTAAAGCCCAGCACCAGGGCCAAGGCCAACAAGGCGGCGCTTGCCGATATTCTTCTGTAGTTCATGGTCTTCCTCCCCCTGCCTTGGATCAAGCCTTGTCCTGTAACAAAGATAAAAACGGCCAGGCCGCCCGCAAGTACCTAGGCAACCCGGCCATCTCCCCGGGGGGAGACCCGTGGGCTTTCCGTCCCCGCCTCGCGGCGGGTTTGGCTTTTTCTGACACTACACAATGATATTAAAATAGCAAACTTCATGCCTTTTTGCCACAGACTCGTCATGGCTGGGCGCATGGCGGGGCCATGGGCAATTAGCGCCATCAAACCAAGACGTTGACCTCGCAAAACCGCGCGGGGCGCCTTGGGGTTGGCCCAGAAAAAACTGCCCAGGCCGCTAGGCCAAATCAAAAATACGGAACTTTTTATCCACAGCCCGACAAATTTTGAATTTGAAATTTAACCGATACGGATGTTATCTATATGAACTAGGGACTTCAGAGGATGATCATCTTAGGTAAGAAGGCATATGGAAATCAACCCCACCAACCACCTGCTGCTGGCCGACCCGGACCACGAGCTGCGCTCCCAGATGGTGGCCATGATGAGCCAGGAGGGCAACCGCGTGGCCCAGGCGGCGGACAGCTACCTGGCCCTGGAGTTGTTGGCCAACAACGTCTTCCAACTGGTGGTCACCGACCTGGACCTGCCCAGCAGCGGCGGCCTGGAGGTGCTGCGCTACGTGCAGGAGCACGCCCCCTCCACCCCGGTCATCATCGTCAGCCGGCCGGGCTCGGTGGAGGACGCCGTGGAGGCCATGCGCCGGGGGGCCTTTGACTACCAGGTCAAGCCGCTCAACCTGGAGCACCTGCGGCTGACGGTGCGCCGGGCCCTGGAAAAGGCCTCTCTCCAGCACGCCTACCACTACCTGCGCCACGAGCAGCCCTATCTCTACCGCCTGGAGAGCCTCACCGCCCAGAGCGAGGCCATGCAGCAGGTCATCCGCCAGATCAAGCGCCTGGCCCCCACCAACCTCACGGTGATGATTACCGGCGAGACCGGCACCGGCAAAAGCCTCATCGCCGGGGCCATCCACGCCAACAGCCCCCGCCGCGACGGCACCATGGTCACGGTCAACTGCGCGGCCCTGAGCGAGACCCTGTTGGAGAGCGAGCTCTTCGGGCACGAGAAGGGGGCCTTCACCGGCGCGCACATGGCCCGGGCCGGCCGCTTCCAGCAGGCCCACGGCGGCACGCTGTTTTTGGATGAAGTGGGCGAGATGAGTCCGGCCATCCAGGCCAAGGTGCTCAGGGCCATCGAGGACCAGGTCATCTATCGTTTGGGAGGTTCGCGGGAGATCCACGTGGACGTGCGCATCATGGCCGCCACCAACCGCGACCTCACCCAGGCCGTGGAGAGCGGCCTGTTCCGCAAGGACCTCTATTACCGCCTCAATGTGGCCACCCTGGACCTGGCCCCCCTGCGTCAGCGCCAGGCCGACATCCTGCCCATGGCCGAGATGTTCTTGCAGCGCATCTGCCACGAACTTAAGCGTCCCCTGGTGGGCCTGTCCCCCCAGGCCCGGCGCGCCCTGCTGGACTACCCCTGGCCGGGCAACATCCGCGAACTGCGCAACGTCATCGAGCGCGCGGTGCTCTTCACCGAGGGCGACCAACTCACCCTGGGCGACCTCAACCTGACCATGCCCGGGCCGGAGGCCACCTCGCCGGCCTGCCAGGGCGCCGCCGGGGCCTTCCTGGCCCAGGGCTTCAACCTGGAGGACCTGGAGCGCCAGGCCATCGAGGCTGCCCTGGAGCGGGCCAACTGGGTGCAGAAGGACGCCGCCGCGCTCCTGGGCATCTCCCCCAGCCGCATGACCTACAAGCTCAACAAGCTGAACCTGAGTCACCCCCGCTTCCGGGCCAAGAGCCGCCGCGCCTGATTCCTGCCTTCCGGTGTGCCAGCAGCGGCCGTCCTTCAGGGTGGATTACTTCACCTCCCTGGCAATAACACGTCTTCCTTGCGCTTGGTAGCCTGGCGGCGGGAGCAGCCAGGGCGTGCCGTGGCGGCGGCCCCGCCCGGCCCGTTATGCCCGCCGTGGCTCGCGGCCTGGCCAGGGGGCGGAGGTGTGCTTATCATTGCTTAGAGAGTAATGATTATCACGCAGCCCTGGGGCTGAGTCAGGAGGCGAGTATGCGCGTTACCATATTGATTATCGCCGCGTTGTTCCTGGCGGGCAGCCTGGCGGCCTGGGCGGGCGACAAGCCGCCCACGGTGGGGCCGCAGGGGCAGAAACTGGCCGTGGCCACCCTGGCCGGCGGCTGCTTCTGGTGCACCGAGGCTGATTTCGAGAAGCTGCCCGGGGTGGTGGAGGCCATATCTGGCTACAGCGGCGGCCAGGAGGCCAACCCCACCTACAACCAGGTTTCCGCCGGCCAGACCGGCCACCTGGAGGCCGTGCAGGTGTATTACGACCCCGCCCAGATCAGCTACGCCCAGATACTGGACTGGTTCTGGCGGCACATAGACCCCACCGACGCCGGCGGCCAATTCGTGGACCGGGGCGGGCAGTACGAATCGGCCATCTTCTACCACGACGAGGAGCAGCGGGTCCTGGCCGAGCAGTCCAAGGCCAAGCTGATGGAATCGGGGTTCTTCAAGAAGCCCATCGTCACCGAGATTCGGCCCTTCACGGCCTTCTGGGCGGCCGAGGACTACCACCAAGACTACTACAAGCACAATCCCCTGCGCTACAAGTACTACCGCCACGGCTCCGGCCGTGACCAGTTCCTGGAGCGCACCTGGGGCAAGCAGGCCGGCAAGCCGCCGGCGCCGGCGGCCCCGGAGGGAGCGGGCGCCTTTGTCAAGCCCGCGCCAGCGCAGCTCAAGGCCAAGCTGACCCCCTTGCAGTACCACGTCACCCAGGAGGAGGGTACCGAGCCGCCCTTCAAGAATGAGTACCATGACAACAAGCGGCCGGGCATCTACGTGGACATCGTCTCGGGCGAGCCCCTGTTCAGCTCCCTGGACAAGTACGACTCGGGCACCGGCTGGCCCAGCTTCACCCGGCCCCTGGAGCCCGGCAATATCGTGGAGCGCCAGGACCGCAAGCTCTTCTCGGTGCGCACGGAAGTGCGTAGCCGCGCTGGCGACAGCCACCTGGGTCACGTCTTCGACGACGGCCCGCCGCCCACCGGCCTGCGCTACTGCATGAACTCGGCGAGCCTGCGCTTCATCCCCGCCGAGGACCTGGAGGCCCAGGGCTACGGCCAGTACCAGAAGCTGTTCGCGAAGTGACGCGCGGGGGGGACTGGGGATCGTCGCGAACCACCAGATAGGAAGTGAAATAACCCTGGGGCCAACCCCGGGGTTATTTCATTGGCCGGCGTTGAACATGGCCTGGCGCAGGGCCTGACCCGGCGCCAACGTCAGCACGTCCTGGCCCTCCCGGCAGAGCAACAGCCGTTCCAGCCAGCCCAGGCCGCCGGGGATTTCGCGATAGGCCAGGCCGAAGAGGCTGGCCATGTCCCGGCCCATGCGGCGCTGGTGCTCGCGGTACAGGGGCTCGTGGCGTATGAGGGCCACCTCGCTGTAGGCCTTGAGCATCTGCTGGCCGCACCACAGGGCGTCCTCCTGCCCCAGCAGGGGCAGGC
>JACQYR010000124.1 GCA_016208115.1 Desulfarculus sp.
ACAGCCTGCCCCCCGGCCAGACTCGGGGCCGCCTGCCCGGCGGGCACATGGTGCCCTACCTGGCGCCCGAGGAGCTTGCCTCGCAGGTGCTGGACTTTTTGGGGCGCGGGCTATGAACAGGCCCGCGCCGCCTTCCCGGGGGCCGGCTATGACCCGAGCCGTGGCCCTGCCGGAGCCCCGCCGCTTCTCGGCCCTGGTGCTCAGGCTGCGCCCCGTGGGCGAGAGCGACATCATGGTGGACCTGTTCAGCCGCGAGCTGGGCCGGCTCACCGGCCTGGCCAAGGGCGGCAAGCGCTCGCAGAAACGCTTCTTCGGGCTATTGTTGGCCGGCCATCACCTGGAAGTCAGCCTGCTGCCCGGCCGCCGGGACGACCTGTGGCTATTGCAGGGAGCGCGGCTCATTGCCAGCCACCTGGGGCTCAGGCAGGACTACCGCCGCCTGCTTTGCGCCGGGCCGGTGCTGGAGCTTTTGCTGCGTGCCGCCGCCCCCCACGACCCCCACCCCAGAGCGCTTGATCTGGCCCTGATGACCCTGGCCCGCCTGGAGCGGGCCGAGGATGTTCACGAGATGGCCTCGGCCCTGGTCATCTTCCTAGCGCGCCTGTTGGGGGAGATGGGTTACGGCCTGGGCCTGGAATCCTGCCTGCACTGCGGCAGGCCCCTGGCCCAGGTGGCGGCGCCCCGCCTGAGCCTGGCCGGCGGCCTGGCCTGCCCCCAGTGTCCGCCAACGCCCCACGACCGCCAGGTGCCGCCGGGGCTGGTCAAATCCCTGGGCTCGGCCCTGTCCTTGGAGCCCCCGGCCCTGGGGCGCTTGAGCCTGTCGCCGGCCCTGCTGCGCCCGGGCCTGGGTTTTTTAAGCGACTTCTGGCGCCAGGTCACCGGCCATGACCTGCCCAGCCTGGGCCTGGCCCTGGACCTCTTGCCCCCCTTCCCTTCCCGGCGCAAAACGTTATAATTCCCGCACCCGCATGGCCGAGATGAACACTATCAGGAGGCTCGCACGACCATGGCCGAGGAAAAAAAAGAGAAATGGGTTAACTGGGTGGCCCTGACCACCGTGGCCCTGGCGGTCTGCGCCACGCTCTCCACCTTCAAGGGCGGGCAATACTCCACCCGCTCGGTGATGAGCCAATCCCAGGCCACCAACCAGTGGTCCTACTACCAGGCCAAGAGCATCAAGGGCTACATCTACGAGGGCCAGAAGGAGGCCGTGGAGGCCGACCTCAAGAAGCAGGGCGACAGCCTGCCCCCGGAACTGAAGCAGTCCTTCCAGGACAAGATCGCCGCCTACAACGACAAGCTAAAGCGCTATGACCAGGAAAAGGCCGAGATATTCAAGGAGGCCAAACGCCTGGAAGAGGTGCGCGACCTGGCCCAGCAGCACTCGCAGACCTTCGGCATGGCCTTGATCTTCTTGCAGATCGGCATCCTGCTCTCATCAATATCCGCCCTGCTAAAGAAACAACCCTTGTGGCTCCTGGGCATGGGCGTGGGCGCCGCCGGCCTGGTCTACTTTGCCAACGGGTTCCTGCTGTTTTTCTGAGCCCAACGGCTGGAGGCAAGCCCCCATGGCCCATAGTCTGGAGCCCCTGGCCGAGGCCCACCACGCGGCGGTGGTGGAGATACTCAACCATTACATCCGCCACGGCATGGCCGCCTACGCCGAGGAGGAGATCGGCCTGGAGGGCCTGCAACGCCTGCTGGCCCTGATCCAGGACTACCCCAGCCTGGTGGCCCAGGACCACGAGGGCCAGGTGGTGGGCTTCGCCTTCCTGCGCGAATTCGGCGTGCTGCTCACCGCGATCCTGCTCGCCGGCCGCACCGCCACCGCGCCATAAAACCCCTTGCGCGCCCCCGCCCCGGCTGGTTAGGCTAAGGCCCGAACGCCCCCTTGGGGCCACAACCCCTTCCCAGGATGCAAGCCGTGAAAGCCGCTCCCCAGCAGCAGATACTCCTAGGCAACGAGGCCATTGGCCGCGGGCTCATCGAGGCCGGCCTGCACTTCATGACCGCCTACCCGGGCACGCCCAGCAGCGAGATACTGCCGGCGGTGGTGCGCTTCGGGGCACAGCTCAAGCAGCCGCCCTACTGCGAGTGGTCGGTGAACGAGAAGGCCGCCCTGGAGACGGCGCTGGCCGCGGCCTACACCGGCAAGCGCAGCGCTTGCGCCATGAAGCAGGTGGGGCTCAACGTGGCGCTGGACCCGGTGATGAGCGCCGCCTACATCGGGGTTGTCGGCGGGTTCATCATCATCAGCGCCGACGACCCCGGGCCACATTCATCGCAGACCGAGCAGGACAGCCGTCTGCTGGCCCACTTCGCCAAGCTGCCGGTCTTCGACCCCGACGGCCCTGCCAAGGCCAGGGACCTTGTCGCCCCGGCCTTTGCCCTCAGCGAGAAATACCAGATCCCGGTGATGCTCAGGCCCACCCTAAGGGTCTGCCACGCCCGCCAGGACATCACGCTGGGCAAGCCGCTGGTATTGAAGCGGCCGGCCAATTTCCAACGCGATCCCTTCCGCTGGGCGGCCATCCCCAAGATGCGCCTGGCCCTGCACCACAAGCTCAACGCCAAGCTGGCCGCCATCGCCCAGGACATCGCCGCCGACCCGACCCTGAACACCTGGCACCGGGAACCCCTGGCCAAGAAGGCCCCCCTGGGCATTTTGGCCTCAGGCGTGGCCGCCGCCCTGGCCCGCGACGTGCTGGCCGAGCTGGGCCTGGACGTGGAGGATGGCCCCCTTCCCTTCCTGCAAACCGCCGTGCCCTATCCCCTGCCCCTGGCGCCGGTGCAGCGTCTGCTGGCCTCCTGCTCCCGGGTGCTGGTACTGGAGGAGACCGAGCCGGTGCTGGAGCTTTTGTCGCCGCAACGGGAGCGCCTATGGGGCCGCTACAGCGGGCACGTGCCCAGTGCCGGCGAGTTGACCCCGGATGCGCTGGGCGAGGTGCTGGAGCGGGCGCTCAAGGAGGCCAAGGTCAAGGTGCCCAAACCCCGGGGCCGCCTGCTCACGGTGCCTGACCAGGCCCCGCCCCGCCGGCCCAACCTGTGCGCCGGCTGCGCCCACCGCGCCGCCTTCTTCGCCATCCGGAAGGTCTTCAAGGGCAAGCGGGCCATCTACGCGAGCGACATCGGCTGCTATACCCTCGGTACGAACCTCGAGGCCGTCGATACCTGCCTCGACATGGGAGCTGGCGTCACGCTCGCGACCGGATTCGCACAGGCCACCCACCCCCGAGACCGGCGTCACCGCCGACGGCCACCCCGGCCACCGGGTGGACCTGCTGGAGTTGGTCAAGGGCTGCGGGGTGGGGCGGATCGAGCAGGCCGACCCCTACGACCTGCCCGGGTTCTTCAAGGTGCTGCGCCGGGCCAAGCGCTTCGCGGGCAAGGATGACGGCGGCGTGGCCGTGGTCATCGCCCGCCACGCCTGCGTGGCCAAGGAGCGGGGCCTGGCCATACCCCAACGGGTGCCGGTGCGGGTGCTGCCCGCCGCTCGGCCCGCACCGCCGGTCTTCTCGCCCCAGGTGGCCGCCTGCGCCGACTGCGGACGCTGCGTGGCCATCTGCCCCAGCGGTGCGCTCAAGCGCACCGGCAAGGGGCGCGTCAAGGTGGACAAGAAGAAGTGCACCTCCTGCCGGCTGTGCGCCGCCGTCTGCCCCACGGGCACCATGGTCCTGGAGGCGGCGGGTGGTTGCACGGCCTGCGGCCTGTGCGGGGCCTGGTTCGCCTGCCCAGCCCTGGCCAGGAGCGCCGACGGCCACGTGAGCATTGACCGCGCCTGGTGCGTGGACTGCGGCTTGTGCCTGCACGTCTGCCAACAAGGGGCCATCGTACC
>JACQYR010000125.1 GCA_016208115.1 Desulfarculus sp.
CAGGTCCATGGCCCCCCAGGCGGTGTCGCTGGTCGGCAGTATCTCAACTCCCCGGGCGCCGGCGGGCAGGGGCTTGGCCAGCCTGAGGGAGCGGGCCAGGGGGAAGTAGCAGACCAGGCCCTCCAGGGGCCGGGTCAGGTGATGGCCGCCGAAGTCGCTGACGATGGGCCAGGCCGGGCTGGCCCCCACCAGGCTGCTGGAGGGGTCCAGCACCAAGTCCTCGTCCAGGAGCACGCCCCGCTCCTTGAGCCAAGGCCCCAGGCCCGAGTCCTGGTCCGGCTCCAGGAGCAGCAACAGCCCCCCGCCGCGCCCCAGGTACTGGTCCAGGGCCGAGGCCTCGGCGGGTAACGGCGGCTTCCTGGGGCCGGCCACCACCACCAAGGAGGCCTCGGCTGGCACCTGGCCGGCGCTGGCCAAAAGCAGGGGCTTGACCAGATAGTCCTGCTGCTCCAGGGCCTTTTTGAACTGGCTCAGGCCCTCCTGGCCAGCCTCTTGGGGCGAGGCCTCGCCGTGGCCGGCCAGCAGATAGATGGTCTTTTGCCCCTGGCGGCCCAGGCGCACCAGGGCGCTGGTCAGCTCCTGCTCCTCGGGCAGCTTGGCCCGCTCCACCTTATCGCCCTTGGCCAGCACTATGCTGCCGAAGGCGCGCACGTCGAAGCGCTTGGCCAGGCCGGGCTCGCGGTCCGGGTCCACGAACTGGTAGGAGAAGTGGCGACTGTGATAGGCGTACTGGTCCAGGAGGTCGCGCAGGGTCTGGCGGCCGGCCTGGCCCTCGCCCCAGAAGGCGTAGGCCCTGACCGGCTCTCGCAACTGGGCCAGTACCTGCACGGTCTGGGGGGCCAGGGTGTGGCGGGCGTCCTTGCTGAGGTCCAGGCGCAGGTGGTACCGGCTGGCCAGGGCCCCCAGCAGCAGGGCGATGGCCAGGGCCATGACCAGGGAGGCCCCGGCCCCCAGGCCCAGGCGGATCGAGCGGCGCTTGCCTAGGCCTTCCATCGCTTGGCCTCCAGGACCCGCAGGCTGGCCACCAGGAAAAAGCCCATGAACAGCAGAAAATAGGCCAGGTCGGCCGTGTCCAGGAGTCCCTTGGCCAGGTTCTCGAAGTGCAGGCTGAGGCTGAGGAACTCCACCAAGGGTCCCCAGGTGGGGCCGGCCAGGCCGCCCGACCAGCGCATCACCCACAAGAGAAGAAGTCCGGCAAAGGCCGTCACCGCGGCCACGATCTGGTTCTCGGTGCAGGCCGAAGCCATGAGCCCCAGGGCCAGGAAGCTCCCGCCCAGGAGCAGCAGCCCCAGGTAGCCCAGCAAGAGGCCGGGCCAGTGCACCGGTCCCAGCCAGGCCAGGATGAGCATGTGCAGCAGGGTGGGCGCCAGGATCAAGGCCAGCATGGTCAGGGCCGCCAGGAATTTGCCCAGCACCACCGCAAAATCGCTCAGGGGGTAGGACAACAACAGTTCCAGGGTGCCGGAGCGCTTCTCCTCGCTCAAGAGGCGCATGGTCAGCAGCGGGGCCATGAGCATCATCAGCACCGACATGTTGCCCAACAAGGGCGCCACCAACAGGTCGTGCAGGTTCAGCCCGCCGCCCATGGGGTTCTGCATGGTTTGCAGGCTGGCCAGGGCGTAGTACATGGTACCGGAATAAAAGAAGTATCCCGTGAGCAGCAAGAAGCCCACCCACAGGACGTAGGCGATGGGCGAATGGAAATAGGCCTTGAGTTCGCGCAGGTATATGGCCTGGAGTCCCCTCACGACGCCTGGGCCTCCGCCTGAGTTGGGGTCGCCGGGCCGGCCTCCCCCCGGGTGAGCTGCATGAAGACCTCCTCCAGGCTTAAGGACAGGGGCGTCAGCTCCACCAGGTCCAGGCCGGCCTCCACCACCGCCCGCGCCGCCGCCGCAGCCACCTCCGGGCCGCCGGCCACGGTCAACCGCACCGCCGCGCAGCCCTCCTGGCCTTGGGCCGGGGCCAGGGGCTCCAGGGCCCGCACCCCCGGCACCTTGGCCAGCACCTGGGCCAGGCGCTCCGGCGCGGCCTGGGCCACCAGGCGCAGGCCGCTGGCCTGGGCCTCGGGGCTGAGCAGGGAGGGCGGCCCCTGGGCCACCAGGCGGCCTTGGGCGATGATGACCACCCGCTGGCACACGGCGGCCACCTCGCTGAGGATGTGGCTAGAGAAGACCACGGTCTTCTGGCCGGCCATGCCCTTGATGAGGCTCCTGATCTCCACGATCTGCCCCGGGTCCAGGCCGATGGTGGGTTCGTCCAATATCAGCACCGGCGGGTCGCCCAACAGGGCCTGGGCCAGGCCCACCCGCTGGCGATAGCCCTTGCTGAGCTGCTTGATGAGCTGGCCGGCTCGCTGGCCGATGCCCGTGACCTCCATGACCCGCAGGCCCTCGCGGCGGGCGGCCAGCCGGTCCAGGCCCTTGGCCCGGCCCACGAAGTCCAGGGCGGGAAAAACCCGGTGAGCAGGCGCATGGTGGTGGTCTTGCCGGCGCCGTTGGGTCCCAGAAAGCCCAGGATCTCACCGGCTTGTACCCGGAAGTTCAGGCCGTCCACCGCGCACGTGGCGCCGAAGCGCTTGGTAAGGTCGCGTACCTCGATCATGGGCCTTCCCCGGATGGGGCCGTCGGGACATTGGCGGCGATTATCAGGCAAATGCTATTCTTTACCAGCCGGGCCCCCTCCTGGCAAGGCCGGCCGCGAGCCGCGGCGGGCATTAACGGGTCGGTCAAGGCCCTCCACCTGGCCGCTACCGCCGGCTCCCGCCGAGGGCTCGCAGTGAAAAAACCAAGGACCGTAAGCCGCACAAGAGCGGGCCGCCAAAAAAATAAGCATCCAGGCGGGCAATGCAATATCCCCCGGCCCCGTGGTTCCATTTGTACGAATATCCCTTGGCGTAGGGCGGGTTAGCGAAGCGTAACCCGCCAAGGTGCCAAGGTTGGCGGTTAGTTGGCCCAAGGGGAGTTGGCTAGGCGTAACCCGCCAAGTACAAGGACCGGCGGCTTGTCAGCGCGCCCCGCCCTTGACCGGCCCGCAGGCCAGCACGTACAGGGGCTGGGCCGAGGCTGGCAGGCCGGCGATGGCCGCCACCTCCTGGTCGTAGAAGGCCCCCACCCCGCAGCAGCCCAGGCCCAGGGCCGTGGCGGCCAGGTACAGGCGCTGGCCGGCCCGGCCAGCGGCCAGCATGGCGTGGCGATAGGTGCGGGGGCCGCCCCGCTCCTCCAGAAGCTCCAGGTCGGCCCACAACACCAGGTTCAAGGCCGCCTGGCCCACCCAGAGCTGCCCCAGGCAGGCCTGGGCCAGGTCCCGGCGCTGGTCGCTGGTCTTGAGCAGGACCAGGGCACGCTCCTGGGGCAGGTGCAGATAGGTGCCGGCGGGCTCATCGCCGCCCGGTCCCAGGAGCAGGGTGGCCTGGCAGGGGCCGGGCGCGGGCAGGGCGGTGGTCAGGAGCCGGGAGAGGGTGGGGTGGTCCAGGCCGCCGGGGATGAAGTTGCGCCGCGAGCGCCGGGCGCGCACCGTGGCCAAGAGCCCCGGCCCGCCGGCCAGGGGCGGGGGCAGGGGCCGGGGCGGGGCGCTGGCCCTCGGGCTGGGCCACAGCCGGCCGCCGGTGGGGCCTTCCAGATCGCCCAGGGCGTGGGCCTCCAGCACCGTGGCGTCGCGCCCCACCCGGGGCGAGAGCGGCCACGCCTGGCGGTCCAGGGGCGGCAGGCCGGGGTTCTCGGGGCCGAGGTCGGTAGGCCGTGGCCCGGCCTGCACCAGGGCCAGGGCCGCCTCGTCGTCGCTGGCCAGGCCCAGGAACACGTTCAGCGAGCGGTCGGGGAAGTCCAGGCAGGTGCGCTGGTCAAGCCCCCAGGCCGCGCAGGCCAACTCCAGGTTGGCCAGCATGTGGCCGGCGTCCAAGAGGCAGTAGCGGTAGGCGCGGCCACGGTACTTCCACAGACTGCGCCAGTACATGGCCGTGAGGGCGAAGGTCAGCGCGCTGGGGGCCTGGCCCAGCAGGCGGCCCAGGGCCGCCGCCAGGGGGCCTTCCCATAGGGGGGTGAGCCCTGGCCCGGCGGGGCAGAAGTGATAGAGCCCGTCGGCTAGCCCCGCAAGGCCGCAGGCGGCCACGTAAAGCTCGGTGGGGTAGAGGGCGCCGGCGCTGGCCGCGGCGCGCAGCCCCGGCGCCTCGGGACCGTCCCAGGCCCGGTTGGTGATGCCTCCGGCCAGCAGGAGGGCCGCCGCCAGGCCGGCGGCGTCCAAGGGGCCAGCGGGGTCATGGGACGGCGGCGGCCAGGCCAAGGCCAGGTCAAAGAAGGCGGCCCCGGGAGGCCGGGCCGGCTCCAGGGGAAGGGCCTGGCGATGGCGGTAGCGCTTGAAGGGCTCGGGTTGGCAGCCCCAGTCCAGGGCGTGGCCCCCCAGGCCCTCGCGGGTGTAGGCCGTCTGGCGGTGG
>JACQYR010000130.1 GCA_016208115.1 Desulfarculus sp.
TTCCAGTCGAAGCCGACGCGGGAGGCCGCGTCGGCGATCCGCACGTCGAGGAAGACCACGGGCTGGTCCGCCAGGGCGGCCTGCACGTCGGTGGGATGGTCGCCGATGAGGGCGGCCTCCCGGGGCGGCAGGCCCAGGCGTCTGAGGGCCTCCAGGGGGTGCTCGGGGTGGGGCTTGGTGAGGCTGACCGCCTCGCGGGGCAGAAAGACGTCGCTGGCCTGGTCCACCTGGGGAAAGACCAGGCGGATGGCCGCCCCGCAGTTGCGGCTGATGATGGCCAGGCGCAAACCCCGGGCGCGGGCCTGGGTTAGCAGCGGGCGGGTGAAGGCGAACAGACGCCCCTGGCGGGCGGCGGCCAGCTCGCGTTCCATGATGAGCTGCCCGGCCCGATGGGCGAAGCCATCGCCCAGGCGCTCGGCCACCTGGTCCACCTGCTCCAGCAGATAGCCCTGGCCGGGCCAGGGGCCGGCCAGGCCCAGGCCCCGGGCCAGCACCTCCACCTCGGCGCGCATGGCCGCGAAATCAATGTTGAGTTCGGCCAGGGTGCCATCGAAGTCGAAGATGAGGGCGCGGGGAGGCATGGCGGTGGTTCAATCCAGCTTGATGTAGCCCAGTTGGCGCATGGTGCCCAGCATGTCCAGCAGTTCGGTGGTCTTGGTGATGCGTCCGTTCTCAATCTCGAAGATTACCATGGCGTGGAGGGATAGGCGCCTGCCCGTGGCCACCACGCCCAGGAACTCGCCCCGGTGGGTGCCGGTGAGCGTCACCTGGGCCATCACCTGGCCGCCTTCGGCGACGAGGCTGGTGATGCTCAGGGACAGGTTGGTGAGGGCCTGGTGCAGGTGAACGGCCCGGACGCGGAAATCCGGCGAGATGTGGGACTTGAGTGGCGGGGCCGGACCATCGGGCAGCCCGATCTCCACCACCTGGTAGCCTTGGGCGAAGAAGCGGGGCAGGGCCTGCTGGTCATTGGTTATCATGGCCCTGAAGAAACCGCGCACCAGGTCCTTGTTGGCCTGGAGCGCATCCTGGGCCGGGGCGGCCGGAGGGGCGGCCAGCAGGGCCAGGCAGAGGGCCGTCAGACACAGTAGCGGGGCGAAATGCGGGCCATGGATGGCCCGCCGGGCGCGCAAGCGCCCGGGAGGCCGGGCAAAACCACGTTTTTGCCCG
The DNA here is from genome assembly GCA_016208115.1 of Desulfarculus sp. Taxonomy (GTDB): domain Bacteria; phylum Desulfobacterota; class Desulfarculia; order Desulfarculales; family Desulfarculaceae; genus JACRDC01. The sequence goes on from JACQYR010000130.1 coordinate 1,171, forward strand.
GCCGATGGGCAATCAAAGCCATGGATGGCTTTGATTGCCACTTGGAATAACTTGCTGGTCATGGCGGAATCTCCTTGGCGGGCCGGCCTCAGCCCGGTAGGGGCTGGGCGCGGTCTTCGTCCAGGTAGCGGCACAGGCGCACCCCCAGGTTGTGGTCCAGGTCGAAGACCAGGGGGTTGCCGGTGGGTATCTCCAGGCCGGGTATGTCCTGGTCGGAGATGTCCAGCAGGTGCTTGCACAGGGCGCGTAGGGAGTTGCCGTGGGCGGCCACCACCACGCGGCGTCCCAGGCGCAAGGAGGGGGCGATCTCCTGGTGCCAGTGGGGCATGACCCGGGCCAGGGTGTGTTTAAGCGACTCGCCGCCGGGCAACAGCGCCGGCTCCAAATGGGCGTAGCGGGGGTCCTGGCGGGGGTGGCGGGGGTCGTCGAGGGCCAGGGGTGGCGGCGGCTGGTCAAAGCCGCGCCGCCACAGGCGTACCTGCTCCTCACTGTGACGGACCGCCGTCTCGGCCTTGTCCAGGCCCTGCAAGGCCCCGTAGTGGCGCTCGTTGAGCCGCCAGGAGACCTGCTGGGGCACCCACATCTGGTCCAGCTCCTCCAGCACGATCCACAGGGTGCGGATGGCCCTCTTGAGCACCGAGGCAAAGGCCAGGTCAAAGGCATGGCCTTCCTCCCGCAAGAGCCGGCCAGCTTTGGCCGCCTCGGCGCGGCCCTGCCGCGAGAGGTCCACGTCGGTCCAGCCGGTGAAGCGGTTCTCCAGGTTCCAGGCGCTCTGGCCGTGGCGGATCAGCACCAGGGTGGGCATGGGCACCTCCGCATGCAAGCTTGCTCGGGCCTCTGTGGCAACCGGGGCAGCCGGCCCCCTTTATAACCCAAACACCGGCGTTAGCTCGGCCACCACCTCGCCGCGGTGGTTCTTGATCTGGGGCCGGGCCAGGTCGGCCAGGGCACCCTCCAGGGTGGCATGTTCCACTATGTCCAGCTCGTGCAGGAGGTTGCAGGCCACGGGGGCCAGGGCGCGGGCCGCGCCGTCTTCGATCTGGAAGGCCACGCCCAGCTTCATCTCCGGGATGGCCAGGGCGTAGGTGCCCTCGGTGCCGGTCTTGGCCAACAGCCGGCCCGGCGCGGCCTGCATCAGCCGGGTGCACAGGCGTTCCGTGCCAGCGATCATCTCGGGGTGGACCAGGCAGGCGGCCATAAGGCGCTCCACGGCCTGGGCCGTCTCGGCGGGCAGGCCGGAGCCGGCCGGGTCGGCCAGGCGGGCGTAGGCCCCGGCCAGGGCGATCAGGGGCACCCGGAAGACCGGCACCCCGCAGCCGTCAATGCCCACGCCGATCTGCTCGGCGGGGTAGGCGCACATCTGGGCCACGGACCTCAGTATCAGGCCTTGCACCGGGTGGCTGGGCTGGGTGTAGCCCTGGGTGTCATAGCCCAGATGGGCGCAGAGCACCAGCATGGCCGCGTGCTTGCCGGCGCAGTTGTTGTGCACGGGCTGGGGTTTTTGCCCGGCGGTCCGCAGGGCCTTGGCCGTGGGGCGGTGGCTGGGGGGGTGGACGCCGCAGGCTAGAAGCTCCGGCCCCAGGCCGGCCTTGCCCAGTATGGAGAGCACCGTGGCCACCTGGAAGTCCTCGCCGTTCAGCGAGCCGCACATACAGGCCAGCTCGCGCTGGTCCAGGCCGAAGCGCGCCATGGCGCCGGTGGTGATGACGGGCAGGGCTTGCAGGGGCTTGGCCGCCGAGCGCAGGAAGCTGGGCATGGCCGGGTGGCCCAGGCCCCTGAGGCGCTTGCCACTGGCGTCGCAGACCGCCACGGCCCCCCGGTGCACCGACTCGGTCAGCCCGCCCCGGCGCAGCTCCACCAGGGGCGGGGCGTATTCGGGCGGGGCGCCGCCGCCGTGGTGATGGTGGCCATCATCGCCGTGGTGATGGTGGTGTCCGCCGCGATGCCGGGCGGCTGGTATGTAATCAAGCATGTTTACACCCGATTTCGTATAGAAGTTGACACGTGTAGGAACTGGTCTTAAAGTTAAGCTAGGGTGCGGTAACTGCCATGGGTCACCCCACCCGCGAGGGCCGTCCAGGCCTGGTCAGACCCCCCTCTCCTGGCCCGGACCTGGGCACTCTCGCTCCCGACCTCCTTCCCCCGGGGGCCCTTGGGCCGGCCAGCCCAGGGGCCTCCACTTTTCAGGGGCCTATCAGCGGGAGCCGCCGGCCTGGGCAGAGGCGGCAAGCTCACCCGACCCGTTATTGCCCAGCCGGGGGCACCCGGCCGGGCACCGGGCCTCGGCCCCCTCACCCTAACCCTCTCCCCCTGTGGGGGCGAGGGGACCAGAAATCTCCTACGCAATGGTCCTCTAGCCGATACCCCCGCAATGCCTGCGGTCTTACTTGGGCAGCCTATCAGCGGGAGCCGCCGGCCTGGGCAGAGGCGGCAGGCTCACCCGACCCGTCTATGCCAGCCCGGGCACCGGGCCGACCCGTTATTGCCCGCCCGGGCACCGGGCCTCGGAGACCTGGTCGCGGCCGGATTCCTTGGCCTGGTAAAGGGCCTGGTCGGCGCGGTGCAGGAGTTCGTCCAGGGTTTGGTCCACCGGCTCCAGCAGGCTTATCCCCACGCTCAGGCTCAGGCCTTGGGTGATCCCTACCTCGGCCGGGCTTAGGTGCGCAACCTTTTGGCACAGGCGTTTGGCCATGCTGCGGGCGCCCTCCAGGTCGGTTTCGGGCAACAGCAGCACGAACTCATCGCCGCCCAGGCGGCCCAGGATGTCGCTTTGGCGCAGGCCGTCCTGGCAGGTGGCCACCAGGGCCCGCAGGGCGCGGTCGCCGGCCTGGTGGCCTTGGGTGTCGTTTATCTGCTTGAGGTGGTCCAGGTCAAGGAGCAGGGCGGCCAGGGGGTGGCCGTGGCGGCGGGCGCGGGCCATCTCCGCCGCGCCCCGTTCCAGCAGGCTGCGCCGGTTGCGGGCGCCGGTGAGGTGGTCGGTGGTGGCCAGGCGGGTCAGGTCATCCTGGGCCTGGCGCAGCTCGCTGGCCAGGCGGCTAGAGTTCATCATGGCGAAGCTGATGTTCCAGAAGACCTCCACGATGATGCCCAGGAGGAAATAGGCGTATTGCAGGGGGTGCTCCATGAAAAGGTTGGCCGCCGGCCCGGCGGGCAGCAGGAAGAAGGCCCGGGCGGTCAGGGCCAGGAAGTAGGCCAGGATGGCCACGGCCATGGCCCGGCACAGCGTGGCGGCGGGGCTGTCTTTTTGCCGCAGGAGCAGCCAGGCCCCTTGCAGGGCCAGCACGCCTATGGGCAGGGAGATGACCAGGGTGCGCAGGGTCCAGGAGTCCTGGACAAGGCTGAACCAGGCCAGGCCGGCGGCGGTGGCCGCCACGTAAAGCCATTCCAGGCGGTGGCCGGGGGGCAGGCCCAGGAACAGGCGCAGGCCCTGCAGGCGCAGCAGGGCGCCCAGGATGAAAGCGGTGTTGCCCACCACCTCGGAGATGAAGACGGGGATGTGGTCCTTGAGGCCCAGGAGCAGGCAGCCGGCCACCACCAGCAGGTTGCAGATCACCCAGTGCCCGAAGCCGGGGTAGGTCTTCTGGGTGCGCCAGAAGAAGAACATGGCCACGAGGATGGCCAGTTCCAAGACGGTTATGGCTACCAGGAGGGTGCGTATGTCCAATGCCTTGACCCTCCTCGTAGCCGGGATGGGCGGCCCGCCTTGTGGCCAGGGAAGGGCTGGCCTATAATTCCGGGGCAGGTAAGCCCATAATGTAGCCCCTGTCCTGGGAGGTCAAGGCGCATGTCCGGCCCCAAGAGCGCGCCCCTGGAAATCGGCCTGGCCCGCTTGCGCCAGGAGCCGCCGGCCCGGCTGAAGCGGGCGCGGCTGGGCCTGTTGTGCAACCCCGCCTCCTGCCTGCCGGACTTCACCCCGGCCCCCGAGGCGCTGGCCACGGCCCTGCCCGGGGCCTTGCGGGCCATCTTCGGCCCCCAGCACGGGTTTTTCGCCGACAAGCAGGACAACATGGTGGAGTCGGGCCACGGCCTTCACCCCCGTCTGGGCCTGCCAGTTTACTCCCTGTACGGCCAGACCCGCCACCCCACGCCAGAGATGCTGGCCGGCCTGGATGCCCTGTTGGTGGACCTGGTGGACGTGGGTTGCCGGGTCTACACCTTCTTTAGCACCCTGGCGGCCTGCCTGGAGCAGTGCGCGGCGGCCGGGGTGGCGGTGTGGGTGCTGGACCGGCCCAACCCCCTGGGACGCGGCCAGGAGGGACCCATCCTGGCGCCGGAGTTGTTCAGTTTCGTGGGGGTGCACGCGATGCCGCTGCGGCACGGCCTCAGCATGGGCGAGCTGGCCCGCCTGTACGCCGGCGAGCGGGGCCTGGACCTGGAGCTGGAGGTGCTGACGGCCCGGGGCTGGCAAGGCGGCGACCTTGCCCACACCGGCCTGCCCTGGATCATGCCCTCGCCCAACCTGCCCTTTTTGGACAGCACCCGGGTCTACCCCGGCCAGGTGCTGCTGGAGGGCACCACGCTCTCCGAGGGGCGGGGCACCACCCGGCCCTTCGAGGTCTGCGGGGCGCCGGGAATTGACCCCTGGGCCGTGGCCGCGGCGGTGGAGCAAGAGGCCCTGGCCGGGGCGGTCTTGCGTTCGCTGTTCTTCGAACCTACTTTTCATAAATTCGCGGGCCAAACCTGCGGCGGCTGGCAGATACACGTCACCGATCCGGCGAGCTATCGCCCCCTGCGCCTGACCTGCGCGCTCTTGTCGGCCATCAACCGCGTCCACCCGGGGCTGTGGGGTTTTCGCCCGCCGCCCTACGAGTATGAGCACACCCGCCGGCCCCTGGACCTGCTCCTGGGCGACCCGCAGGCCGCCGACCTGCTGCACCGGGGCGAGCCAGCCCTGCCCCTGGAGGAGGGTTGGCGGCCCGGCCTGGAGGGCTGGCTGGAGCGCGTGGGGCCGTACCTGCTGTATCCGGCCTGACCGGCGTAAGCCTGTACGCTGGCCATCCACCAACCCCCGCCGGCTGGCGGGGCCGTGCGAAGGGAAGCAAGCGATCATGACCGCCTGGCTGACCCCCGACCTGCTGAGCCTGGAGGCCCTGACCGCCCTGGTCACGCTCACCGCCCTGGAGATCGTGCTGGGCATAGACAACATCGTCTTCATCGCCATCATGACCGGCCGCCTGCCGGCGGCCCGCCAGCCGGCGGCCCGGCGACTGGGGCTGATGCTGGCCATGGTGATGCGCATCCTCTTGCTGTTGGGACTCGCCTGGGTGATGCGCCTGACCGAGCCGCTCATGACCGTGCTGGGCCAGGTGCTCACCGGCCGCGACCTGATCCTCCTGGGCGGGGGCGGCTTCTTGATCGCCAAGGCCACCCACGAGATTCACGGCCAGATCGAGGGCGCCGGCCAGGAGCAGGCCGCCGGCCAGGGCCAGGCCTCCTTCTGGTCCATCGTGGCCCAGATCGGGGTGATAGACATCATCTTCTCGCTGGACTCGGTCATCACCGCCGTGGGCATGGCCCGGCACATCGCGGTGATGGTGCTGGCCGTGGTGCTGGCCGTGGTCATCATGATCGTCTTCAGCGGGTCGGTCAGCCGCTTCATCCACGCTCACCCCACGGTGCGGGTGCTGGCCCTGTCCTTCCTCATCCTCATCGGCGTCATGCTCTTCGCCGAGGGGTTGGGCCGGCACATCGAGCGGGGCTACGTGTACTTCGCCATGGCCTTTTCGCTCTTGGTGGAGATGATAAACATGCGTATGCGCAAGAAGGCAGGGCTGGCAAGCGGCTGGGTGCCCCCCCGGGGGCCTTGACGGGTCGGCTGGGGCGATGGTGTGGGCCAAGACAGGCGGCTGCCGTATGAGCCGCGCCTCCTATTCCGGCAGCTCCAGCGGCAGCCACACGCGAAAGGTGGTGCCTTCCTCGGGGCTGGAGGTGAACCACACCCGCCCCTTGAGGTAGCGCTCGGCCAGGAGCTTGACGCTGTAGGTGCCCAGGCCCCGGCCGGGTCCCTTGGTGCTGAAGGAGCGCTTGAAGACCTGGAGCTGCACCTCGCGGGGCATGAAGGCGGGGTTCTGCACCCAGAACTCCACCCCGCCCTCCCGGGCACGGAAGCCGGCGCTGGCGCCCTGGCCCGGGGGGCAGGCCTCCAGGGCGTTTTTCAGCAGATTGACCAGCACCCGGCCCAACAGCGCCGGGTCGGTCTGAAGCTCCAGGTCCAGGGCCGGCGTCTTGAGGCTTAGGGAACGCTCCTGGGCCACCGGGTGGCGCTCCATTACCTGCACGTATTGGCCCAAGATGTCGCCGGCTGACAACATGGTGGGCCAGACCCTCAGCTCGTTGTTCTCGGCCGCCGCCAGGTCGCGCTGGGCCTGGATCTCCTGCACCAGTTGCTCGGCGGCCAGGCGCATGCTCTTGGCCAGGGCTGGCAGGTCGGCCTGCCCGGGCTCCTTGAGCAGGGCGGTCAGGCCCATCAGGCCGCCGGCGGTGTTGAGGATGTCGTGGAAGAACAGGCGCTCCAGGGCGCGGCGGCGCTTCTGGTCGCTCAGGTCGGAGATGGCCACGAAGGTGTAGGGCTCGCCCTCCAGGGTCAGGGGGGTGGCCCACACCTGCAGGTCCAGGGATTCCTGAAAGCCCTCGGGGCGCCGCACGGTCAGCCGGCACTCGCGCACGGCCCGCTGGCCCTCCAGGCTGGCCAGGATGGCCAGGGCCGCCCCGCAGTGGCGGCAGGCCTCGCTGGTGCCGCAACCGCCGGGCATCTCCCGGCAGTGCACGCAGTTCATTATCTCACCCGGGCGCTGGCCCAGCAGGGGGTCCTCGCTGTCCAGGCCCAGGAGGTCCAGCAGGCTTTGGTTGCTGTAGACCGCCTGGCGGTGGCGGTTGAGCACCAAAAGCAGGTTGGGCACCTGGTCCAGCAGGCGGCCCAATTGGGGGGCCTGGGACACGGCCCGAGCCTGGCGGCTGACCTCCGGCAGGCTGGCGCGCGCGGCCGGAGCGAAATGGGTTTCCGAGGTGTCGGCATATGGCATGGACAGGCCCCCCCTGTGGCAAGGCGGCAACCGCGGTCACGCAGCCATCATCGCGGAGCTTTGGCGGCGAAGTGCCACAAGCTTATCACGAGGCGAAGCGGTGCTCCACCCGCCAGATGCCCGGCTCGATGACCGTCTTGCTGTAGGGACCCAGCTTGCCGAAGACGCTGAGCATGGCCTTGTTGGAGCCGAAGGAGAGCGCCCAGAAGCCGGGCACGCCCTTTTTCTTGGCATAGGCCGTCAGGTGGTCCTGCAGGATGCTGCCCAGGCCCAGGCCCTGGAACTCGTCGTGGATGGTGTAGGCCACCTCGGCCAGGCCGCTAGGATCGCCCAGGGAGTAGTAGCCGATGCCGACGATCTTCTCCTTGCCGATGGGGCCGGTGGTGGCCACCAGGGCCATGCGCTGGGTGTAGTCCAGGTTGACCAGGCCCTGGGCCGTGACGTGGGGCAGGGCGCGCACCGGCCTGAAGTAGCGGTTGTAGATGGTCTCGTCGCTCTGGGAATAGAAGAATTCCTGCATCAAGACCTCGTCGGTGGGCTTGATGGGCCGGATGTGGATGGGCAGGCCGTCCTTGGCCACCTCCTCGCTCTCGGCCCACTGGGGGTAGAGGTCCTGCTCGGCGTGCAAGAGTATCTGGTCGGGGTAGACGTAGGCCTTTTCCTTGGCCTTCTTCAAGAGCTCCTGGCGGAAGCGGGGGTGGGCGATGTTGATGAGCGCCATGGCCCGCTCGCGGATGGTGCGGCCGTGCAGAAAGGCGATGCCGTACTCGGTGACCACGTAGTCCACGTCGCCCCGGGTGGCCACCACCCCGGCGCCCTCGGCCAGGCGGTGCACGATGCGGCTCTTCTGGCCGGTCTTGTCGGTGGAGGGCACCACCATGATGGCCCGGCCGCCCTTGCTCATGGCCGCCCCCCGGATGAAGTCCAGGCGCCCACCGATGCCCGAGTAGAACTGATAGCCCGCCGGCTCGCTGGAGACCTGGCCGGTCAGGTCCACCTCCTGGGCGGTGCCGATGCTGACCATGCGGTCGTTCTTGGCGATCTCCAGGGGGTTATAAACCTGCTCGCTGGGCAAAAAGAGAAAACTGGGGTTCATGTCCAGGTACTTGTACATGCGCCGGCTGCCAATGCAAAACGAGCAGACGATGCGTCCGGGAAGAAGCGTCTTGCGCGCGCCGGTGATGATCCCCTCCTCGATCAAATCAATCACCGCGTCGGAGACCACCTCGGTGTGCAGGCCCAGGTCGCGCTTTTCCCCCAGGTGCCTGAGCACCCCGTAGGCGATGTGGCCGTAGCCGATGTGCAGGGTGTCGCCGTCGCTGATGAGCTTGGCCGCGTGCTCGCCGATTTTCTGCCCCACCTGGTCGGGCTCGGGGTACATGAACTCGGTCAGGGGCTCGTCGTGCTCCACGAAGGAATGTATCGAGCGCACGTGCAAAAAGGAATTGCCCAGGGTGCGCGGCATGTGGCGGTTGACCTGGGCTATGACGTGGCGGGCGCTCTCGGCCGCCGAGCGCGACACGTCCACCCCGATGCCCAGGGAGACGAAGCCGTGGTCATCCGGGGGGCTGACCTGGATCAGGGCCACGTCCAGCTCCAGCTCGCGCCGGCGGAACAGCGGCCCGATCTGGTGCATGAAGATGGGCGTGTAGTCGGCCTTGGCCTCGCGCACCGCCTCGCGGGTGGCCGGCCCCACGAAGAAGGTATTGTGCCTAAAGCGGCGGTCGAAGCGGGTGTCGGTGAAGTCGGCCTGCCCCAGGGTGACGAAGTGCAGTATCTCCACGTCGTGCAGGTCGTCGGCCCGCTTCAAGAGGGCCTTGACCAGGGCGCGGGGCTCGGCGCAGGCCGTGCCCACGAAGACCCGCTGGCCCCTTTTCACCACCCTGAGCGCCCGGCCCGGGGTCTGCAACCGTTTATCGTAAATTTCGCGCCAGTTCACCTTGCCCGCCTCCCCTGTGGAGAATTGTATTAGAATAAACTAACACGATCAGACGGCGGCACCCAAGCCCCGCCTCTTGCCAGGGGCGCGCCCGCCGGGTATAAGATGGCAGCCCACCGCTAATAATTGGCAGCGAGGAAACAACTTGTCCCGCGATAATCAGCTAGCCGCCGACCTGCCCCCCCTGGAGGGGGCCATACCCGCCCGTCCCCTGGACCTCTTCCGCCTGCACCGTCTGTGCCTGCGCATCTACGGCCTGATGACCCGCGACCTGCCGGCCCAGGCCTCGGCCCTGGCCCAGGCCGCCGGCCCCTTGAGCAAGAAGGACCGCCTCTCGCTCACCCAGACCCTCACCGACGAGCTGCCCATCATCCTGGCCCTGCACGCCCTGGAACGCCTGGAGGCCGACCAGCGCCTGGCCAGCATGGGCCTCAGCGAGTTCCTGCGCGGCCTTCTGCTGCCCTGTTTCTCCCTCAGCTACTCCCAGCTCTACGAGGAGGCCACCGACCCCCTCAAGCAGGTCCTGGCCCGCCTGGACTGGTACCTGGACTACGACAAGGGCAACCCCCAGGAGGCCCTGGCCTACTTCGCCTCCACCATGTTGGGCGACCACCTGGCCGACACCGGCCCCCTGCTAAAGCACATCGAAACCAGCCTCTTGCCCGAGATGGACAAGCGCCTGGACCTGGCCTTCCGCTACGAATTCGCCTGAGCCCCCACCCCAAGAAAACTGCGTTTTCTTGGGGACCCCGGGCCGCGAGCCGCGGCTGGCGTAAACGGGTCGGTTGGCGCCGTGGTTCCAGCCAGCGCCGGCGGCTCCCGTTGAGGGGCTCCCGCCCCCCGGAGTCATTGCGAGGCGGTGTCAGCCGCCGTGGCGATCGCGGGACAGATGGTGCGAGCCTTTCTGCCATACCGGGATAGTGTCATTGCGAGCGTCAGCGAAGCAATCCACCCTACTTTCTCCTGATTGCCCGATGCGGAGCCGCAGGGCAGCAAAACGATAAGTATGGTGGATTGCCGCGTCGCATCCCTGCCGGGATGCTCCTCGCAATGACACTATTGCTTGACGTCGAGATGCGACGAGCAAAATTCGGCGCGGCCAGTCCCCCCTATTCCCCCCGGCCCAGGGACTTGTTCAGCAGGCGCTTGAGGTAGCCGCCCAGGCCCGGGGGGGCGGCGGTCACGGTGATGCGGTCTATGTAGAGGTCGGCCGCGCCGGGGATGAAGGCCACCCGGCACTCCAGGTCCTTGTCGGGCTGGTCCAGGTCAAAGGCCAGTTCGATATCGGCGTAGCCGCCGCCGGGCAGGTCCTTGGGCCTTACCTCGCGGCTGACCAGCACCTTGCCGCCGCCCCTGGCCACGTCCAGGCGGGCCAGCGGCCCCTGGCCGCCCACCGCCGCCACCCTTAGCCGGAAGCGGGCCACATAGGAGCCGGCGGGCAGGAAGTCGTATTGGCCGTGGATGACCCCGCCGCCTGGCGACTGCCGGGGCACCAGCACGGCCCTGCCCTCGCTGGCCTGGCCGTCGGCCACCACCTGGCCGGGGGGATGGTTGTAAGCCTCGGCCTCGTAGAGCAGCTCGGCCGCCGGGGCGGCCTGGCCGCCGCCAGAGGCGGTCCCCCAGGCCGGCTCCAGGTCCGAGGCGCTGTGGAAGGTGAGCCGGAGCGGCTCGCCGCCCTGGGCGCGGCGCACGTATATCTCGTAGTTGCCGGTGTCGCTGTCGTGCTGGTCGCTGGGGCTGGCCCCATAGACGATATGCTGGCCGTCGGGCGAAAAGGCCGGCCAGTATTCCCACTGGCGGCCCTCGGTCAGACGCTCCTTGTGGCCGTCGGGGCTGGCCAGACACAGGCTTGTGCCGGCCGGGGTGCGCCGGCAGGTCAGAAAGGCCTGGGAGTCGGGGCGCCAGCCCACCACGCAGCCGTCGGAGACCTCCCGGATGCCGTGCAGGCGGCCCTGGTCATCCACCTCCATGTAGTACACCGCCTGTTTGGGCTGGCCGCCCTCCCGGGGCTGGAAGAGCACCCCCAGGCGCCGGCCGTCGGGCGAGAGCACCGCGTCCACCCAGCCTTGCCTGGCCCCCCAGCCGGGGAAGTCCACCGCCACCTCGCGGCCAGAGTCCAGAAAGCGCAGCAGATAGTCGCCGGGCTGGTCGCCGGTGCGCACCAACAGGCGCTTGCCGTCCTCGCTGACCCCGTGCAGCCATTCGGCGCGCCCGGCAGGCGAGACCAGCTTGGCCCCGCCCAGGCTGGGGTCGGAGCGCCAGACCTGCACGCGCCCGCCGCGGTCGGACTGGAAGAAGAGCACCTTGCCGCCCTGGCAGAAATAGGGCCGCCGCTCGTTGGCCTGGTGGGTGGAAAGGCGGGTGAGCCCCGTGCCGTCGGCGCCCACCCGGTAGAGCCGCCACTTGCCGTCGCGGCGCGAGGCGAAGACGATTGTCCCCGGCAGCTTGCCCTTGGCCCGCTCCAGGGCCTGGCGCTCCTGGGGGCTGGGGGAGAGCGGCTGGCCCAGGGCCAGGGCCTCCCCTGGCGACGGCAGGCAGGCCAGGGCGGTCAGAACGACTATGAGGCAAGCACGGAGGGTCATGTCGGTTGGGGCCTCCCTTGTTATTTATGAAAGCGTACCCCATGGGCGGAAGGGTGGCCAGGGGCGTGGAACCTGGCGGCGATTGGTGGCGGCCTTGGCTGTTCCAGCCCCTGCTTGACAAGCAAGTCTCGCCCCACTCCTCTTCCCAAGATTTTAGGGGTGGGCGAATTGGCGCCCGCGCTACGCGCGGGCGCCAATTCGCCCACCCCATAAAGTTCTTTGGGAGGGGGTGTGGGGGGAACCTTTCTTTCAAGAAAGGGTCCCCCCACTCTTATCTTCTTACGCCGCCGCGAGTTTTTGGCGGTCGCTCATGTCCATGAGCACGCGCTCCTTGGCCTTGTCCAGGCCGAGCGCCTTACGCTTCTTGTCTATGTGGGCGATGATGCGCCGGGCCATCTCGTGGGGGTCAATGACCAGGTCCCACTTGCCGCCGTAGATGTCTTCCAACTCCTCGAAGAGGTGCTTCATGAAGCGGGGGGCGCCGGTGACGGGCAGGCTGCCGCCGAAGATGGTGTAGACGCCCGAGGCCACGAAGTAGTGGCCGATGGCGATGGCCTTTTCGCTCATCCACTCGGGGGCGCAGCCGGCGGCCGGCAGGTCGCTGAGGTCCTTGCCCAGGCCGCCGGCCTTGACCACCTCGGTGGCGGCCACCAGGATGCGGGAGTTGTCCACGCAGGCGCCCATGTGCAGCACCGGGGGGATGCCCACGGTCTCGCAGACCTCGGCCAGGCCGGGGCCGCAGAAGACCTTGGCGGACTCGGGCGCCAGCAGGCCGGCCTTGCCGCAGGCCATGGCCGAGCAGCCGGTGGTGAGCACGATGACGTCGTTCTTCAAGAGCTCCTTGATGAGGGTCAGGCTCACCGAGTCGTGCACGCTGCGGGCGTTGTTGCAGCCCACCACGCCGGCGATGCCCCGGATGCGGCCGTTGATGATGTTGTCGTTAAGGGGCACGTAGGAGCCGCGGAAGGTGCCGCCCAGGTGGTAGGCGATGGCCTCGGAGGAGAAGCCCACCACCATCTTTTCCTTGGCCTTGGGCACCATGGGCTCGCTCTTGCGGTTGGGGTAGTTGTCTATGGCGGTGCGCACGATGCGCTTGGCGTCGTCTAGGGCGTGGTGCTCGTCGAACTCGATGTGGGTGACGTCGCCGGATTCGATCATGGCCCGGGGGTCGGTGGTGATGATTTTGGTGTGGTAGCACTTGGCCACGTTGGCGATGTTCTCCATGATGCACTGCACGTCCACGATCACCGCGTCAACGCAGCCGGTGACGATGGCCAGCTCCTGCTGGAGGTAGTTGCCGGCCACGGGCATACCGTGGCGCACCAAAATCTCGTTGGCCGTGCAGCACAGGCCGGCCAGCACCAGGCCCTTGGCGCCCTTGCTCTTGGCGTACTCGATAAGCTCGGGGTCCTGGCAGGCGATGACGATCATCTCCGAGAGCAGGGGCTCGTGGCCGTGGACCAGCACGTTGACGTGGTCGGGCTTCAAGACGCCCAGGTTGATCTCGCCCTGGGTGGGGTAGGGGGTGCCGAAGAGCACGTCCTGCAGGTCGGTGCCCATCATGGAGCCGGCCCAGCCGTCGGCTAGGGCGGCGCGGGAGCACTGCTTGATGATGTTCCGGTAGTCCTGGTCGCAGCCCATGTGGGTGCGGTGCATGATGTTGACGATCTCGCAGTCAATGCCCTTGGGGATGACGCCCAGCTTCTTCCACAGCTCGTAGCGGGCCGCTGGCGCGCGCTTGGCGTAGAGTATCTCGCCCTCCTGCTGGCCCCACTGGGCCATGGCGATCTCGCCCACCTCCACGGCTATTTCGTAGATGTCGCGCTGGGTTTCCACGCCGTCCTTGACCACGGTGGTGGGCACGCCGAAGTAGGGGGCGATTTCCAGGAGCTTCTCGGTGTCCTTGATCTGGTAGTCCGGGGCCTCCTTACGGGCGGCGGCCAAAAAGACCTTGGCCACGCCCTTGCTGTGGTCGCTGTGGGCGGCCGAGCCGGCGGCCACCATGCGCGCGAAGTTGCGGGCGGCGATGGTCTCGGGCGTGGCCCCGCACAGGCCCCGGCGGGAGTCAATGCCCTCGATGCCCTTCTTGGGCAGGGGCAGGCGGCAGGGACCTTGCGCGCACATCTTGCAGCAGGTGCCCTGCTCGCCGATGTTGCAGGGCTTCATGGTCACGGCGCGGTCGAAGATGGTCTCGCAGCCGTCGGCCTGGGCCTTTTGCAGCATCTGGATGGTGGCCTGGTCCACGCTCACGGTCTTGGGGTCGGCCTTTTTGGGGGCCTTGTCGTCCAATTTGGTCTGGATGTCTTCTGCGGGCATGGGTTTCCTCGCTGGCAAGGGTTGGCGGGTCTCCGGGGGCGGCGGCCCCGGGGTATTTAAGTATTTAGGTATTACTATACCACATAACGCCTCGCCTGACCGCCTTGGCGGTGGGGCTGGTTACTTAAGGTTAATTACTGATAGCAAGGATGCCAGAGAAATTAGCTAGGCTTTGGATTTAATTCAGGGGCGGGGATGGCTCGGCCTGCTTGGCCTGGCGCAGGCCCTTGAGGGTCAGGCCCCGGCGCCACATGATAATCAGCCCGGCGGTGGTAAGCGGGAAGTACTGCACCGCCCAGAACAACAGGGCGAAGTTGGCGGCGGCCTGCTGGGGGGCGCCGGCCATCATCATGGCCCACAGGCAGGCCAACTGGAAGGTGCCCACGTAGCCAGGCCCGGCTGGCACCGCCGCGGCCAGGGAGGCCCCCACGAAGGCCATGCTGGCCAGGAAAAGACCCAGAGGCAGGCCCACGGCCGGCAGGAAGATCCAATACTCCACCAGGCAGGGCACCCAGACCCCCAGGGTGTAGACGATGAGCAGGGGCAGGTGGTGGGTCTGCCCCAGCACCGTGAGGCCCTGGTGGAACATGGTCAGGATGCCCTCCAGGGCCTGACCCAGGCGGGGCGAGAACCGCCCGGCCAGGCGGCACAGGGTGCCCATGGTGGCCGTGGGCCAGCGCCACAGGGCAAAGAGCATGGTCAGCACCGCCAGATAGCCGGCCAGCAGGGTGTAGCCGGCGCCGCGCATGTAGCCCACGCTGAAGGCCCCGGCGCTGGCCGCCGGGTCGGCGAAGATCAGGGTGGCGAAGAGGACCAACAAGAGGGTCAGTCCGTCCAGGATGCGCTCCACCACGATGGTGGCCAGAGCGCTGGAGGCCGGCACCCCCGCCAGTTGCTGGGCCGTGAAGGCGCGCACGAACTCGCCCAGGCGGGCGGGCAGCACGTTGTTGGCCATGAAGCCGATGAGGTTGGCGTCCCACAGGCCGCCCAGGCGGCAGTCCTTCACCGGGGCCAAAAGCAGGCGCCAGCGGTGGGCGCGGGCCCAGAAGCTAAAGGCCAGTAGGGCGTTGACCGCCAAGGCGTAGAGCCAGTTCAGGCCGCGCACCAGCTCCCAGAGCTGGCCGAAGTCCACGTCCATGAGCACGTAGCCCAGGCAAACGAGGCTGATGGCCAGCCCCGCCAGGGTCTGCCAGTTCAGCATAGCCACCTCCAGGCCCGGCCCGGGCCGGCCTCGCGGTCCAGATTTTGGATGCCCAGCCAGGCCAGCGCGCTGGGCAGCACGTCGTGGAGGGAGGCCCCCGTCACCTCCTGGCCGGCCTGGGCCAGTGTACCACCACCGGCCAGGCCGGCGATGAGTATACCCTGGGGGGCGTGGTTGGCCTGGTCGGGGCCGGTGTCGTTGTGAGCCAGGAAGAAGCCGGCGCCCTCGCCCGGCTGCACCAGGCCCGAGGCCCGCCAGGACAGGCCGCCGGGGTAGAGCATCAGGTCCGGCGGGCAGCCCCGGGTCTGGCGATAGATGACCGTTGGGTCCAGCACCTGGTTGCCCAGGGGCCGGCCATCGGGGCCGGGCATGGCCTCCAGGCGGGCGGTGATTTCGGCCTTGAGAGCCGCCGCCTCGGCGGGCGGCACGGCGCCCGCGGGATCGCCCACCAGGCCGTCCAGCACCTCGTAGTGCCGGGCGATGGCCTCCTGGCCGGGGCCGTGTGCGTCCCAGAGGGCGTGCTGCACCCGGTCGCTGGACATCTCCACCAGCATGAAGACCTCGGGCCCATACTGGCGGTAGAGGCCCTGGGCCACGGCGAAGCGCCGGCGGGCCATGGTCTCTGCCTGGGCCAGCAGGTCCGCCGGCTTAAGATGCCGGAAGCCCTCGATGTCGGGCAGGTAGGGGCCGCCGGCCCAACGCTCCAGCAGGGGACCCAAGCTGCGCGGCCAGGTGAGCGCCGCTCCCGCCGGGGCCGGGAAGCCGGCCACCAGGGCGCCCCGGATGGGCCGGGGGGGATAGGTCAGTGGCACCCCCAGCACCACCGAGGTCAGACCGGCCGCCCCGGCCAGGTCCCACAGGCAGGGGGCCTGGAGGTCGGCCTGGCTGGCCAGGGCCAGCTCGCCGTAGTGGTGGCCCGCGCGGTTGTGGAAGCCGTAGAGGCCCAGTTGCCCGGGGTCCAGGCCGCTGGCCATACAGGCCCAGGCCGGCACGGTGATGGGCGGGTGGCAACTGGCCAGTCGTCCCCAGCGCCCCCGCCCCATGAGGGCCGCCAGGTGGGGCAGGCGCGGCCGCCAAGGTCCGAAGACCAGGGAGGGCTCGGCGCAGTCCAGACCGATGATGGCCAGGTGGCGGCTCATGGCTCCCGCCCCGGGCCGGCCTGGCGGGCGGCCTGCGCGAAGCGCTCCAACTGGGCCTGGTAGTAGTCCAGGCGCTCGCGGGGGCCGGCGGCCAGGGCCGCGCGGCCGGCGGCCAGGGCGCGCTGGGGCTGGCCGTTTTGCAGGTAGGCCTCGGCCAGGGTGTCCCAGATGTGGGGGCGCGGGGCCAGGGCCACCGCCGCCTGGGCCAGTTCCAGGGCCTCGGCCGGCGAGCGCAGCTCCTCCCGCCGAGCCGTGGCCAGCACCCAGGCCAGGGAGTTGAGCACCTCGGCGTCGCGGGGGGCCAGGGCCTGGGCCAGGCGCAGGTCATGCAAGGCCCCGGCCTCGTCGCCCTGCTCGTAGCGCAGGCCGCCCAGGGCCAGGTAGGCCTGGGCGTCCCGGGAGCCGTGTTGCAGGCGGTCCTCCAGCAGACGCAGCACCAGGGCCTGCCTGAGCCCCTGGCCCAGGTCCAGGGCCTGGGCGCCCCAGCCCAAGCCTGCCACCAGGGTCAGGCCCACCAGGTACAGGGCCAAGGCCCGGCTGAGCAGGCGGCCCTCCCGCTGGGCGGCCTGGGGCTGGCCGGCGTTGGCCCACAGGGCCTGGCTGCGCTGGGCGATGGAGAAGTGGTGCCAGGAGGGCACCTGGCGGCTATCGCCGCTCAGGCGGGCCACCCGCTCCAGGGCCTCGGCGATGGGCCGCGGGCCGCCCAGGAGGTCCATGGCGAAGAAATCGGCCTGGCGCTCGAAGTGGCGCATGAAAAAGCCCATCACGAAGCGCACGTAGAGCACCAACAGCAGCACCAGGGGCAATGATAGCAGGGCGCTGAGCCAGCCCTGCCCCCCGCCCTGGTTGCCCAGCAGCTCCAGGCCCCAAGAGGTGCCGGTCAGGCCGTAGAGCAGGGCGTTGGTCAACAGGGCCAGGGGCTCGGCCAGGGCGTAGGCCAGCACAAAAAAGCCCAGGAAGAAGAACAGGTAGTACAGCAGGTGGCGGTGGCGCACGTGGCCGGCCTCGTGGGCCACCACCCCGGCCAGTTCCTCGGCGGTCAGGGCCTCGGCCAGGGCGGGGGTGATGAGCAGGTAGTTGAGGCGGGGCACCAGGCCCAGGATGCCAGCGGTGAGCATGCGTCCGCCCAGCACCGGCCAATAGAGTATCTCCCCCACCCGCACGCCGGCCTGGGCCAGCACCGCGCTGGCCAATTGCCGCCGGGGGCCGGGGGGCAGGGGCCGGCAACCCCACCAGTGGCGCACCAGGGGCGGGAAAGCCAGGGTCAGCCCGGCCATGGCCAGGGCGCTGCACAACAAATCGACCAGGCCGCTGTTCAGCCAGGCCGCCGCCCGGGGCCAGAACAGGGCCAAAAGGTCGCGCACCAGGGAGACCCCCAGCCAGGGAAAGGCCACCGGCGCGGCCAGGCGCAGTTGCCCGGCCACGTAGGCGCCCAGGTCCAGGTCCTGGCCCAGGGCCACCCGCTCCACCGCATGGGCCGCCGACCACACCACGGCCAGGTGCAGGAAGTAGAGCCCGGCCGCGAAGAGCCCGCCCAGGGCCTCGGAGCCGGCCACCAGGGGCAGGGACAGCCAGTGGGCCTTGAGGTCCAGCACCGTGAACATGCCCAGCAGGCAGATGAGGCCCAGCAGGTGCAGCTTACAACAACAGCGCCGCCGCCGCCACCAGGCTCTCACCCGGCCCCAGGGCCGGCGCGCCGGGCCGGTAGGACTCGAAGACGGCCATGACCAGGATGAAGGCTATGATCTGGGCGAAGAGCAAGGGGGCCTCCGGGGGCCGCGCCAAAGGCGGCTAGGGATGGCCGGCGTGTAACGGCCCCTAACAGATAAGGCCCGGGGCTGGGAAGCCCGGGCCGCGTCTGCGCTGGGGAGCAAGGTGGCGGAGAGAGAGGGATTCGAACCCTCGGTAGAGCTTTACACCCTACACTCGCTTAGCAGGCGAGCACCTTCGGCCTCTCGGTCATCTCTCCGAATAGCCGCCAAACCTAGTAATTACGGCAACTTCTCCCCGGTAGGGCCGCCGTAACTGTAACGCATGCCCAGGCTACTTGCAAGGGGTTTTTGGCCGCCGGGCCGCCGTCAGGGGCCGGCCTGGCCAGCGAAATACGAGTAGTGACTTTGGCTTGCGGACAAGGTGCCGGCGGGGGGCGGTGGCCGGTCTGTCTTGCGGGAGAGAAGGGTTTTCGCAAAAGGTTACACCATACAGGTAGATTACGATTTTGTCGTAGGAGTAAGAAGTTGATGGCGGAGGGAGTAGGATTCGAACCCACGGACCTTTCGGTCAGCGGTTTTCAAGACCGCCGCCTTAGACCACTCGGCCATCCCTCCGCGCTGGAACGGGGCACGCTGGCTGGTATCCGCAGGTTATGTACCACCGGCCCCCGGCGGGCGTCAACCAAGGACCAGGCCAGCCAGCCGGCGACACAGGGCCTTGTAAGCCGGGGGCCGGGCGGCTAGACTGGCCCTTATGCGACCTTTGCCCACGCCTGGCCGAGCGACCCCGCCCCTGGCCCGCCTGCTGGCCCCATTGCTGGCGGCCCTGGCCCTGTGGCTGGCCCCCGGCCCGGCCGCCTGCCAGGAGCCGGACAACGGCGACGGCATCGTGGTGGGGGTCATCGGCGACGCCACCAGCATGATCCCCATGCTCACCAGCGACGCCGCCAGCCACGAGATGAGCGGCCAGTGCTACAACGGCCTGGTCAAGTACGACAAGGACCTCAACCTGGTGGGCGACCTGGCCGAGAGCTGGCGGGTGAGCCCCGACGGCCTGACCATCACCTTCAAGCTGCGCCAGAACGTGCGCTTCCACGACGGCGCCCCCTACAGCGCCCGCGACGCCCTGTTCAGTTGGCGCTTCATGACCGACCCCAACACCCCCACCCCCTACAGCGGCGACTACCTCAAGGTGGAGCAGGCCGAGGCCCTGGATGAGTACACCTTCCGCGTGCGCTACAAGGAGCCCTTCGCGCCGGGCCTGGCCTCCTGGAGCCTGTCCCAGATGCCGGCCCACCTGCTGGAGGGCCAGGATCCCCGCAAGTCCCCCCTGAACCGCCACCCCATCGGCACCGGCCCCTACCGCTTCAAGTCCTGGACGCCGGGCTCCAAGGTGGAACTGACCTACTTTCCCGACTACTGGGAGGGCCGTCCCCATCTGGACAGCCTGATTTACCGGGTCATACCCGACATGGCCACCCTGTTCCTGGAGTTGCGCAGCGGCGGCGTGGACTGGATGGGGTTGACCGCCCTGCAATACCGCCGCCAGACCGACACCCCGTTCTTCCAGCAGAATTTCCGCAAGTACCGCTACCTGGCCTCGGCCTACAACTACATCGGCTGGAACCTGCGCGACAAGCGCTTCCAGGACCTACGCGTGCGCCAGGCGCTATCCTACGCGGTCAACAAGGAGGAGATCATCGAGGGCGTGCTGCTGGGCCTGGGCCAGGAGTGCACCGGCCCCCTGAAGCCCGGCACCACCTGGCACAACCCCCACGTGCGCCGCTACCCCTACGACCCGCAAAAGGCCCGCGACCTCCTGGCCCAGGCCGGCTGGCTGCCCGGGCCGGACGGCGTGCTCATGAAGGACGGCCAGCCCTTCCAGTTCGTGCTATTGACCAACCAGGGCAACCGCTACCGCCAGAACGCCGGGGTCATCATCCAGCGCCGCTTGGCCGAGGTGGGCGTCAAGGTGGAGCTGCGCATCGTGGAGTGGGCGGCCTTTCTGCGCGAGTTCATTGACAAGGGCCGCTTCGACGCCGTGCTCCTGGCCTGGACCATCCCCCAGGACCCGGACCTCTACGACATCTTCGCCTCCACCAACATCGGCCCGGGCAAGCTCAACTTCAACGCCTACCAGAACCCCGACCTGGACCGCCTGCTGGAGCAGGGCCGCCGCACCTTCGATCAGGGCCAGCGCAAGGTCATCTACGACCGCGTGCAGGAGATCCTGGCCGAGGACGTGCCCTATACCTTCCTCTACGTGGCCGACGCGCTGCCCATCGTGCACGCCCGCTTCCAGGGCATCGAGCCGGCCCCGGCGGGCATCAGCCACAACTTCATCCGCTGGTGGGTGCCCCAGGCTCTGCAAAAGCCCTCCCTGGCCCCTTAGGGCCGGCGCGGCCACCGGCTCCACCGGCTGGGCCAGGCCCAGCTTGACGCCGGGCCGCCAGCCGGCCACAATCAGGCCCAGGGGCCGCCCGCGCCGCCGAGGCAATCAGGCCCCGCCCACCCAAAGCGGGAGGATAGCCATGCGCCCCCAACCCATCGCCGTGCGCGCCGTGCTGGCCCTCATGGCCCTGGGCGTGCCCTTTCTGGCCGGCCAGCCCGCCGCCGCCGCCGAGGAGTACTCGCCGCTCAACTCGCCCAGCACCTACACCAAGCCCGGCGAGGCCCCCGCGCACCAGGCC
>JACQYR010000131.1 GCA_016208115.1 Desulfarculus sp.
ACGTCCGGCGCGCTGGCTCTACGGCCTGGCCACCGGCCTCTTGATCTTCAGCGGCATGGCCCAGTTACCCATGATGAAGCGCTATTACCTGGCCGACCTACCCGGCCTGGCCTGGACCGCCGAGTTCTTCGTGACCAGCAACCTGCACTACCTGGCCGCTGCCTTGCTCCTGGCCCTGTTGGCCTGGCGCCTGGGCCTTTTGGCCCGCCAGGCCGGCGGCGGCTGGTCCTGGGGGCCGCGGGGGGCCTGGGGCTGGAGCCTGCTGGCGCTTCTGATGGTCACCGGCGCGGGCAAGGCGCTGCGCAACGCCGGGGTGTACCTGCCGCCCGACCTGTTCATGGTCCTGGGGCTCATCCAACTGGGCGCGGCCATGGCCTTCATGTTCACGGGGCTTGGGTCGCTGATAAAGGGAAGGAAGGCGGTGGAGTCTTTGTCCCTGGCCCGCGAGAATCCGAGTTGATCCGCGAACCAACAATGGAGCCAGACTGCCTGCGAGGCGGCACAGCGCCTGCCCGCGCTGGCCGCCCAGTTTTTTGTCAACGATTTTGTCACAATTAACGCTAATGGTTACTGCATGTTATCTGGATGAGGCCTGAAAATTTGTCACGAGATCTGTCACTGGGGTAGACCACAAAATGGCCGCGTGCGCAACGAGCCCTTCCCTCTGTCCTGGTTCCCCTCCTGGCTTGACACCTTGGCGCCCCCTCGCCTAGCCTAGAGAGATAATCAACCCGGCCGCCAGGAGGACCGCCCATGTGCGCCATGCCCAGCAAGGTCTTTTTCGCCGATCTGCGCGCCAACCCCAAGCGCTCCCTCAACGACAAGATAGACGCCCTGATCCAGGCCCTGGAGCCGGCGGGGCGGCTCAAACCCGGCGGGCTCACGGCCATCAAGATTCACTTCGGCGAGAAGGGCAACACGGCCTTCATCAGGCCGGTGCTGGCCCGGCGCTTCGTGGACGCGGTCAAGGCCCTGGGGTGCAAGCCTTTTCTCACCGACTGCAACACCCTCTACGTGGGCACCCGCTCCGAGGCGGCCAGTCACCTCATCACCGCCACCGAGAACGGTTTCGCCTACAGCGTCATGGGCGCGCCGCTCATTATCGCCGACGGGCTCAAGGGGCACTCCTCCACGGCGGTGCGCGTGGATCTGCCCGAGTGCGCCGAGGCCCACATCGGCGCCGAGATCGTGGAGGCCGACAACCTGGTCAGCCTGGCCCACTTCAAGGGCCACGAGCTGGCCGGCTTCGGCGGCACCATCAAGAACCTGGGCATGGGCGCCGCCAGCCGGCGGGGCAAGCTATTCATGCACAGCAACGTCTCGCCCGAGATCGCGGCCAGCCGCTGCATCGCCTGCGGCGAGTGCATCCTGCGCTGCCCGGCCGCGGCCATCCAACTGGTCAAGCGCGGCCCAGAGGAAAAGGCCCCCCTGGGCTCCAAGCACGCCGCGCTCAAGTCCAGCAAGGACCCCCAGAAGTGCATCGGCTGCGGCGACTGCATCCTGGTCTGCCCCACCGGGGCCATCCAGATTCAGTGGGACATGCAGATACCCGAGTTTTTGCGGCGCATGGTGGCCTACACCAAGGCGGTGCTCAAGGGCAAAGAGGAGCGCGGCCTGTTCTTTAACTTCCTCACCGACATCAGCCCGGCCTGCGATTGCTACCCCTTCCAGGACGCGGCCATGGTGCCTGACCTGGGGGTGGCGGCCAGCCTGGACCCCGTGGCCCTGGACCAGGCATCGGCCGACCTGGTCAACCAGGCCCAGGGCTCGGCCCAATCGCAGCTCAAGCACGCCCACGCCCCCGGCCAGGACAAGTTCCGCGACATCTACCCGCGGGTGGACTGGGAGATCCAACTGGACTACGCCCAGGAGATCGGCCTGGGCCAAAGGGCCTACGAGTTGGTGCGTGTCTAGGGTGGACGAGGCGGTGGCCCTGGAGGTGCTGCGCCCCGGCGCCGCCCCTCCCTGTCTCAAGGCCGGCGGGCTCATCTGCCGGGGCTGCCCGGGCTGGCAGGCCATGCAGGGGGCCCTGGGCCCACTGGGCGCCTGGCGGGGAGCCTTGATCCATTGTTCGGTCACCGGGCTGACCGCCCGCGCCCGGGCGGAGGATTAAGGCGTTTGGCCCCCCGAGCACTGGCCATGGCCTGGCTTCTGGCCCTGCTCATGGCCGCGGCCGGCCCGGCCTGGGCCGGTGAGATCAAGGTCGGCCATTTCAGCGCCGGCGACCTGGGGGGCTGGGAAGAGAAGGTATTCAAGGGCCACACTCGCTATGAGCTGGTTCTAGACCAGGGGCGCGCGGTGCTGCGGGCCGAGGCGGACGCCAGCGCCTCGGCGCTGGTCAAGACCCTGCGCCTGGACCCCCGCCGCTACCCGCTGCTGCGCTGGTCCTGGAAGATCGAGGGCACCCTGCCCCAGGGCGACGAGCGCGGCAAGGCCGGCGACGACTATGCCGCCCGGGTCTACGTGGTCTTTCCCAGCGCGCTGTTCTGGCGCACCCGGGCCATCAACTACATCTGGGCCAACCGCCTGCCCCAGGGCCAGCATCTGCCCAACGCCTTCAGCGCCAACGCCATGATGGTGGCTGTGCGCTCGGGGCCGGAGCAGGCTGGCCAGTGGCTCAGCGAGGAGCGCGACGTGGCGGAGGACTTCCGCCGGCTCTTCGGCGATGAACCGCCGGAGATGGGGGCCGTGGCGGTGATGACCGACGCCGACAACACCGGCGGCCGGGCGGTGGCCTATTACGGCGACATCAGCCTGGCGGCCAGGAGTCTGGCCGAGTAACGCCTCGGCCCATGGCCGGCTCCTGAACGGTTGCCAAGGGGGCCGGGGATGTGATTTAAGTAGATAGCGCCCGTTGCGCCTTGACTTTTTGGGGGAGCGATGAAACTGACTTTCTGGGGCACCAGGGGTTCCATCGCCGTGCCAGGGCCGGACACCCTGCGCCACGGCGGCAACACCACCTGCCTGTGCCTGGAGATCGAAGGGCAAAGGCCGGTGGTGCTGGACGCCGGCACCGGCATCCGCCGCCTGGGCCTGCAAATGACCGAGGCCCCCGGCCCCTTGGACATCTGCCTCTTGATGACCCATCTGCACTGGGACCATTTGCTGGGCTTTTTGTTTTTCGAGCCGGCTTACACCACCGGCGCCAGCATCGCCGTGGGCGGCTGGCCCCGGGGCATGGAGGGCCTGCGCAACATCTTCGACGCCCGCCGCGGCGACGGCAACTTCCCGGTGACCTTCGGCGACCTGCCGGCCCGCATCCAGGCCGACGAGGGCCTGCGCCCACCCCGCTTCCGCCTGGGGCCGGTGCAGGTCTTCACCATGGGGCTGAACCATCCCCAGGGGGGCATCGGCTTCCGTTTCGAGCAGGAGGGCCATGCCCTGGTCTTTCTCACCGACAACGAGCTGCACGGCCCCGGCCCCTATGGCCCCGATGACTACGCCCGTTTCTGCCAGGGGGCCGACGTGCTGATCCACGACGCCCAGTACCTGCCCGAGGAGATGGACCGACGCCGGGGCTGGGGGCACTCCGACTGGGCCTCGGTGGTGGATCTGGCCCAGCGGGCCGGGGTGGGCCAGTTGATCCTGACCCAGCACCGACGACCAGGTGGACGAGATCGTGGCCCTGGCCCAGGGCAAGGCCGGCCCCGGCCTGCCGGTGCAGGCGGCCAGGGAAGGCCAAAGCCTGGAGATCGGCGAGTAGCCGGACAGGACGCCAACCATCTGAAGCCAAGCTCAGGGGCCGCTTTCGGCGCCCAGGGGTGCCTTTTCCGGGGTGGCCCCGACAACTTGTTGTCGGGGCGCCGTCAGACGCAAGAGGTTTGAGAAGGGCCTCGCTAAACCTGCCTGCCATAACCAGGGCAACCAGCCTTGAACTGGGACCTCTTGTTGCTGCGCAACTCGGACAACAAGTTGTCCGGGCTACCCCGGACAGTTTTTCCGTAGGCTCGGTCATCTCCAAAGTATTCAACTAAAAGTTGAACACGGTACACACCCCGGCCCGGTCCGCCGGGCCTTGAATTGACGAAACCCCTGGCGTTAGTTATCCTGCCCCATACACTTTGCGATCACAGCCAGGGCTGGCGGCCAGCTTGGCACGGGGAGAGGCAATAGCTTGGCTGACAGGGCTCATACCAGAAATTTCAGCATCATAGCCCATATTGACCACGGCAAGTCCACCCTGGCCGACCGGCTGATCCAGGCCTGCGGCGGGGTGACTGACCGCGAGTTCTACGACCAGCTCCTGGACAATCTCTACCTGGAGCAGGAGCGGGGCATCACCATCAAGAGCCAGGCCATAACCCTGCCCTACAAGGCCAATGATGGCCAGACCTACGAGCTCAACCTCATAGACACCCCCGGGCACGTGGACTTCTCCTACGAGGTGAGCCGGGCGCTCTCCTCCTGCGAGGGGGTGCTGTTGGTGGTGGACGCCAGCCAGGGCGTGGAGGCCCAGACGCTGGCCAACCTCTACCTGGCCCTGGAGCACGACCTGGCCGTGGTGCCGGTCATCAACAAGATAGACCTGCCCAGCGCCGACGTGGAGGCCACCCGCCTGCAGATCAGCGAGGACCTGGGCCTGGACGGCGACGAGGCCATAGCCATCAGCGCCAAGGAGGGCACCAACATCGAGGCCGTCCTGGAGGCGGTGGTAACCAAGCTGCCCCCGCCCCAGGGGGACGACCAGGCCCCCTTGCAGGCCCTCATCTTCGACGCCCAGTACGACCCCTACCGGGGCACGGTCATCTCCATCCGGGTCAAGCACGGGCGCCTGAAGGCCAGCGACATCATCCGTTTCATGTACACCGGCACCACCCACAAGGTGGAGGAGGTGGGACTCTTTGGCCTCAAGCGCGTGCCGGCCAAGGAGATCGTGGCCGGCCAGGTGGGATATGTCATCGCCGGGGTCAAGACCGTGGCCGACACCAACATCGGCGACACCATCACCCTGGAGGAGCTGCCGGCCTCTGAGCCCCTGCCGGGGTTCAAGGAGGTCAAGCCCGTCGTCTTCTCCTCCATCTACCCCGTGGCCACCGACGACTATCCCGAGCTGGTGGACGCCATAGAGAACCTCAAACTCAACGACGCCAGCCTCACCTATCACAAGGATTCCTCCCAGGCCCTGGGCTACGGCTTCCGCTGCGGCTTTTTGGGCCTTCTTCACCTGGAGGTGGTGCAGGAGCGCCTGGAGCGCGAGTTCGGCCTGTCCCTGATCCTCACCGTGCCCAGCGTGCGCTACCACGTCTACCTGAACAACAAGACCATGCAGGAGGTGGAGAACCCGGCCTATTTCCCCGACCCCTCCAGCATCGAGCACTGCGAGGAACCCTACATCAAGGCCTCCATCCTCATGCCCGAGCGCTACATCGGGGCGGTGATGACGCTGTGCCTGGACCGCCGGGGCGAGAACCCCAACTACCACTACCCCAGCAAGGGGCGCGTGGAGCTAAGTTTCGAGCTGCCCCTGGCCGAGGTGATCTACGACTTCTACGACAAGCTCAAGACCGTCACCCAGGGCTACGGCTCCTTTGACTACGAGCTGATCGGCTACCGGGGCACCGACCTGGTCAAGCTGGACATCCTGGTCAACGGCGAGAAGGTGGATGCGCTCTCCTGCCTGGTGCACCGCGAGCGCGCCCGTCTGCGCGCCCTCCACGCGGTCAACAAGCTCAAGGACGCCATCCCCCGCCAGCAGTTCAAGATCGCCATCCAGGGGGCCATCGGCGGCACCATCATCGCCCGCTCGACGGTGGGCGCCTACCGCAAGGACGTCACCGCCAAGTGCTACGGCGGCGACGTGAGCCGCAAGCGCAAGCTCTTGGAGAAGCAGAAGGAAGGCAAGAAGCGCATGAAGCTGGTGGGCAACGTGCCCATCCCCCAGAAGGCCTTCCTGGCGGTGTTGCAGACCGACAGCGAGGACTAGCGTCCCCCAAGGCCCGAGGTCCTTCTCTTCCCAGGCACGAGAGGCAAGCAAGCATGGCCAAGGCTCTTGGGTATATAGGCCTGCTCTTGCTGACGCTGGCCGTGCCGGCCCTGGCCGCGCCCGCGCCCAAGGCCGCCCCGGCCGCCGCCCCTTCCCCGGCCCAGGCCGAGGCCGAGATCACCGCGCTCTTGCAGGGCGCCACGGGGGCACTGGCCCGCAAGGACATGCATCATCTCACGTCCCTGTTGGACAACCAAGCCGAGGTGGAGGTGCGGGGCCTGGGCCTGAACCGCCGCACGGTGGGACGCCAACGGGTGCGCGCCCTCTATGGACCGGAGTTGGCCGCCGCCGAGGCGCCCAGGGTTGATTTTCGCGGCGTGCAGGTGCAGGCCCAAGGGACCAGGGCCCGGGTGGAGGCCCTCTTGACGGCCTACGTGGTGCCCCAGTTGCCCGAGGGCCTGGACCTGGAACTTTTGCGGCAGCAGCGGGTGCCGGTCCCGGGGCGCCTGTCGGCCATCCTGGAGAGGCAGGGGTCGCGCTGGGTCTTCCAGCGCATGCTGCTTGTCTTTCCCGGAGGGGCTCGCTAGGAATTCCCGCCTGGGGGCCGCCCCGTCCCAGGGGCCGGGGGAGGCGGCCCTAAGCGCGGCGGGAGGCCATGGGGCGCCATGGCGGGAGATGGCAAATTGGCAAACGCCTCGGGAACCGGTGGTTACCAGCAAATCTACACAGACCTGATCCAGGAGTTGCGGCAGGCTGATATCGCCGCCTTGGCCACGGCCCTCGGGCTGGCGCTCAACCCAGCGGGCGAGGCCCAAGTCCCTTTCTTGGGCGCCATATACCTGCTATCCAATTATGGGGTCAAGCGGGCCGATGGCCGGGGCTTTCGCCATGTCACGGGCAGCGCCTTGATCCGGTATTTGTTGACTGGAAGCCGCAGCCGTCCGGCGGGCGAGTTCGTGACTTTCGCCGAACTGGCCGGCCCCTTGTTCGGCCAGGGGGGTTATTCCGGCAGCGCCCTGGAGCAGCCGATCCGGAAGCGCTTTCAAGGACAAACCCCGGAATTGCTGCGGGTGGCGGCATCCCTGGGCGGGCGTCCGGGCGGGGTAGGGGGCCTGGGTTCGGTCAGCCTGCTTTTCGACCTGCTCCCCCACATTCAGCTACAACTGATTTTCTATGATAGGGACGAGGAATTTCCAGCCCGGGCGACTCTGCTGTTCGACAAGAACGCCACCAAGTTGCTGGATTTCGAGACCCTGGCCGTGCTGGTCACGGTATTCGTCAACTCCATGGTCAAGGGGGATAACCATGCCCCCGACAATGAGGCTGCTTAAGAAGCACCAGGCCGGCCATGGGCCTGGCTGACTGGCGGTTTACGACCTGCTTGACAACAATTGCTAGTCAGGCAGGCGCTACTTGCCAGGCTTCTTGGCGGCGGCCTTGGTCTCGCCGGCTGGCGCCTGCTCCCTGGCCTGGCAGAGCCTCTCCAGGGTCTGGTTGAGGCGCATGGTGGCCACGGTCTGGCAGAGCATCAAAAGCTCCCGGGTGTCGAAGTACTGGGAGGTCTCCCGCACCATCCAGGAGATCTTCTGGTGCAACCATTCGTCGAGGTTAAGATCGTCGGCGGCCATGTGAAGTCCTCCCTCGGCTATTGATTCGCCCGCCTGCCCAACCCGGCCAGGCCCCGGCCTGACGGCTACTCGTCCTTCTTCTGGCCAAGCTTGCCCCAGATGGCTTTCAGCGCCCAGATCACCGCCAGGCCCCCCACGAACAATTGGATTTGATTTACCTCCGGGGCCTTGCCGGCGTCATCGGCCCCGAGGGCGCTTCTAAGGGCCGGGAACATCAAATAGATCCCGATGAACAATATGAACAGGATTCCGTTCCAGCTCGTCAGGAATTTATTAATGTTCAATGGACGGCCCCCTTGCCTGTCAGGCCATGGCGCGGCCCTCCCCACCCGACTTGGCCTTCCGGGACTAGGCCGCCGCCCGTTCCCGGCCCTAGGCCCAGTTGAAGACCCAGCGGCACCAGACCTCCTGGGTGGTGCGTGTGGGCGGGCAGGAGACGCACTCCACCTTGACCTTGGGGTTGCACTCCTGGGCAAAGGCCAGCAGATAGCCCTCGCGCACCTGGCGGCAGGGGTGGGGCCCCAGGCCCTTGTCCTGGCGGATGAGCTGGGTGCGGCACTGGTCAACCGCGAAGGCCGCCGAGCCGTCGGGGCGCACCTCGAATGATTTCATCTCGTGGCTCACGGCCCAGGAGGTATGGCGCAGGAGGAACAGAGTCTGGGCGGGGTCGGGCTCGCTTATGCCCAGGAACTTCTTAAGCTCCTTGGCCTCGGCCTTGCCCATGTAGCGCCAGCACTCGGCGTCCACGTCGGTGGCCTCCTGCATGCCGTGGCGCTTCTCGATGCCCAAAAAGTACAGGCCGTCCACCCGCCAGATGTTCTTGACCTGCATGAAGAGGTATTCGTAGAGCCTTTCGCGGTCCAGGCCCTCGAAGAGTTCGCGGTCGGCCGGTGGTATGCTCATGGCTGCTCCTTGCCCGTGGGGCTTGTCGGCGGCGTCGGTCATGGCGTGACTTTCGGTTGTGGTTGCGGCAAGAGGATGAATCCACCATAGCCGAGGGGTTATAGGCCGTCAAGCCCCTCTGCCCGCCAAAGGGCATAAATGCTAGGCCCTTGCATTTTTGTCGCCTTGATGGCCATAGTGGGACATGCGCCGCCGGCCAGGTTGCCGGTGGCCAAAAGGGAGGGCCATGCCAGCGGAACAGTCCAGACCAGGCCCCAAGCCACCCCGCCAGGCCAAAAGGGAGGCCGCCTCGCGGCGGCTATTGGAGGAGGGCCTCAAGCTCATGGCCCGGCGGGGGGTGCGGGCCTGCCGGGTGGAGGAGATCACCGCCGCGGCGGGGGTGGGCAAGGGCACCTTCTTCAACCACTTCGCCACCAAGGAGGCCTTCGTGGCCCGCCTGGTGGACATGGTGCTCAGCGACCTGGCGCGCAGGGTGCGCCCCCTGGGCCTCTCGCCCCAGGACGGCGAATCGCTCCTGGCCGGGGTGGGCACGGTGCACCTGCGTTATTTTCAACTGCGCCCCGAGGC